>NZ_JBGQOQ010000019.1:0-84994 GCF_052119765.1 Pseudorhodobacter sp. W20_MBD10_FR17 | reverse complement strand
TTCTCACGCCTAGCCGATCTCGTCGAGGGAGCCCGCATCGCAACGTCGCCGCCAGACACTTATGGGTAACTGCAAGGCTGGCGCACCGCTTACCTTGCGGGAATACCGCAGCCTGCTGCACCGCAATACCAAAGTTGAGCGCGAACTCGGCATTGCCTCTGGCGCCTTTCAAGAAGTGATAACCGATCATTTTTTCCGCTGGAGCCTCACAGCGGCCGAACGTGACGTGGCACTATTTTTAATCAAAGGCTTAGCCGTGGCCGACATCGCCGCATTGCGCCAAACCCGTGACGGCACGATCAAAGCCCAATCCGCCGCGATTTACCGCAAGGCCGGCGTCTCTAGCCGGTCCGAGCTGATCTCGGTGATGGTCGAGGAATTGATCCAAGGCCTAATCACGCCAAACCCAGCCAGCTCTGGCCTTTCATCCTGAACCACATAGCCTACTCAACCCTGAGATTTCATCTTCATTTCAACAAAACACATCGACAATCGCCTGCGTTGATCACGTTATGCTCTCCCCCCCTTCACTGCGCCTGCAGGCACCAATACCACACACAGCACCTCCCACCTCCTCCAACGCATCTGTCAATCAGTGATGGCAGCGATCACATATCCAAGCCCTCGCCACCCTGTCTCAGCGCTGGGGCCAAAATCAAACCGGGTCACGCGCACCCGAGAGTCATCAATCAATACGGTTGCTTGGCAAGTTGTCCTTATCGTCGTTGGGCCATTGTTTCCTAAGAATGCTATTCTCAGGTTAAGTTCCGGCTAATTTTTATTGGCTTTCAATATGTAAAAAATAATGTGAATTTAAATCGGACGCGCTTTTGCGCCCATGGCAAGGGCAGCGCATAAGGTTTGACCCCTTCCCCAACTCAGGCTAATATCGCCCTCCCGCCAGGCGATAGCCGGCCCCTTCGCAGGACCAAATATGAGCCGCCCGCAAACACGAATCCAGCAGAAAAACTCAAACACCATCCTTGATGCGGCGCTCGATGTTTTTTCCGCCAACGGGTTTCGCGGTGCCACCCTAGATCAAATCGCCGAGGTGGCGGGCCTTTCCAAACCGAACCTGCTCTATTATTTTCCCTCCAAAGAGGCGATCCACAACACGCTCCTGAGCCAACTCCTTACCACTTGGCTTGACCCTTTGCGCGCGATGGACCCTGCGGGCGACCCCTTGGTTGAGATCATGGCCTATGTTCGAAAAAAGCTGGAAATCAGCCAGAACTTTCCGCGCGAAAGCCGCCTTTTTGCAAACGAAGTCTTGCACGGCGCCCCCCATTTGCGCGCCGCGATTGAGGGCGAGTTGAAAGATCTGGTCGATGAAAAGACCGCCGTTTTGCAAGCGTGGATGGATAGCGGAAAAATTGCGGCTCTTCCCCCTGTTCATCTGATTTTCTCAATCTGGGCGCTGACCCAGCATTACGCCGATTTCGACGTGCAGGTCCGCGCCGTGCTCGGCCCCGACCACGACCCTTTTGCCGAGGCTGAGGCCTTTCTGGAAATATTGTTCCGGCGCCTGTTAACAGTGTAAATTCGCTAAAATCCTGCACATTTCGGGCAAGAAATACGGCGTAATTTTTGCTAGACTATCCTAAGGCGGGGGCCTCACCGGAAATGGATAGCACCAATGGATTTCCCAACTTCAACGCGCACCTCGGTGCCGCAGCCAACGACTATTGAAATACAAAAGCCAATAGCTTCACTCGCTGAAACCACGGTTCTTCCCGCGCCCCTTAGCGTGGATGAGGCGCGCAAGGCCGCCGTAACGGCTTTGGAGCCGCGCGAAAAAACGGCCATCATCCGCGCCCTTTTGGCAAACCCGCCCGCCTCGGCCGAGGCCCTTAGCCTCGCGACGCAAATCGCGGCCCAATCTCAACAAGCCTTGAAAGGCTACAGCACAGCCTTAGAGACCATGGGGTCGGCGCTGCACCCAGCCGAAAAAACCTAGGCGCAGCGGCATTTTTATTCGGCTGCCGTCACGCTGGGGTTATTCGGATGTGTGGTCCAATTGGCATAATCGCCCACTGTCTTACCCGTCCGCGGGTCGACGGCCCCTTTCGGCATTTCTTCCATCGTGATGCAGCCTTCGACGGGGCACACATTTACACAGAGGTTGCAGGCAACACATTCGTCATCCATCACCTCAAAAACCCGATCTTCACTCATTGAGATCGCTTGATGGCTTGTATCTTCACAGGCCGCATAGCACCGCCCACAAGAAATACAGGCATCTTGGTCAATCTTGGCTTTTGACACCGCATTCAGGTTCAAGAACTGCCAATCCGTCACGTTCGGCACCGCGCGGCCCACCAGATCGGCGGTCGAGATCATACCCTTTTCATCCATATATTGCGACAGGCCGGAAATCATTTCCTCAACGATTTTAAACCCATAGGTCATGGCCGCCGTGCAAACCTGCACATTGCCCGCGCCAAGCGCCATAAACTCTGCCGCGTCACGCCATGTTGTTACGCCGCCAATTCCCGAGATTGGCATCCCCCGCGTCTCGGCGCTGCGCGCAATCTCGGCCACCATGTTCAGCGCAATCGGCTTCACCGCTGGCCCACAATAGCCACCATGCGTACCTTTGCCGTCAATCATCGGCTCGGGTGCAAAGCTGTCCAAATTCACCGAAGTAATCGAGTTGATCGTGTTGATCAGAGACACCGCATCCGCGCCGCCACGTTTTGCCGCCTCGGCAGGTTTGCGAATATCGGAAATATTCGGCGTCAATTTCACGATACATGGCATACGCGAATGCTGCTTAACCCAGCGCGTCACCATCTCGATATACTCTGGCACCTGCCCCACAGCCGATCCCATTCCCCGTTCGGCCATCCCATGCGGGCAACCAAAGTTCAGTTCTACGCCATCGGCCTCCGTATCCTCGATCCGCTTCAAAATATCCTTCCACGACTCTTCATCGCAGGGAACCATCAAAGAAATGATTAACGCGCGGTCTTTATAATCACGTTTGACCGATTTAATTTCGCGCAAGTTCACCTCTAGCGGGCGGTCCGTGATCAATTCGATGTTGTTCAGCCCCAGCAAACGCCGGTCTGCCCCCCAGATCGCGCCATAGCGCGGGCCATTCACGTTCACCACGGGCGGCCCCTCAGAGCCAAGGGTTTTCCAAACCACCCCGCCCCAGCCCGCCTCAAACGCGCGGCGCACGTTATATTCCTTATCCGTTGGCGGGGCCGAGGCCAGCCAAAACGGGTTGGGGGATTTTATGCCGATGAAATTCGTTGTCAGATCTGCCATAATAGCCCCCTACGCCCCAAAACTTGCATGAATAGCCTCTGCCGCATCGCGACCTTCGGCAACGGCGGTCACGGTTAGATCTTCGCCGCCCGCAGCGCAATCGCCGCCGGTCCAAACCCGCGCCAAGGGTTGCAGATCCAGCTTTGGCCCTGCCATCCCGTCGGGCGCAACCAGTGTTTGCCCAATCGCCTTGAACACCTGATCGGCGGTCAGCGTGAAGGTATCGTCCAACAGCTTCAACCCGTCCGGCCCGTCCTCGGTATAGGCAAACTCAACCGCCGACACGGTGCCGCCTTTGCCAATCACCTCAACGGGTGCGGCATTGCAGATAATCCGCACGCCCACCTGCTGCGCGTGGTCTTGCTCATGCACGCTAGCGCTCATTTTTTCTTGGCCGCGCCGGTAGACGATGGTGACGTTCTGCGCCCCCAAAAGGCGCGACTGCACAGCGGCATCAACAGCAGTCATCCCGCCGCCAATCACCACCACATCGCGGCCAATCGGCAGCTTTTCCTTATCCGGCTGTTGGCGCAACTCGGCAATAAAATCAACAGCATCGCGCACACCTGCTACATCTTCGCCAACGGCCCGCAGCGCGTTCACACCAGCCAGACCGATGCCCAAAAACACGGCGTCATACTCGGCCCGCAAACTGTCCAAGCTGACATCACGGCCCAGTTCTACCCCTGTCTGCACCGTGATTCCCCCGATTTTCAGCAACCACTCCACCTCGGCTTGGGCAAAATCATGCGGCGCCTTATAACTCGCAATGCCGTATTCGTTCAGACCACCCGGCTTTTCATTGCGGTCCATCATCACCACATCATGCCCGTGCAAAGCCAAGCGGTGCGCCGCGGCCAGCCCCGCAGGCCCCGCGCCAACGACCGCCACCTTCTTGCCCGTGGGGACCGCGCGCGTAAACGGATGCACCCCCGCCGCCATCACGCGGTCAGTCGCAAAACGCTGCAAACGGCCAATTTCAACCGGCTTGCCCTCGGCCATCTCGCGCACGCAGACCTCTTCGCACAGCTGCTCGGTCGGGCAGACCCGCGCGCACATGCCGCCCAGAATGTTCTGATCCCAAATGGTTTTCGCGGCCGCCTCGGGCGTACCGGTCGCAATTTGGCGAATGAACAAAGGAATATCAATGCTGGTCGGGCAGGCCGTCATGCAGGGCGCATCATGGCAAAAATAGCAGCGATCCGCCGCCACATGCGCCTCATGCCCATCAAGAGCCGGTTCCAGATCATCAAAGTTACTTGCATAGGCCTCGGCGATAAGGCGGCCCGGAACAATTCCAGGCGTCAGCGGGGTGTTGGACAAAGTTTGGCCCTCCGGTTGCTACGATTTCAAAAGGCTGCCACAGGTCAAATATTTTATCAAATGGTAAATTTTAAAATTCGTGATTTTTTGTCAAACCCTGCCACGTGTAACTCGTGCTTTTCACCAAAGCTTCCCTAGAGTATAAAGACCCCACATCATTCGGGACAGGCAAGCCGAAACTTGTCGAAATCACCCGGAAACCCGATACTCGAGGACAGTATGAGCAAACATTCGACAGACGCAGACGTAGCCTTTATCAAGGCGCTGGCCGAAATTCTGAACACCCATGAATTGACCGAAATCTCGGTTAAACGTGATTACGCCGAGGATGACAGCCTTGATGTGCGTGTTGTAAAACAGGCAAATGTGGTCACCATGGCACAGGCACCGATGATGGCCCAAGCGATGCCCGCAGCCATGCCGTCTGCTGGCGCGCCAATGGCCGCTGCGATTAACGATGATCCGGCCCAACACCCGGGCGCGTTGACCTCGCCAATGGTTGGCACGGCCTATCTGTCGGCCGAGCCAGGTGCGAAACCGTTTGTCGTGATTGGCGATAAGGTGGCCGAGGGCGATACGGTTCTGATCATCGAAGCGATGAAAACCATGAACCACATCCCCGCCACCCGCTCGGGCACGGTAAAACGGATCTTGTTCGAAGACGGCAGCGCTGTCGAATATGGCGCCCCCTTGATGATCATCGAATAAGGGGCACACCATGTTTGACAAGATCCTGATCGCCAACCGGGGGGAAATTGCCCTTCGCGTTATCCGCGCCTGCCGCGAAATGGGGATCGCCTCTGTCGCTGTGCATTCCACCGCCGATAGTGACGCCATGCATGTGCGCATGGCGGATGAAAGCATTTGCATCGGCCCGGCATCCTCAACCGACAGCTACCTTAACAAGGCCGCGATCATCTCGGCGTGTGAGATTACGGGCGCCCAAGCTGTCCACCCCGGCTACGGCTTTTTGTCCGAAAATGAGGCGTTTGCCCAAGCGCTAGAAGATCACGACATCACCTTTATCGGCCCGTCGGCGGAACATATCCGCATTATGGGCGATAAAATTACCGCCAAAGAAACTGCTGCGGCCCTCGGCATTCCGGTCGTGCCGGGTTCTGCGGGTGGCGTTGCCAGCTATGAAGATGCGATTGGTGTGGCCGAAGGTATCGGCTTTCCAGTCATCATCAAGGCCACGGCAGGCGGCGGCGGGCGTGGTATGAAAGTCGCCAAAAACGCCAAAGAACTGGAAATCGCCTTCCGCACAGCGCGGAGTGAAGCAAAAGCCGCCTTTGGCAATGACGAAGTCTATATCGAGAAATACCTGCAAAAGCCGCGCCATATTGAAATTCAGGTGTTTGGCGATGGCAAAGGCAATGCGGTGCATTTGGGTGAGCGCGATTGTTCGCTGCAACGCCGCCACCAAAAGGTGTTTGAGGAGGCCCCAGGCCCCGCAATCACCCCCGAATTGCGCGCTAAAATCGGCCAAATCTGTGCCGATGCGGTTGCCAAGATCAACTATATCGGCGCGGGCACGGTTGAGTTTCTGTATGAGGACGGCGAATTCTTCTTCATTGAGATGAACACCCGCCTTCAGGTCGAACACCCCGTCACCGAGGCGATTTTTGGTGTCGACCTTGTGCGCGAACAAATCCGCGTTGCGGCCGGTTTGGGCATGTCGTTCACCCAAGACGAGCTGGAAATCAACGGCCACGCAATTGAGGTACGGATCAACGCCGAAAAGCTGCCGAATTTCGCACCCTGCCCTGGCAAAGTGCGCACCTTCCACGCGCCCGGCGGCCTTGGTGTGCGGATGGATTCGGCACTCTATGGCGGCTATTCGATCCCGCCATATTACGACAGCCTTATTGGCAAACTGATCGTCCACGGCCGTGACCGGCCCGAGGCCTTGGCTCGCCTACACCGCGCCCTGGGAGAGTTGATCATCGACGGGATCGATACCACCGTCCCTTTGTTCCACGCACTTTTGGCCGAGCCCGATGTGCAAACCGGTGACTACAACATCCACTGGCTGGAAAAATGGCTTGATGCCCAGCTTGGCCAGCACTGAAACTTTGGGGGGCCGCAACGCCCCCCGACTTCAGTAGCACCTTTGCCTATGTCAGACCCTATAACCCCAGAGCTTTTACTCTCCGCCTATGCCGCCGGTGTATTTCCGATGGCCGAAAGTAGTACATCCTCTGAAATGCACTGGGTCGATCCAAGCCGTCGCGGGATCTTTGACTTGGACAAGTTCCATATTTCACGCAGTCTTTCGCAGCGCATTGCGCGGTGTAATTACACCATCAAAACAGACTTCGATTTTGCCGCCACGGTTACCGCCTGTGCCGACCGGCCTGAAACTTGGATCAACGCCGAAATTTTCGCCCTCTATCAGGCGCTGCACAAAGCAGGTTTTGCCCATAGTCTAGAGGTGTGGGAAGGCCCCGATCTGGTGGGCGGCGTTTACGGCGTCACGCTCGGCTCGGCCTTTTTTGGTGAGAGCATGTTTTCACGCCGTACCGATGCGTCAAAAATCGCGCTGGCTTGGTTGGTCCATCGGCTGAAGTCGGGTGGGTTTACGCTTTTTGATACCCAGTTCATCACACCCCACCTCGCCTCGCTCGGGGCGATTGAGATTTCAAGAGATGAGTACCATGTGCGGTTGGATGCGGCGCTCCATCGCTCAGCCAGCTTTGCACCAAAGAATTACGCGCCGACGCCTCAGTTGGTCAGGCAGCGCAAAACCCAAACGTCATAGCGTGGATGGTCCATGGCCGACAGCGCGGGGCTGCTTGCGATCATCCATCCAGTAAATGCTGGTTTATCCATAAGCGCGTCTAAAATTGTCAGATGCGCATAGGCTTCGGTCGGGCTGTCATCGGCGGGATAGCGGCATTCATCCAACTGAATAGACAACCGCCCGTTGCGTGCCTGCTGCCCGCGCGCAAGTTCGATATCACCGCTCTCGCCCGACACCTTGTCCAGCCACCGCACCACGCCGCCAGGCGCGCTGACAGCCGTTTGCGACTGTGCAGACGTCGCACAAAACACGGCCAGCAAAACTGCGGTGAAACGGATCATTTTACGTGCCCTGCAACCGATTATTCCGGCTGCCACGCATCATAATCACTGCGCGCTGCGGGCATAGGCCTGCGAATAGACCCAGTTGGCGCATAGGCCGCGTCAGTCCCCGTCAAGTTTTCCAAATGCGGCTTTTCCCATGCTTTGTGGACCAGCGGCTTATCGCTCGGTGTCTCATCCCATGTGAAATGTAGCCAGCCATGCCAATCGGGGCTAACCCGTGTGGCCTCCATCTCGCCGTTGTAAATCACCCAGCGGCGTTTGCCATCGGCGGTTTTGTAATAGATATTCCCCTGCGAATCTTCACCCACCTTAACGCCTTTGCGCCAAGTGAAAATCTGTGTGCTGATGGTTTGGCTGTTCCACCAAGTCAGCAGACGTTTGAGGAAATACATCACGGGCCTCCGGGTTCGTTTCACTGTGGTATATGGCGTAAGGCGCGGCCAAGGTCCAGCCTCAACCTGTGCGCCGAAAAAAGGCAGGCCCTGAAAGGCCTGCCCCTATTGCTTAGCCCGCGCTCGCAGGTTCTTTTTTCTTACGGTCAGTATGAACCAACAGCGGTTTTGCACCCGAATTCACGGCTTCTTCATTGACAACAACCTCTTGCACGTCACTCAGGCCCGGCAGTTCAAACATGGTATCCAACAGGATATCTTCCATGATCGACCGCAAGCCCCGCGCACCGGTTTTCCGCTTGATTGCGCGTTTCGCAATCGCGGTCAACGCATCAGCGGTAAAGGTCAGCTGCGTACCCTCAATATCAAACAAGCGTTGATACTGCTTGACCAAGGCATTCTTTGGCTGCGTCAAAATCGTAATCAACGCGGCCTCATCAAGGTCGGTCAAGGTGGCCAGCACGGGCAAACGGCCCACAAATTCAGGGATAAGCCCGAATTTCAGCAGATCTTCCGGCTCCAGCTCTTGGAACATTTCACCCACGCCGCGCGCATCGGGATCTTTGACCTCGGCACCAAAGCCGATGCCTGAACCCTTGTTGCGCTGCGCAATGATCTTTTCCAAACCGGCAAACGCGCCACCACAGATGAACAGAATGTTCGTCGTATCCACTTGCAGGAATTCCTGCTGCGGATGCTTTCGGCCACCCTGCGGCGGCACAGATGCAACGGTACCTTCCATGATTTTCAGCAAAGCCTGCTGAACGCCTTCACCCGAAACATCCCGTGTGATCGAGGGGTTGTCCGATTTGCGCGTAATTTTATCAACTTCGTCGATATAAACGATGCCACGCTGCGCACGCTCAACATTATACTCAGACGCTTGCAGCAGCTTGAGGATGATGTTTTCAACATCTTCGCCCACATAACCCGCCTCGGTCAAAGTCGTTGCATCGGCCATCGTGAATGGCACGTCCAAAATCCGAGCCAGCGTTTGTGCCAGCAAGGTTTTACCGCAACCCGTCGGGCCGATGAGCAAAATGTTGGATTTCGCCAGCTCGATATCCGACTTAGACGAATGGTTCAGACGTTTGTAGTGGTTATGCACCGCCACCGCCAAAACCCGTTTCGCATGCACCTGCCCGATGACATAATCATCCAGCACTTTTGCAATATCCTTGGGCGTTGGCACGCCTTCTGTCGTCTTCAACCCGCTGGTTTTGGTCTCCTCGCGGATAATATCCATGCACAGCTCGACGCATTCATCACAGATGAAAACCGTCGGCCCCGCAATAAGCTTACGCACCTCATGCTGGCTCTTGCCACAAAATGAGCAATAGAGGGTGTTTTTACTGTCGCTGCTCGAACTCGTCGCCATTCTAATCCTCTGCCCTGCGTCGCTTAAAATCTGCTGGGGCCAAGTCTAGGCCAAGCCCCACGCCTTCACAATGTCAAATCGCCCCCAAACGTCATCACCTTTGGGGGCAAGGCTTTACTTGGCTTCTGACTCGGCTTTGCCGCGGTTTTCCAAAATCTCGTCGATCAGACCCCAAGCCTTGGCATCTTCGGCCGACATGAAGTTGTCACGCTCTAGCGCGGCCTCAACCGTCTCATAGTCATTGCCGGTGTGGCGCACATAGATTTCGTTCAACCGGCGCTTCAACTTCTCGGTTTCGCGCGCGTGGATCATAATGTCCGTCGCCTGCCCCTGATACCCCCCCGAAGGCTGGTGCACCATGACGCGGCTGTTGGGCAACGAGAACCGCATACCCTTTTGCCCAGCAGTCAACAACAACGACCCCATCGACGCGGCCTGACCAATCACAAGGGTCGAAACCTTGGGCTTGATATACTGCATCGTGTCATAGATCGACAGGCCGCTGGTCACTACGCCGCCGGGGCTGTTGATATACATCGAAATCTCTTTCGAAGGATTCTCGGCCTCAAGAAACAAAAGCTGGGCGCAAATCAGGCTCGACATGCCGTCATGCACGGGGCCCGACATGAAAATGATCCGCTCCTTAAGCATCCGGCTAAAGATGTCATAGGCGCGTTCGCCGCGGCTGGTTTGTTCCACAACCATGGGAACGAGGGTGTTCATGTAGTGATCGATTGGATCTTGCATCTGCGCCTGCCTGTTTATCTAAAGTAACGTATGTCCCAAAGGATTGCCTAAGTCTTAGTAGTGCGTGCCGCCCCCCGCAAGGGCATCGGAAAAATTCCCAATCTCAAAACGACACGCCGAAACCGGCACCCTCAAAACTTGCTTAACCCTGTCATGCCAAAACACCGTTAGCAAATGCTTAAGCTAAAAGCCCTTAAACTGAATTCAATGAGGCAAGTTTAAAAAATGTCCGCGCTGCCGACTATCCGCTGTCTTGGCCGATGGGCCACAGCGGCCCGAACAGAACCCGCCCTAACAAGCAATCAAAAACTCGGCCTTCAACCCGCCCAAATCTTGGCTTTTCGAAAGGATAAGCCTGCCGCCATGACTGCGGGCAATATCTTGGGTGATCGCGAGGCCAAGCCCCACCCCGCCGCCCTTGTTCGGGTCACGGGCCGCATCAAGGCGCGCAAACGGCGTCAAGGCCTCATCGCGTTGGCCCTCGGGTATGCCGGGGCCGTTATCTTCAACAATAACACGCAAATCTCGTTCGGTTTGCGCAAGGCTTACCCGCACTTGGCTGCCGAACCGCGCGCCGTTTCCAATCAAATTCTCAATCGCACGCATTACCGCCGCTGGCCGCAATTTAACATCGCCGCTGCCCGTTTGCGGCCCCAAAGACACAGGCAAACCGGCACGCATGGCATTGTCAACAATGCGTTTGATCAACTCTTTCGGGTTGGTCAGTTCGGCCTGCTCCGTCGCATCGCCCCGCGCAAAGGATAGAAACCCGTCTATCAAGCGCTGCATATCCGCCACATCGCGAAGCAAAGCCTCGGTTTCCTCATCCTCTGGCAGCATCGACAGCCCCAACCGCAGCCGCGTCAAAGGCGTGCGCAAATCATGGCTGATCCCCGACAGCATCATTGTGCGCTGCTCAATCTGGCGTTCAATCCGCGCCCGCATATCCAAAAATGCCTTGCCCGCAGCCCGCACCTCTAGCGCGCCGCGCGGCCGATAGCGAACAGCTTGCCCTTTGCCAAACGCCGCTGCCGCATCGGCCAGCTTGGTAATCGGGCGCAACTGATTGCGCAAAAAGACATAGGCAATAAACGTCATCAACACCGAGGTCGCGATCATCAAAACCAACAGCTGATGCGGGTTCGAGGCCGATACCCGCCCGCGATCCAGCATCAGCCACAGCGGCCCCTGTGCAGTATCGATCAGCATCTCCACACGTCTGGGGGCCGACAAAAGCTCGATACGCTGCACCCCCGGAACCATAGCGCGCAAGGTATTGATGACCTCTTTGCCAGAAAGATCAATCGCTTCGCGCACATCCCCCGTGCCGGTTTTTTGGGTTGGATACTCAACCATAAATCCCATGGCGGCAGCAAAACCTTCCCGCGCGCCATCCTCTTGCGCCAGCATATACTGGATTTCCAGCGCCACGCCCTCGGTCATCTGCTGGGTCACACGCTCGAAATGGCGCTGAATAAAGGCGACAGACACCACCAATTGGATCGTTACCACCGGCACAATCAAAATAAGCGCGGCCCGCCCGTACAGGCTGCGTGGCATAAGGTATTTAAGGTTGCTAAACATTGCAGCAGCCTAGCGCCACCGCCAAGATTACAAAAGCCCGAATAACGCCAAGGATCGCCCAAATGCCCAACAGCCCGTTCACAAACTTTGGTCATGGCTTGCGCCGCATCACAGCTCCGAATCCATCCCCGATGACGCTGCATGGCACAAACAGCTATCTGATCGGCACGGGCGAGGTGGCGCTGTTAGACCCCGGCCCCGATATCGCAGCCCATGCCACCGCCTTGCGAAACGCGCTGCATAAAGGCGAGAGGATCAGCCATATCTTTGTCACCCACGCCCATCTAGATCACTCCCCCCTCGCCCGCCCGATGGCGGCGGCATTGGGTGCGAAAATCTACGCTTACGGCCCCGCCACATCAGGCCGCAGCCCGCAAATGCAAGCGCTGGCAGATGCAGGGCTGATTGCAGGCGGCGAAGGCATAGATAGCACCTTTACCCCAGATATTATGCTGGCCGATGGCGATACCGTATCCCATGGCGATTGGTCGCTGACCGCGTTGCACACCCCCGGCCATCTGTCCAACCACCTGTGCTTTGCCTCCGGCACAACCCTGTTTTCGGGCGATCATGTGATGGGCTGGGCATCGTCGCTCGTCTCGCCCCCCGATGGTGATATGGCGGCTTATATGACCTCGACCCGCCGCCTTGCCGCGCAAAGCTGGCAGATCATCCACGCAGGCCACGGTGACGCCATCACCGCCCCCGCCAACCGCCTCGCCTTCCTGATCCACCACCGTGAGCAGCGCGAGACCGAGATTCTCGCCAAGCTCACCCAAGGCACCAGAACTGTCCAATCCCTGACCCAAGCGCTTTATGCCGATACGCCAGCAAGCCTGCATCCTGCGGCACAGCGCAACGTCCTCGCCCATCTGCTTGATCTTATTCAACAAGGCCGCGTCACCGCCCACCCCTCGCCTAGCTTTTCCGCCCAATACAGTTTGGCCTGATCACGCCCTTGCGCCGCCGTACCTGCGCCCCTATATTAGTCGTGTTCGGGCTTGCTCGGACTATGGCGATAAACGCACCTGTAATACACGGCTCGGACCCGGGGGCGGTACCCGGCGACTCCACCATTCCACCCGCTCATTTCGGGGGTTAGGGGTCGAAACAGGATCGACGAACGTTTAAAGAGGCCAGCTTTTGCTCGGTGAGTTACCACCGTTATCGGTACAAATCGTACAGTTGCAAATGACAACCGTGCTCCGATGGCAATGGCCGCGTAAGCGACCTGAACTATCGAAAACTAAGCCCTTGCACCTAGCAGTGTAAGGCGGGGTTCGGAGGTACCTGGCAACAGAAACCTCCACTTCCCACCCCAGAATCATACCCACAGCACACAAGCCGGACATGCAGCCCTGTTGTTTCAGCCGCATGAACCGCTACAGCATAACGCATAGGTTTACCCTGCCAGTCACCCGAATAGACGTGCAGAAACCTTGCCTTGGCGATGACAATCGCGTCCACATATAAAACATGTTCGAAATAACAGCACAGGAACGCGTTATGAAAAAACTGATGACAGGTGTCGCCGAGATGGTCGCAACGGCTCGCTCTCGCATCGAAGAAGTTGAGATTGCGGATCTGTTGGCCATGGTCGATGATCCGAATGTGGTGATCGTCGATCTGCGCGATATCCGCGAACGCCAGCGCAGCGGGTTCATTCCCGGCAGCTTTCACGCACCACGCGGCATGATCGAATTTTGGGTCGACCCAGACAGCCCCTATTTCAAGCCGATCTTTGGCGAAGATAAAAAATTCGTTTTTCACTGCGCTTCAGGCTGGCGATCTGCGCTGACCACGGCAACCTTGCAAGATATGGGGTTTGACGCGGCCCACCTGCGCGAAGGGTTTTCAGGCTGGGAAAAGCAAGGCCACCCGATTGAGCAGGTTGAAAAGAAAGACTGAACACGCCACGGCTTGGCTTTTGCCAGTTTTGAATGATCCAATAGCGGCCAAGACACGTATCAGACATATCAAGCACACAGCTGATGATAAACCTGAGAGGAGGCCGCGCATGTTTCGCCGTAGTTTTACTGCCAAGGCGGCGGGCAGCAGTTTCGTATGCCCGCCGATTTGGCGACAGCCGCGCGTTCGCCCCTTCAAGAACATTGGCCTTCAAGAACATTGGCCTTCAAAAACATTGGAATGACCATGAAAAAACTACCAATCGCCATCTGCGCGGCACTCTGCGCTGCGCCATCCTTTGCTGACGTCCGAGTTCAGTTTCTAGAAGGCGCGCCCAAGGATAGGTTCATCATCACAAATGAAGGCACCTGTGATATCGGGCCGGCCAAGCTGATTATCGACTTTGCCGCGTCAAATGCCGGCCTGATTTTCGACGTAACGGGTGCAGGCGCGGGTGTGGAGGTCTTCCAACCTTTTGAAGTGACCGAGGGCGCAGATCTGCTGGCCAGCCTGCCCGTGATCTCGGATGGCGATCAGACCGCGACGCTTTCCATGAATGGCTTTGGCACCGGTCAAAAAATTGCATTCACGATTGATGTCGATGACACAAAAGGCACGCGCGCCATCACTGTGTCAAATGACGAGATCAACGATGCGACAGTGTCCTTGACCGCCCAAGGCAAAACAGCTGTGGCCACTATGGGTGCAAAGGCCGAAGTCGTGTTGTCCACCGCCGCTTGCGCGTCTTGACGTCATTGCAAAACGGGGCGCCCAGATGAAACTTCGGTTAATCCTTGGCGATCAGTTGTCTTTGTGGGCATCAAGCCTGTCTGATGCCCACAAAGGCGATGTGATTTTGATCTGTGAGGTCCGCCAAGAGGCGACCTATGTGAAGCACCACAAAAAGAAGATCGTGTTCTTGTTCTCGGCGATGCGCCATTTCGCGCAGACACTTCGAGCGGAGGGGTTCAACGTCACCTACGTGACCTACGACGATCCCGAAAATACGGGGTCTTTGCGCGGTGAAGTGGCGCGGCTCATGGGCTTGCATGATATTGCCGAGGTGATCGTCACCGCCCCCGGCGAATACCGTTTACTGACCGATATGCAGGGCTGGTCGGATGCTTTAGGCGTGCCTGTCACAATCCGCCCCGACGACCGGTTTTTATGCGCAACGGATGAATTCGCCGCTTGGGCCAAGGGCCGCAAGCAACTGCGGATGGAGTATTTCTACCGTGACATGCGGCGCAAACATGCGGTGCTGATGAACGGTGACACCCCCGTTGGGGGGCAGTGGAATTATGATAGTGACAATCGCAAATCCCCACCCAAAAACCTGACAGTCCCCGCTCCCTTTCACGCGGATGTGGATGATATCACCCAAGACGTCATTGCACTGGTGGCCCAGCATTTCCCTGACCATTTCGGCGACATTCACCCGTTCCATTTTGCCGTGACCCGTGATGCGGCGTTGCAGGCCTTGGATATGTTCGTCGATGAACGGCTGCCGCTGTTTGGCGATTATCAAGATGCGATGATCCAAGATGAGCCTTGGATGTATCACAGCCACATCGGGCTTTATCTGAACTGCGGTCTGTTGACCCCGATGGAATGTATCGCCCGCGCCGAGGCCGCCTATCATGACGGCCGCGCGCCCCTGAACGCGGTTGAGGGGTTTATCCGGCAAATCCTAGGCTGGCGGGAATATGTGCGCGGCATTTATTGGCTGAAAATGCCGGACTATAAAACGATGAACGTCTTTGACGCCAAGCGCACGCTACCCGATTTTTACTGGACGGCAGACACGCAGATGAACTGCATGCACCAATGCATTTCCGAGACCAAGCGCCACGCCTATGCCCATCACATTCAACGCCTTATGGTCTTGGGCAACTTTGCCTTGATCGCGGGGCTAGACCCCGAGCAGGTGAATGAATGGTATCTGCTGGTCTATGCCGATGCCTATGAATGGGTCGAATTACCAAATGTGACCGGCATGATTTTGTTCGCCGATGGCGGCTTGATGGCGTCAAAGCCCTACGCGGCCAGCGGCACCTATATTAACAAAATGTCGAATTATTGCGGGTCTTGTCGCTACAGCCCCAGCGTAAAGAACGGCCCCAAAGCCTGCCCGTTCAACTATCTCTATTGGGATTTTATCGCCCGCAACGCAGACATATTACGCGGCAATCCACGGATGGGGTTTATGTATCAAAGCCTAGACCGCATGACAGATGATAAAAGACATGCGATCCGCGCAGATACTGACCGGTTTTTCAAAGAGATCGGGGCAGGTGAAAAAAACTGACCTGCGCCAGAAAATACGCCCTATTGTTCGTTCCCATTCAGCCTATGCTGCGCGTGATCACCTGCAAATCATCACAGTCAACGCGCCTATGGAGCACGACCTTTGGCTCATTCACCGCAAAGCCCGCATACTCGCCGCCCGCGAACACCGCTTGTCCCCGTCGCTGGGGGCTGTGCTTCAAACCCAAACATTACAGCCAAAGCCTGACCGCACATGGCCAAGTTCATCGCCCTGCTACGTGCCGTTAATGTTGGTGGCACAGGTATGCTGCCCATGTCCGATCTGCGCCGTATGGCGTCTGAAATAGGTTTTCTAGACGTGCAGACCTACATCCAATCGGGCAACCTTATCTTTACGCCGCCCGATCTTGCTCCCGATCCTGCGGCAGCGAAAACCGCGCTGGAATCGCGCCTGCAAACCCATGCGGGGGCACCAGTTTGCGTTATCCTGCGCACTGCCGCCGAAATGGTGGCCGTCTTGCGTGCCAATCCCTTTAAGGGCGCTGATCCAAGCAAGGTTGGCGTGCTGTTCCTGAACTCGGCCCCACCGCCCGATACAGCAAGCACCGCCAAAGGGCAGACGGAGGAGGAAATCGCCCTCAGCACCGCCGAAATTTTCATCCACTACCCCTCCGGCATGGGCCGCAGCAAACTGCGACTGCCCGCAATGGCGCAGGGCACCACCCGCAACCTGAACACCACAGCCACGCTTGCGCAAATGGCCGCTGATGCACCGAGGCCAACCTAACCTCTTGCCCAAGGCCAACATTCCGCTACCCTTCCTTGTGTAAAAACCGGAGCCAAACATGCGCCTTTCCCTCGCCCTCCTCTTCACAACCCTTGCCCTGCCCGCGATCGCCCAAGACGCACCCAAACTGGGGCCGAACGCCACGCCGATCACCAGCGACACCACCTTTCTGCGCACCAACCCCGCGCCCGATTACTGGGCCTTTTCCGCCTTTGTGAAACCGCAGTTCACCGCCTCGGCCTGTTCCATCGCCTCGGTAACTGCGGCCCTCAACGGCCTTAACGGCCTGCCCCCTTTGGCCGAAGAGCAAATCATGTCGCAACAATCCTTGCTGGCCCTGACAGGCAATGTCGAATGGCTGGCCCTGTCATCTGAGGACGGCGCAGGCGTTAAATTCGACCAACTGGCCAGTTTTACCCAGCAGGCGCTCACCGCCACGGGCAGCAAGAAAGTGGTTGACACCTTTCACCCCAAAGATGCCGCCGGCGCGGATGAGATGCGCAAACTGCTGACGGAAAACGAAGCCTCGGCCGATGACGCCCTGTTGGTCTACTTCAACCAAGGCGTGGTGACCGGCGATTGGGACGGCCCGCATATCTCGTTGATCGGCGCCTATGATGCGCAATCCGACCGCGTGCTGATCCTTGAAGTCGATCAAGATTGGTACATCCCCTATTGGACCCCCGCCTCGGTGCTGCTTGACGCGATGCTAAAACCCACCTCTGCCGATCATGGCCCGCTGCTGGGCGAAACCGGCGGCTTTGTTTATATCCACTAAAGGCTTGCGCGGCCGCACCGGCCGCGCCACACTTGCCAAATGCTACGCCTCATCGCCCTTTGCCTCTGCCTAACCCAACCGGCCAAGGCCTGTGACACCGCCCTTTTGCTGGCAATCGATGTCTCGGGGTCCATCGACAAAGGCGAATACGCGCAGCAAATCGGCGGGCTTTACACCGCACTCCAAGACCCCGAGGTCGCAGCGATTCTGTTGCAAGGCCAATCCGCCTTGGCCGTGGTGCAATGGTCCGGCTTGGGCCGCCAATCGCTCGCCATTCTTTGGCAACGCATGCTCTCCCCACAATCGTTGCAACGCTTTGCCCAAACCACCCGCACCCTGCCACGCGCGTTCACCGGTTCGGATACCGCTGTCGGCCAAGCCATAACGTTTGCCACAGCACAATTCGCTCAGGTTCCCGATTGCACCCGCCATGTCATTGATATCTCGGGCGATGGCCCCGAAAATGCAGGCCACACGGTTGCCCGCGCCCGCCGCGATGCCATCGCCCTAAACATCGCTATAAACGCCATAGCGATTGAAGATATGGGCCCCTCGTCCCCCACCTCCAACTTCTACAAAAACTGGGTCATCACCCCAAAAGGATTTGTCATAACCGCACGCGGCCTTGACGATTACCCCCGCGCCATCCGCGCCAAACTGCTGCGCGAATTGGTCAAGCCTACGGGCTAAAGCGTTTTGCGTGATAGATGAAGTATCACATAACGCGTTGAAATCTTTGATTTCAGACGGCGATATGTGGTTCAGGTTTAACGCGAAACGCTGTAGGCGCATAACGCTGTCAGGCTTGACCTTACAACGCTCTACACGCTAACATTACCAAATGGGGCCCGCGAACGCCCCGTGAGGCGCCAGCCCAAGCATCGCATCCCAAACCCCAAACAGGATGTCCTATGCCCGGCCCAAACCAAATCACCCCGTCCCAGCTTGCCCGCCTGATCGGCACTCCGGATTCCCCTAATCTGATCGACGTGCGCATCGACGAAGATTTCAACGCCGACCCACGGCTTATCCCCACCGCCCGCCGCCTGCCCCACACCGACATCTCAAGCTTGCAAAGCACCCGCGCCATTGTCATCTGCGAGCACGGGCTAAAACTGTCACAGGGTGCCGCCGCCCTGCTACGCTGCCATGGGATAGCCGCCGAAACACTGGAAGGCGGGTTTGCAGCTTGGGCAACAGAAAAACTGCCCCTCACCCCCGCAAGCATCCTAGCGGGCACCAACCGCTGGGTCACCCGCCACAGGCCAAAAATCGACCGCATCGCCTGCCCGTGGCTGATCCGCCGCTTTGTCAATCCGCAGGCCGAATTTCTCTATGTCTCTCCATCCGAGGTCACTGCCATCGCAGGGCGCTTCAACGCACTCCCCTTTGATGTTGAAAACACATTCTGGTCGCACCGCGAGGACACGTGCAGCTTTGACACGATGGTCACAGAATTCGGCCTCGCCTCACCCGCGATGAACCGCTTGGCGCAGATCATCCGCGCGGCAGACACTGACCGCCATGATCTCGCGCCCCAAGCCGCAGGCCTGCTTGCCCTCTCGGTCGGCCTTTCGCGCATGTATAAGGATGACCTGCAACAGCTCAACGCCGCCATGCCACTCTATGACGCGCTCTACCGCTGGGCCCGCGATGGCTTGGATGAAACCCACGACTGGCCCGCCACCCCAAAATAACGCCCGCTTTCTTTTCGGTAAAAATATCCCCGCCGGAGGCACCAGCCTTTGCCCCGCGCGCCCCACCCACAAGGAAAATCCCTTGCCCCAGCTTTCCGAATTCATCCGTGTCTTCGCCCGCATCGGCCTGCTCTCTTTCGGTGGCCCTGCCGCCCAAATCGCCCTGATGCACCGCGAGTTGGTCGAACAACGCCCGTGGCTGACCGAGGCCGAATACCTGCGCGCGCTGTCGTTTTGCATGATGCTGCCCGGCCCCGAGGCGATGCAGCTTGCCACCTATTCCGGCTGGCGCCTGCGCGGCACAGCCGGAGGCTTGATCGCGGGGCTTTTGTTTGTGTTGCCCGGCGCGCTGGTGGTCCTCATCCTTGCTATGCTTTACGCAAGTTTTGTCGATGTGCCGCTGATGGCAGCCTTGCTGCGCGGCGTCCAAGCGGCGGTTTTGGCAATCGTTCTGCACGCACTGTGGAAAATTTCAAAGCGCGCGTTGAAAGGGTGGTTACATAGGGAACTCGCCGTTGCGGCTTTTTTGGCGTTGTTTCTGTTTAACCTGCCCTTTCCTTTGGTCGTATTGGGCGCAGGGGTGATCGGCTTTTTCACGGGCCCTGCACCCAAACCCGCACCCTCATCAAATCCGCCTCTAGACTGGGCCAAAATCTTGTGCCCTGCCGTGCTTTGGGCCGTAATCTGGTTGCTGCCACTGGCGGCACTCTGGCTGACCGGCGCGGGTTTCTTGTTCGAAATCGGGCTTTTGTTCTCTAAACTCGCGGTCCTCACCTTTGGCGGCGCTTATGCGGTACTGGCTTGGTTAACCCAAGCCGTCGTCCAAGAAAAAGCGTGGCTGAGCCTGCCACAAATGATCGATGCTTTGGGGCTTGCCGAAACCACCCCCGGCCCCCTGATCTTGGTCACCGAGTTTGTGGCCTTCCTCGCAGGCCACGGCAAAGGCGGGCTGCCCCTTGGGCTTGCCGCCGCCACGGTCGCGCTGTGGATGACCTTTGCCCCCTGTTTTCTGTGGATCTTCACCGGCGCCCCCCTTATCGCACGGCTGGAACACGCGCCACGTCTGTCGTCCGCCCTCGCCGCGATCACGGCTGCCGTGGTCGGCGTTATCGCCAACCTATCGCTTTGGTTCGCGCTGCATGTGCTGTTTGGCCAGCTCGGCCAGTGGAAATTCGGCCCCACGACCCTGATCGTACCGCATCCCACCAGCTTGGACCCAATCGCGGCAGCCCTTGCCCTGCTGGCAATCTGGCTCATCTTTGCCCGCCATTGGGGCCTTACATCGACCCTTGTGCTGTGTGCCGCCCTTGGTACAATCCCGACCCTCATCTAACTGCCGCTATTTTCAGCACCGGCACCTCTTCCTTTCGACCCCAAATCCCCTATGCTTGCCTGAATCGACAAAAGGATAAACGCATGGCCCGCACCATCGACTACGGCAACCTTATGCATAATGCGATGCGCGGGCTTATTCAGTCCGTCCTGACCGATGTGTCGCTGCACGGCCTACCGGGCAACCACCATTTTTTCATAACCTTCGACACAACGCACCCCGATGTGATCATCGCCGACTGGCTGCGCGCGCGCTATCCGACCGAGATGACCATCGTCATTCAAAACTGGTTCGAAAACCTTGATGTAACCGACACCGGTTTTTCCATCACCCTTAATTTCGGCAACAATCCCGAACCGATGGTCGTGCCATTCGACGCCCTGCGCACCTTCGTCGACCCTTCGGTCGAATTCGGCCTGCGGTTCGAGTCACAAGAAGATGACGACGACGAGGAGGATGACGAAGAAGAAGGCCTTGACGAAGACGACGATACGCCTGAAAAGCCGCATCGCGATGCCGACGTGGTCTCGCTTGACAAATTTCGCAAATAATCACATAGCCATAGGGCAAAACCATGTTGTCTGAACTCGCGTTCTTTCTGAAACAAGCGGTTTTGCAACCCAAGCAAACCTCATCGCTGGTCCCGTCATCGCGTGCGCTCGGCGCTGCAATGGCAGAACACGTTGGCCCCGATACCGGCCCCGTGGTCGAATTTGGCCCCGGCACCGGCATCATCACCAGTGCTATACTTGCGCGTGGCGTACGCCCCCAAGATCTGACGCTGTTTGAAATGAACCCCGTCTTTGCCGAAACCGTTTCCAAACGCTTTCCCGGCACCACGCTGCACGTCACCGGCGCGCAAGAGGCGCCAAACCTGATGCCTGCCACCGTCGGCGCGGTCGTGTCGGGCCTTCCGCTGCTGTCGATGCCGCGCGCCCTGCGCCGCGAAATCGTATCCGCCGCCTTTCAGGTGATGCGCCCCGACGGCATTTTCATCCAATTCACCTATGGCCACACCACGCCGCTGTCGCCCGAAGGCCTCTCGGCCCTTGGCCTGACCGCGACCAAGGCCAAGAAAGTCTGGGCCAATTTCCCGCCCGCGCAGGTCTATATCCTCAAACGCACGCATATCTAATGCGGGTTGCGACTGTATGCCGCCGTATACCGATTGATTTTCTACGCTCAAAGCCCTAAGAATACCCCAAATTCAGGCCCATCAGGAGCGCATAATGTCCGCAACACGTACCGAAACCGACAGCTTTGGCCCGCTCGAAGTCCCTGCCGATAAATATTGGGGCGCCCAAACCCAGCGCTCGATCATGAACTTCCCAATCGGCTGGGAAAAGCAGCCCGTGGCCATCATCCGCGCGCTTGGCGTGATTAAAAAGGCCTGCGCCACCGTCAACGTGGTCCAAGGCGATATGCCTGCTGACATCGGCAAAACCATCGGTGAGGCCGCGCAAGAGGTGATCGATGGCAAGTTTGATGACAACTTCCCTTTGGTTGTTTGGCAAACCGGTTCCGGCACCCAATCCAACATGAACGCGAATGAGGTGATCTCAAACCGTGCGATTGAAATGCTGGGCGGCGTGATGGGCAGCAAAAAGCCTGTTCACCCCAATGATCATTGCAATATGGGCCAGTCGTCGAACGACACCTTCCCCACAGCGATGCACGTCGCCACCGGCATGATGGCGCGCGATGTTTTGCTTCCCGGCCTTGAAAAACTGCACGCGGCACTGGTTGTAAAACAGAACGAATTCAAAGACATCATCAAAATCGGCCGCACCCATACCCAAGACGCGACCCCGCTGACCTTGGGGCAGGAGTTTTCCGGCTACGCCCACCAAGTCGCCAAAGGGATTGAGCGCGTCAAATCCTGCCTGCCCGATATTTATGAGCTGGCCCAAGGCGGCACGGCCGTTGGCACTGGCCTGAACACCCGTGTTGGCTGGGATACCCGCGTCGCCGCTGAAATAGCAGCCATCACCAACCTGCCGTTTGTGACCGCGCCTAATAAATTCGAATCGCTGGCTGCGCATGACGCGATGGTCATGTTCTCGGGGGCTTTGAAAACCGTGGCCGCCAGCCTGTTCAAAATCGCAAATGACCTACGGCTCTTGGGCTCCGGCCCGCGTTCCGGCCTTGGCGAATTGATCCTGCCAGAAAACGAGCCCGGCTCGTCCATCATGCCGGGCAAGGTAAACCCGACCCAAGCCGAGGCGCTGACCATGGTTTGCGCCCATGTCATGGGCAATGATGCCGCCATTGGTTTCGCAGGCTCTCAAGGTCATTTTGAGCTGAACGTCTACAACCCGATGATGTCCTATAACCTGTTGCAATCCATGCAGCTTTTGGGCGACGCTGCGGGCAGCTTTACCGACAACATGGTCGTCGGCACGCAGGCCAACACCGCGCGCATCGACAAGCTGATGAAGGAATCGCTGATGCTGGTTACCGCATTGGCGCCGACAATCGGCTATGACAACGCCACCAAAGTTGCCAAAACCGCGCATAAAAACGGCACGACCTTGCGCGAAGAGGCCATCGCTTTGGGCCTCGTCGACGGCGAAACCTTTGACCGCGTTGTGCGCCCCGAGGATATGATCGGCCCGAAAGGCTAAGGTCGTTCTTGGTTGCGAAATGCCAAAATGCGGCTCAGACTTCGAACACCCTATGTTTAAAGTCTGAGCCACCTACAACCGAAACGGACATGACATGGCCGAAATCATCAACCTGCGCAGCGTGAAAAAGGCCAAGGCGAAGGCCGGTACACGTGCGCAGGCCGATGCCAACGCCGCCAAATTTGGCCGCACAAAGGCCGAAAAACTTGCCGAGGCCGCCCGTAAAGACAAGGTCAAGCGCGTCCTCGACGGTCACGCGCTCGACCCTGACACCAAGCCATGAGCCGCGCACCCGAGCGCCCCGTCAAACACTCGCTCACCCTGCGCGGGCACCGCACCTCGGTGTCGCTAGAGGCCGAGTTTTGGCAAGCCTTCCGTGACATCGCAACCCAGCGCGACCTGACCATCAACGCGCTTGCGATTGAAATCGACGAATCTCGCCAAACCGATATCGGACTTGCCTCGGCTATTCGAGTGTTTGTGCTGAACCACTACCGCAGCCTGCGCTAACGACGCCTTTTCACATCCAACCAAATCCCATCCCGCGCGCGCACCGTCAAATGCGCCACCGGAACAGGCTGTTTATCTGGCACTGTTTCAAGGCGAAATTCTCGCACCAACATCGCCAGCAAAAGCGGTCCCTCAACCATCGCGAATCCCGCCCCCGGACAGACCCGTGGCCCCGTTGAGAACGGAATAAACGCGTCGCGAGCACAGCCCCGCCCTGCCTCGGTCTGCCAGCGATCGGGGTCAAATTCATCCGGTCTCTCCCATATTCTGGCATGCCGGTGCAGATGCCACGGGCTTAAAACCACCTGCCCGCCGGGCGCCACAGCGCGCCCCCGAAACATTTCGGGGCGTTGGTTTTCCCGCACCATCATTGGCACCGGCGGATACAGCCGCAGCGCCTCACGAAACACATCGCGGCTGAATTTCAGCTTACCCATCACAGCAAAATCGGGCGCATCGGTAATCGCCGCCGCCTCCTCGGCAACCCGATCTTGCACCTCGGGGTACATCGCCAGCAAATACAGCGCCCAGCCCAAAGCTGATGCCGAAGTTTCATGCCCCGCCAGAAAGAAAATCGCGACTTGATCGATCATCTCTTCGGTATTGAAACACTGCCCCGATATCGGGTCGGGGGTGGTCATAATCTTCGTGGCCAAATCATCCGGTGCCGTCCCCGCCGCGATTTGGTCTGCCCTTTGCAGGGTCAAGGCGCGAATAAGCCCCCTGATCTGCGCCGCCGTTTGCTTGGTGCGCCGCGAATGAAAGCGTGGAAACCCACGCGGCAGTGGCAAGAAGGCCGCCAGATTCAAGATCGGCTGTTCACGCTGATAGGCACGGAACTGGTCAAAAACCTGCGATGCAATCTCATGCTCAATCGGGATGGAAAACAACGTGCGAAAGATCACATCAGCGGCGGCGTGGCTCATCTCTGGTTCAATCTCTTGCACGCCCGGCGTTATCCGCGCGACCGCCGCCTGCCCCGCCGCATACATCGCCGGAAAAGTTTCGCGGATGCGCCCGCCTTCAAACGCCGGGTCGATGATACGCCGCTGGCGTTTCCAAACATCACCATTAGTCACAAAAACCGCGTTGCCGAGCAAGGGCCGCAAGCCCTCACCTATCCGGTTGGATTTTGGAAAGTCGTCGGGCCGCTCATTCAAAACCAGCCGCACCAAGGCCGGATCATTGCACAGATAGCTGCGAAAAAACGGGGTGCGAAACTCGGCCATCCACGCACGATACAGCCGCGCGGGTTGTGCCGAGAGGATATCTTGGCGGAACAAGTGCAAGTAGCGCCATAGCGACACCTTGTCTGGCCGCGCAGGGGGTTTTGGCGGGGTCATGGCGTCACCGATGTATATTTATTCACGGGCGCCTCGATACGAGATTGCGATGCAGGCCGCCCTTGATACCGTGCGCCAAGTGTCAGCGGCCCTGCCGTGATTTGAAAATAATCATAGTCGCGCGGCCGATCAAAGGCGCAAAGATATTGGAAATGCAGGCGAAAGAACCGCCAGCGCAGCTCTTTCCAGCGCGCAGGTGACAAGGATTGCGTGAAGGCCGCAGAAAACACCAATGGCCAGCGCTTTCCAACCGGCGCCACCCCGGATACCGCAACCGGATCGCACAATGCAAAAGCGCAACCATCACCGGGGGCCGTTACATCGACCCAAACCAACGCGTCACTGGCCGCCAGAAAGGCCAAATCGGCGCGCAGGCGCTGCGCTTGCGGCAGGAATGACACCATCGGCACCACCTGCCCCAAAGACAGAAACGACAAAGCGGGCCCCAACTTTGGCACCCGCCCTGCCCGAATAAGATCTGCCAAAACCGACACGGCCAAATGCACCCCCGAAGAATGGCCGACGAGCAAAACCTCATCAATATCATCCTGCAAAGCCTCGGCGATAGCGTCGGCAAAACCCGTCATTCGGGTTTCAAGTTCGGGCGGGTTCGCGCCTTTGAACTGCGCCGAATAGGCATAGTCATGCATCAGGTAATAGGCGAAAACCCTGTTGTCGATCTTGCGAAACCAGCGCAACAGCAGCCCCGCCACCCCAAGCCCGGCGAGCAGTGCAAGCATTTGCCCCGCCCAACCCAGATTCGGCACAACCAACGCTTGGCCAAGCCGGACAACCATGCCCGCAGCCAGAACCGCCAAAGCCAACTGCCCCAGCAAAAACACCACCGGATACAGCGCCGCAATCACCGGCCCCTTGCGCAACTGCGTCAATCGCCACAGCGCCCCCGAGCAAATGTAGATCCACGCGGTGCGCAGCAGTTGCAGATAGGTGGCAACCAGCCCCGTATCCATCGAGCTTTTCACAATGTCAGACCACACTAGCACGTCAATCTGTGTTTGGACATCGGCTCCGTCGATATGTGCGGCGACCTCCCACCCATAGGTGCCACCCGATTGCTTGGGGGTTAAATGCAGGGAATAGCTCGAAGTGGCCGCCTGCGCCGCAGATTCCTTGCGATACAACTCGCGGTAGCGGCGCGGGTGGAATGGATCATACCCCGGAATATAGAACACGCGGCGGCGCAAAACCTGCCCCGCGCGCGCGCCGCCTTCAACAGGTTGCCCGTCTTCACCAGGTTGAATATCTGACATGGGCCCACCCCTTAACTTGCAGGGCCAGTATGCCGATAAACTGGGGCAAAACTATGGGCTTTTACAGGCCTTTAGCCCAAAACACTCAGCGCAGGAAAGGTTTCAAGCAGCCAAAAGGAAAAAGCAGAAAACGCACCGGTCAGCAGGGCCAACCCAACGATGATAAGCAACGCCCCCATCGCACGCTCAATCGTTTTCATATGGCGTTTCAGCCGTGACATGACGCCCACCGCACGTTCAATAAACACTGCCGCCAAGATGAACGGCAGGCCCAACCCCAAGGCATAGACGCCCAGCAAAGCGGTCCCCCGCACCAAATTCGCCTCGGACGCCGCAAGCGATAAGATCGCCCCAAGCTGTGGGCCGATGCAGGGCGTCCAGCCAAAGGCAAACGCCAGCCCCAAAAGATAGGCGCCAAAAGCCGAACCGCCGCGATCACCCGCATCCAAGCGCGCCTCACGGTCAAGAATGCTTATGCGAAAGATGCCCAGAAAATGCAGGCCAAAGATGATGACGGTCACGCCAGAAACTTTGGACAGAATATCCTGATATTGCAGGAAAAACGTGCCAAAGATTGAGGCGGTAAAACCGAGGAACAGAAAGACTGTCGACAAGCCGAGCACGAAGAAAATTGCAGGCAGCAGCACGCGGCGGCGGGCCTTACCGCCTTGCATTTCGCCCATACTGATACCGCCCATATAAGCCAGATACGGCGGTACAATCGGCAAGACACAGGGCGAAAGAAACGACAAAACGCCAGCCATCAAGGCCACAATCATGGCTGGCAGCAAGGCTGCGTCGATAAGGTCAATTCCGGCCATGGTTATTCCTTTGTTTGCCCGATGGACATAGCGCGATTTGCGCAGGTTTGTCACCACGACAGATTGTCACTTTACCGTGGCTTTGGGGCGCGCGTGGTCTTTCGCTAGGGCAAAAGGGCGTTTCAGGTTTGGTTTGAAACACGCCACATCCCTTAACGCGTTGAATTTTGAAGTCTGGAAAAGCTGCGTGTGACGCTTTTGCGCGAAACGCTCTGCCCAAAGCAAAAGGGCGCAGGAATGACCCCGCGCCCTTTGCATTCAAGTATCGCGCTTAGAGCCCGAGGTTCCACCAACCGCGCCGCTTCGGCTTGGCAGCCTCATCCGAGGCCTCGGCTTCGGGGCTGGGCGCTTCAGCTTCGGCGACCGCGGGTTCAGCTTGCTGTGCTGCCGGTTCGGGTGCGGCCACCGGCTCTGGTGCAGAGGGCGCTGGCGTTGCTGCAACCTCTGGGACAGCCTCAACCACTGGCGCCGCAACCGTCTCGGCCACGTCTTGCTGAGCCGTGTCTTGCTGGGTCTCTGGCACTGCATTTTCGGCAGGAACAGCGGCCTCCACCTTGGCCTTTGGTTTACGCGTCCGCTTGGGCTTTGGCTTTTCAGCAACTGCGTCATCCGCGGCTTTGGCTGGCGCAGCAGTCGCATCAGCCGCGACTGTTGCCTCGGCAGCGTCTACCACTACCTTTGGCTTGCGGCTGCGCGACCGAGTACGCTTTTTCGGCGCCTCTTCGGTTGCATCGACCGGTGCCGGATCGACAGCAGGTGCGGCCTTGGCAGCGACAGCAGGCTTGCTATCGGCCTCGTCACTGTCGTCATCCGACTCTTCAGAATCGTTGCCATCAGTTCCGTTTTCATCAGACCCGCTACCGCTGCGACGACGACGACGACGACGACGCTTTTTGCGGCCGGTGCCGTCTTTTGGCTCTTCTTCAGCAGCAGGCGTTGTGACCTCTACCTCGGCGTTTTCTTCTTCCTCAGATGGGATGTCAGGATCTACGATATCATCCTCAATCGCGCCCATGAACGAAGAGTTGCCCGAAATCGCCGCAGACACCTCGGCCACCACACGCGTGGCGGTTTTGAACTTTTCGATGGTGTAATCGGGGCTAATCATCGCCGGATCGCATTCAATGCGCACCGACATGCCGTAGCGGGCCTCGATCATCGCGATATGCTCGCGCTTTTGGTTCATCAGGAAGTTCACAACGGCAATCGGTGCGCGCAGCAACACCTCGCGTGACCGCTTGCGCGTGCCCTCTTCTTCCAAAGCGCGCAGAATTTGCAGCGCCATGCTATCGTCCGAGCGGATAAGGCCCGTGCCGTGGCAATGCGCGCAAGGTTGGGTCGTGCTTTCCAACATACCGGGGCGCAAGCGCTGACGGCTCATCTCCAGCAGGCCAAAGCCCGAAATCCGGCCAACCTGAATGCGGGCGCGGTCGGTTTTCAGCTTGTCTTTCAGCTTTTTCTCAACCGCCAAGTTGTTGCGGCGGTCTTCCATGTCGATAAAGTCAATCACGATCAGACCGGCCAAATCGCGCAAGCGCAACTGGCGGGCCACCTCTTCGGCGGCCTCAAGGTTGGTCTTGGTCGCGGTTTCCTCGATCGAGCCTTCTTTGGTCGCGCGGCCCGAGTTGACGTCAATCGCCACCAGTGCCTCGGTGATGCCAATCACGATATAGCCGCCAGATTTCAGCTGCACAGTCGGGTTGAACATGCCGCCGAGATAGCTTTCGACTTGGAACCGCGCGAACAGCGGGGTCGGGTCGTTATAGGGCTGCACGGCCTTGGCATGCGTTGGCATGATCATGCGCATAAAGTCTTTGGCAACGCGGTAGCCTTCGGCGCCTTCAACCAGTACTTCGTCAATCTCGCGGCTGTAAAGGTCGCGGATCGAGCGTTTGATCAGGTTGCCTTCTTCATAGATCGCGGCGGGTGCCATGGATTTCATGGTCAACTCGCGGATCTGCTCCCACAGACGCATCAGATATTCATAGTCGCGTTTGATTTCAGGCTTGGTGCGCTTGGCCCCAGCGGTCCGGATAATAAGACCTGCGCCCTCTGGCACTTTGATCTCGGACGCGATCTCTTTCAGCTTTTTGCGGTCATTGGCTTGGGTGATTTTGCGCGAGATACCACCACCACGTGCGGTGTTGGGCATAAGCACGCAATAGCGACCGGCAAGCGACAAATAGGTTGTAAGCGCAGCACCCTTGTTGCCGCGTTCTTCCTTGACCACCTGCACCAGCATGATCTGGCGCACTTTGACAACTTCTTGAATTTTATAGCGGCGCGCACGCGGGCGACGCGGGGCGCGGATTTCTTCGGTTACGTCTTCATCGGCGACCGATTCAATTTCACTGTCGGTGTCCGAGGCCGTGTTGACCGCGCGAAACGGCTCATTGCTGCTGTCATCATCGGAATGACTGTCCACATCAGCGCTGTCGGCTGCCGTAGTAACGACGGGCTCTTGCGGCGCGGGCGTTTGGCCTGCGGCGTCAGTAACGGTGTCGTCATCCTGCGCGGCGTTATCATCGGCATCCAGATCGACAACGTCCATTGCACCAATCTCGGCGGTTTTCACCGCGTCATTGGATTTAGAAGATTGCGCACGCGTGCTGCTGCGGCGGTTGCGGCTGCGGTTACGCCCTGCGTCTTTTTCCTTATCGTTCTCTTCGTCGTCCTCGGCCCGTGCCAAATCACGCTCTTCATCAAGCAGCGCTTGACGGTCGGCCATTGGGATTTGGTAATAATCGGGGTGAATCTCGGCAAAGGCCAAGAAACCGTGGCGGTTTCCGCCATAGTCCACGAACGCCGCCTGCAAAGACGGTTCAACCCGCGTTACTTTGGCGAGGTAAATATTGCCAGCCAGCTGGCGTTTATTAATGGTTTCAAAGTCAAATTCCTCAACCTTGTTTCCATCCACCACGACAACCCGAGTTTCCTCGGCATGCGTGGCGTCGATTAGCATTTTCTTGGCCATAATGTTCCATGGCACCCAATCGCGCCCACCGCGCCGGAATGTTTCCGGGGGGGCGATTTGCGCGGATGTGGTGACTTGTATAGGCGAGGCTGCGCAGCAAAAACGGCAAGGTCGGCCGTAGCGGCCCCCTGTCATTCGTGATTTCAATCTCAGCGCGGCGCATCGCGGTTTATCCCGAATGCATTGCTGCATCCATATGAAAACCCGTAATGTCAGTGACTTAACGGGCAAATAAGAGGCCTTGCGGCCATTGATCCACCTTTGGCAAGCATCGACGAACGACCTGTCCGTCCAACGCGCCTTGGTATAAAACTGTGGCGCTGGCCCTATTCTGAAAGAACTTGGGCCGCGTGTTTCGACCATAAAGGCAGGAAGCAATAGAATACAATGGTCAATTTGCGGCCTTGGTTTTTTATGTTCTTCCAGTTTACGTTAATTGAGCGCGGGATAGATGCTATGGCGAAGGGCAAGAATGACGGGACCGGTGGTATCATTGCAGGCGCTGCCCCGTTTGCGCCTTAGCATTTTGATTTTGGCGGCAGGGGCATCATCGCGCATGCGCGGCACGGATAAGCTGTTAGAGGCGGTGAACGGTATGCCGCTTTTGCGCCAAGTGGCTTTGGCAGCGCTTGGCACGGGCTTGCCGGTTGTGGTGACCGTGGCGCAGGGGCAGCCAGCGCGCCGTGACATTTTGCAAGGCTTGGCCGTTGATACCGTGATGGTCAGCGGCGAAATAAGCGCATCGTTGCGGGCGGGCCTTGCGGAAATTGATCCAGGCCGTGATGTTTTGGTGCTATTGGCCGATATGCCCGAAATTGGATGCCAAGACCTCTGCACGATGATCAAAGCCTATTCCGTGGCGCCAGATTTCATATATCGCGCGACGGATGAGAACGGCACCGCGGGGCATCCCGTCATCTTTCCGGTTTGGGTGCGGGCAGACGTGCTGGCATTACAGGGCGATACCGGCGCCAAAACGGTGCTAGAAACCTATGCAGACCGCATCCGGCACGTGGCTTTGCCCGGTCAGCGCGCCACAACCGATCTGGACACCCCCGAGGATTGGGCAAGATGGCGCAACGCGCAAAGCCTCAATCATCGGACCTGAAAAGCACCACCAAGGACGGATGCTATCTCAGGCACCGAATAAGGCTTTTGCCTCATAGGACTTCAACGTCAACCGTGCGGCTGGGTACGCAGCCCCCTGTGCAAGCGCTGGAAAAAGCGCCAAGACTTCATCACGCTGCGGGCTTTTCATGCCTTTCAAACTTTTATCGCCGGGTTGGAAGCTTTCTGTCCATGCCCCATCGCCGCAAATGATCTCATGGTGGTCGAATAGCAGGTGAATATAGGTCACGGACTGCGGGCGTATTTGTGTGATCGTTTTGTCATTCACCAGATGCACAGCGGCAACCAAAACCTCGGCCTCGCCAAACATCATTTCGGCCCGCGACCCTGACAACAGCATACGGTGCTGCGGTGAAACAGTCATATCGCTTTCCGGTAGCCCAGCGCCCAGGGCACCCGCCGTGATACAGATCGGGTTAAAACTGGGTTGTGCCGCCAGTTCTGCGCCAGACACGTTGCGCATGCCAACCCAGCGAATGGGTTGATAGCCATTATCACGAGTCAAAACACGGTCGCCTTCGCAAAGATCTTCGACCAGAACCTCACCACGATTGGTTAGGATTGTCGTGCCGGGCGTAAAGCACGGAATAACGCTTTCGATATTTGAAAACGCAAAAGACCCCGCAACAGCGCCCGCGCCATCCAGCACCTCAACCGTGCCAGACTCGTTATTGCCACCGCCATAGATGACGTTTGTCATCGCCGCGCCGCCAAGGCTGGACAAGTCCAGCGTGTCAAAGTCGTCGCCGCCTTCGCCGCCGTCAATCACATCGCCGATGCCACCAAAGAACACATCACGGTCATCGCCGCCAAACAGGCTGTCGGCATCATCGCCACCGATCAGAGTGTCGTTGCCAGCGCCGCCAAACAGCTGATCCGCGCCGTCTTGGCCCTTGATGCTGTCATCGCCATCTGCGCCATAAACGGTATCATTTCCGGCACCGGCCAACACGACATCATCATTATTGCCCGCAAGGTTATCACCGGCATCGATCATGTCGCCTTGTGGGTCGCCCGTATAGGCAATGTCGATAAGGTCATCGCCTGTCGTGCCTTCGACAATATAGTTCAGCGGCGCTGCGGGGGCGGCCGGAATGCCAATCGCTTCCAGTTCAGCAGGGCTATCGACCTCACTGGCCAAAACGCCCACCAGCGTAATGCTTTCACCGCCAGAAAACGTCAGGATCGCATCGCCCGTTCCGTCCCCATTGCTATCTGTCACGACAACATCGGCAGTGGTGACCGGCGTTGTGCCACCGTCTGAGGACAGGTCAGACACGTCCAGCTGGTCGCGGCCCGCAAAGGTGCCGTCGCCATTATCGATCGGCGTTTCAAAGTTGGTGATGGTGTCGCTGCCATCCCCATCGGACAGCACAACAAAATCGACAGCGTTATCCGCAGCACCCAGATCGAACGTATCGTTGCCTGCGCCACCATCAACAGTATCGGCCCCTGCCCCTGTGGCAACCACATCATCGCCGGAGGAACCGATAACGCTGTCATTGCCTGAACCCAGACGGAAATTCTCAATTTCCGTGAAGTTGGCGATATCGCCGGTCGCGGCTGTCAGAGTGCCATCTTCGGGGTTGGCGGCGTCACCTGCGCTTAGATCTAACACCGCATCAACAGTCATCGCGCTGGCGTCTAACGTATCACCGTTGGTTTCAGTGGTTTCGCCACCTACAATCGTGTCGGTGCCAAACCCATCGGCCAGATGGATTGTATCGTCGCCCGCCTGCCCTTCGATATAATCATTGCCCGCATCGCCGCTTATCTGGTCATTGCCGGCGCCTGCAAAAATCTGGTCACTATCGGCACCGCCAAACAGCGTGTCATCCCCGACACCGGCGCGCATAATGTCATTGCCGTCACCGCCATAGGCATCAAATTTTAGCGTGGCATCGCCGCCATCAAGGTAGTCGTTGCCTTCGTCCAGATAGATGCTGCCTTCATTGTCATAGGCAATATCGCCCGGGGCGGGCACACCAATAAAGACAAGGTCGTTACCTGCGCCGCCATAGATCAGATCGCTGCCTTGGCTGCCTGCGATTAGGTCATTGCCATCGCCACCATACAGCGTGTCGATGCCGATGGACCCGATCAGGGTATCTGCCCCGTCGCCGCCATAGATCAGATCGGCACCATCGCGGCCAAAGACGTGGTCGTCCCCAGCGCCGCCATAAATGGTATCGTCGCCATAAAGACCCTCAAGGTCATCATTGCCCTCGCCACCATATAGCAGGTCGTTGCCGTGGCCGCCCAACAGGCTGTCATCGCCATCACCGCCGTAAAGGCTGTCATTGCCCGACCCGCCATAAAGCGAGTCTTTGCCCAAGCCGCCGTAAAGCGCGTCATCCCCGCCCGGACCGGCAACAGCGTTGCCACGCACGGCATCGGTAGAATCAGTCTCATAATCCCCGACCAACGTGTCATCACCGTCTTGACCGTTCAGCGTGTCATTACCGGACCCGCCAACAACCGAGTCATTGCCCAAACCTGCATTGACGCTGTCGTTCCCCGCCCCTGCAAGAATGTAGTCATCATTGGATCCATCGGCAGCATCACTGGCATCAACGCGGTCGCCTTCAGGATCAAGCACATAGGCATCATCAATCAGATCATCACCCGCAGTCCCCTCAACGATATAATCAAGAGTGGCATTATCAAACGTCATATTGCCAACGCCAAACGCACCGCTTGTCGCAAAGCTTTCGCCATTGTCGAAAATGAATTGAATTTTCGAAATCGGCCCGGCGATCGAGATGTTTACGCTATCGGCAGCGCCAACGGTTTCGATGCCTGTACTAAAATTACCATCTGCATTCAGCTCATTTCCAGAATTGGAATGATAAGGGTCTGCTGCAAGGTCACCAAAGTTTACCGCCTTAACATTTCCCTGCGCATCGGTCACCAAAACCGTAATCCTATCGTCCCAACCATTCACCTTTGAATCGAGATCATAGATTTCAAAACTGAAATTTGAGACGGGGGCATCGAAGCTAAGCGTGCTGGTAACGGGATCGGTTAGACCGCTAACCCACAGACCGGGGGCCGCCGGGCTGCCGACAGTCATGGCGCTTGCTGTTTTGCCACTTGTGTTGGTCGTTGTCGAAATCGTCATGCTAATCGTGTCTAAGCCGTCAAAAAACGAATAGCTGCCATTCGCTCCGACACTTTGCCAATTTAGATTATAAGACATACGACCCCACGCTAACCAAATTCATTTTCACCAGAAACGGTGCATTATTCTTCTCTTTGCTGTGACCGTAAACGGCGGCAATGTTAGGGCAAAGCTATGGCAAACGAAAAAACTGATGCTTTTATAAGCATCTAACACAAAACAAATAACACTTTGGGCCCGTATTATTTAAAATTGGACCCGCCTATTTAAAAACCAAAGGGGCCAAAGCCCCTTTTTTCGATTTCAAGCCTTTAGCCTCTAAAGACCGCAAACGGCTTTGGTTTTAGCCAACCAAAAGCCGCGCCTCGTATTTTTTCAGGGTGCGCCGCGCGGCACCATAGTTTTCCAACCCTTTCGCTGTGTTCAGCTCGGGGAAAAGCTCTAGGATTTCGCTGCGCTGCGCGTTGCCCATACCTTGCAGGGTATAATCGCCCGGCTGGAAGCTTTCGGTCCATGCGCCATCAGACAACACAACTTCGTGCTGATCAAACATCAAATGAATATAGGTCGTGCCGATGCTTTCAACCTCGAAGATGCCCTTACCCCCGATCAGGTGCTTGGCTGCAACCAAAACCTCTCTCTCGTCAAAATACAGCGCGGTGCGATCGTTCGACACCAGAACACGGTGGTTGGGTGACAGCATCATATCACGCTCTGGCAAACCGTTTCCAAGGCTGCCACGGCGCACCATGATCGGGCGCAGATGTTGATTGGCGATCAGATGCGCCCAGTCAAACTTGCGCTGACCAATCCAGCGCAGTTCCTGAATGCCGTTGTCACGGGTGATAATCCGATCACCGGCTTTCAGACTTTCGACAGGCACCTCGCCTTTGGGCGTTGCAATCAAAGTACCGGGCGTAAAGCAAGGCACAACCTGCTCGATATTCTCAAAGTTCAGGACGCCTGTAACGGCACCGCCCGCATCCAGATACTCGACACGGCCATCAATGCCGTTGCCGTCACTATCCGGCCCCGTTACGACCACGCGGTAGCTGTCACGCGGGCCTTGAATAACCAAACGGTCGAAATCGTCGCCTTCTTCGCCACCGTAGACGACGTCACCCGCGCCTTCACCTTCTGCTATAATGAACGTGTCACGGTCTGCGCCGCCGAACATGCTATCAACGCCCGGCCCGCCATAAAGCACGTCATTGCCATCTCCGCCGACCAAGACATCGTCGCCCTCATCGCCGTGCAGCGTGTCGTCACCATCGTCGCCGTTGAGAAAATCATTATCAACGCCACCGAACAGCAAATCATTGCCGTCACCACCGATCAGCGTGTCGTTGTCGTCGCGGCCATAGATCGTATCGTTGCCAGAGCCACCGTCAAGCAAATCGCGGTTGTTCAGCGGACGCAGATCAATCGCATCCGGCAAATCCAATGCATCCCCGATAACACTGTCAAGGCCACCATAGATAAGGTCATTGCCAGAATCGCCAAAGATCGTGTCCGCGCCTTCGCTGCCGACAATGGTATCATCGCCAGAACCGCCATAAACAAGGTCGGCATCTATGCCCGCATTAATCGAGTCATTACCGCCGTCGCCAAAGATCGTATCAGCGTCATCACCGGTGATAATCGTGTCATTGCCCAAGCCGCCAAAAACCAAGTCGCGGTCATTGTTTGGATCGGTATCGGCGGGGTAAACGCCCGGATAATCGATGTCTGGAATAGGCTGGGTTGCGGATGTGTTGATATAGTCATTGCCCTGCTGGCCATAAACAGTGTCGGAACCGTCACCGCCATAGAGCGTGTCCGCCCCTTCGCCGCCGCGCAGATCATCGTTGCCAACACCGCCATAAACCAAATCATCGCCAAGGCCGGCAAAGACCGTGTCATTGCCAAGGCCAGCGTAAACCGTGTCATCTCCCCCTTCGGCGCGAATAACATCGTCATTGGGCGCATCACCGGGGCGGATCGCATCTTCGGCATCAACACGGTCAGCATCGAAGGGGTCGATGTAATTGGTATCAATCAAATTGGCATCATCGGTACCGCGCACAATACCGTCGCGGTTCGGGTCCGCAAAGGTCACAACCGCCACACCACTGTCGGTAAGGCCATCCGGATCGGTTACCGTGTAGTCAATGGTTGCGTTACCCACAAAACCGTCATTGGGCGTGAACGTGATGCTGCGGCCATCGGCGTTCACCACAATCGTCCCATCGGCCGAGGTAGGCGTTCCTGAAATCGAAAGCTCGGAATTCAGATTGTCGACATCGGTGTCGTTACCGATCAAGTCAATCACGGTGGGTTGGTTAAAGGTCCCCGTCTGGGCGTCATCCACCGCAACAGGCCCGTCATTCACCGGGTTGACCGTCACCGTTACAGTGCTGGTCGACTCGTTGCCGCTTGTGTCGGTGATTGTATAGGTGATCGTGTCCGTGCCGGTAAAATCCGCATCCGGCGTGTAGTTCAACGTGCCGTCCGAATTCACCCCAACCGTGCCATGCTCGGCAGTCGGTGTGCCCGTCACAGACAAAGTATCGCCATTCGGGTCGGTGTCATTTGCCAAGACGGGGATCACGTCAATGCGCGTATCTTCATCGGTCTCGGCATCGTCTGGGTTGGCGGTTGGAATGCCCACAGGGTTGTCGACAGTATCCGACAACGAAAACATCTCAACCGAACCTTCAAAATAATTGTTAAGGTTGTTCAACATATAGGGATCAGACAATGACTGCCCCGCGCCAACCATCCATGGCTGGCTGATCGGGCCTTGGTCCATCGTCAAGCCCGCAGGAACATTGTCTTGAAAGCTATCGCTGGTCGTCAAATTGCTAATTTGAACCGAACCACCGCTTGTCACATCCCATGAGTAGACGACGTTAATCTCATCGCCTGAGTTCACAAAACCGGGGTCCGTTTGGAAGGTTGTCGTATCGCCAGCAGATTCATGCGAAATCAAAACCGAACCGTCTGGCATCACCTCTATACGATAGCCGCCAGCATTTTCGCCCACGGAATCCCGCGACAAAACAGTGTTTGGTGTGTTGCCAACTTGCTGGGTCTGCGAGAATTGAATCTCTAGCGTGCCGCGCGGAAGCTGGAAATTAGAGTCGGGATAGATTTTGACCTTATCGTTGATGCCATCCAACACTGCCCTGCCATCGACCGAAGACGCCCCATCCGTATAATTTCCATCTTCTGCACCATTGAGCAGAGCCGAGTCTGCGGCAACTGTGCCTGCGTCGTCGAAATTATAAAGCGCAAATACTGGCATCGTACACATTCCTCAAATCAACAAAGCCCCTAGGTCGAAACCTAAGTCGCCCCATCAGCAACAGCCATCAGCGGCCGCAAGATCAACGCGAACCGAAAACCCGGTCTCTACGTCACTACGAAGCCCGTCCGATGGAGTGAGGAAGTGATACAGCAATACAAAATCGACACGCGTAAAACCCGCACCATTTTTAAGATAAGAATACCTTACCTAAAAGCAGCATCCACTACGCGATTTGTACAGCTATATGCAGCACAGCAACCACTCATATCGACCGCCCCCACGGCCTTGCCCTACCGAGATAAGACAACTTTTAATACAATAAACAGCGCATTCTTGAAAGCACAATTCTCGGGTTATTGATTTGGCTTAGCCAAAACGAGCAAGGCCGCCACCGATTTCAGGTAAGCTGTCAGACTTCGATTGTTTCCAAATAAATGACTATCAACCTGCCTGAAAGAGGGTGCACTGCGAACCAGCCATGAATCACAGGCAAAGCAGAGGCATCCCAGCCTCTATTGTTTCAAAATCGGCCACAAGCATCCCGAGGAATCGTTGATTAACCATTTCGAAAGCTTTTCATCAAAGCTGCCACCGCGGCAAAGCGATTGCCCCGGCGCGCAATCAAATCGCACAATTTAGCAGCAAAAAAAGGGAAATCCTGAACAGCCGACAGGCAAAGCGCCGAATCGTCCACCACGCAAACCGGCTAAAGACAAAGCAAGCCTTAATGGTGCCCGAGACAAAGACTCGAACTGCTGCGCCGTGAAACGGAGGATTTGACCCACGAATAGAAGGTTTTCGAATACACAACCAAATCCCTTCCCGAGAACATATCAGAAAAACCGCGAACAGGGGAACAGGTCAGTCCAACACCGCATATTGCAGCAAACGATCGAAACCAGCTCAAGAGCCACTTAAACAAGCATTGGGCGCTTGAGAAAAATGGAAAAAGAAAGTACCTCCTCTTGGACAAATCTCTATGAAACAGAGGCAAGTTAGGATTACCCGCGATGAGCTTTCGGCTTAAATTTTATAAAGCGCACCCCAAAACCGCTGTTTCAAAACATGCACCGCGCATACCTTCGAGCAGTGGCTGCAGGTGACTTGCCAAAACCAATGCAACATACTTTGCATGAGCTTAAGGCGCAGGTTGTCGATTACGCAAATATCGATGAATGAATAGACTTCTTAGATATGTGCTGAAAACGAAAACGCACCCAATCAAAGCCATAGAGTTAACAGCGCGTCCCATTAAAACCGATAGCGCACACTGGAAAGGCCGAGTGTAGCTTTCCTGCCTGGGCATGGACGTAAAACGCCTCTGAGCACACATCGAGCACCGTCATGGCCCAGCGCGCTAGCCGAACGGACAGCCTCGATGACTTCGCCAATCCGCCATCAGCCGACCGCACGCTTTCCAGCTGGGATTTAATGGCAAACTGATTTATTGAAATACAGGTTCACCGATTGGGCAGAGTACCATGCTCCCCTTCGACCACTTATCCTGAAAGAGAGTTCAACAACTTGACTCTAGAGAGGAAACGGGTCACGAAAAGCTTTGCGAGTGAATAGGCTCAAAAAGCTTCTGAACATGGCGCACTCCACCATAATTTTGCTTGGCAAGCCATAGATGCTTGGCAGGCGCGGAAAATCCGAGACGCTAAAAAGGCACTCAAATGCAAATCAAAGATCTAGGGATTTGGCTGATCAATCTGCCCCGCGATGAGCAACGCCGCGCAGCGATGGAAATTCAATTGAAAGTGTTGGGCCTTCGTTGGCAGCTATTCGAGGCCGTCGATGGTAAAGCCCGGGAAAATGAACTCCTGTCTGGCGCCGATGAAATCGCCTATCGGCGCAACATGGGAAGCTCGCTGCTACCGGGAAAGCTTGGCGTCTATGCCTCGCATCTGGCGGTTTGGGACGCGCTCATCGAGTCTGACCACGAGATAGCTCTAATACTTGAGGATGACGTGGTCTTTCACGAGGATTTCATCGAATCTCTCGCAACGGCGATCGAAGGCCGAGACCACTGGGATCTGGTTCGTTTCAACGCGATCCGTGCCAAGCTGCCGGTGACTCAAGGCACGCTAGGGCGATACCGGCTTAATGCCTATGTCGGGCCGTTTACCGGCAATGCCTGTTATCTGATCAAGCGTGATGTCGCTGCGCGGCTTCTGCCCGGCCTGCGGCCACAGACGCGTGCCTGCGACCACGAGCTGAACCGCTTCTTTGTACACGGCTATCGCCAGCGCGGTCTCGAGCCCTTCGCTTCACATCCAGACGACGGCAATGTCTCGACCATCACCGGCACCGGCTTTGCGAAGGTACGCAAATTCAAATGGTATAAGCGCCTGCCACATTATCGGCTCAAGGCAGCAAATTACTTCCGCCGCTTTTTCTACCTTGTCAAAACTGGCGCGTTACCCGGCCATACTGGCCCGCTCTCGCGACGCAAGGATTGAGCAGATGACTGATCTAATCTTCAAACACCACCGCGACACGACAAACCTCGGAGATGCGGTGTGCAGCCCGTTTGACTACTACCCCGAGCTTGCTGCAAATGGAAAAGCGGTCGATCTCGCCTGTCCCACACCGCGCGCCGATGCTGTGATCTATGGCGGTGGTAAGATCATGGGGGGCCTCGCAAAAATGCTGGGTCCAGAAGATTATGCCGCAAAGACGCGGATAGCCTGGGGGGTAAGCACTCTCCAGAAATTTCCGATTTCACTCCGATACTGGCGCGCCTTCCGCGCCATGCACCTGATTGGATCGCGTGACTGGGGCGACAACCGCTTTCCCTTCGCTCCATGTGTCACTTGCGTGTCGCCTGCTTTCGATGCCCCGCCTGCCCCGAGACATGATGTCGTCTTGTATCTGCATCACTGGCGTTCGCGCAAAGCGGACCTGCCCCGCCCCGACGGCGTGCCGGTGCTTGAAAACAACAACCCAAGTTTTGCAGAGACGATCCGCCATATCGCCTCTGGTCAGGTGGTTGTGACCAACTCTTACCATGGGACCTATTGGGCGCTGCTGTTGGGCCGCAAGGTTCTATGCCTCCCATTTTCCAACAAATTCAGCAAGTTCAGGGTCGCACCGGGCTACGCAACCCCTGCAAACTGGCAAGCACAACTTGGCCGTGCTCAAGCCAGCGACGAGATGCTAGGACTTTGCCGCGAAGCCACTGCCGCGTTTCGCGCGAGCGTGACCTCACGCATCGGGCTTTAGATTATCCGTCGGAGTATTTGCGCCAGTAATCGCCGATCCAACGGTAGCCCCGCCCAAAGCTTTCGGTAACAAAATCCTGCGGGTTAGGCTTGCCGTGGAAAGCGACAATTCGCGCGCCCTGAGGTACAGGATGAGGGCCGAGCAAAGGCGCTAACAGCGACTTACGGCGTACGTGGCGCTTGTAGGAGATTACCCATGGATCGGGCCAAGGCGCCCAATCGCGTGCGGTGCCCTCGACGAATTGCTGCTCGTTACCATATTGGGCCGAAGCTGCATCCGGCGCGGCGGTGAATGCATCAGAAATATCCACTTGTTCGCCCAAGTTAAAGCCGAACACTGAGGTGTTTAGCGTCGGCGCGACTGGCACGCGGCCATGTCGCCAGTCAGGCCCACCACCTACCCCGAACAGTGGGCCTTGCACGGTAAAGAACGGCTCAATGTCGTCCAGGATAACCACATCCAGATCAATAAACAGCGCTCTGCCCGCTAACCCGTGCAGCGCGCTGGTGAACACTGAGATTTTCGGCCATGCGCCCCGACGATAATGCTCTGGCGTGCAGCCTATATTCGGGATCGGAAACGCCTCGATCCTCGGCTCGAGGCCCGACGCATCATCCGTCAGGCACACGAAGCGGAATTCCCCCTTCAGATGGTCACGGCAGGCGCGATGCAGCACGTTGACGTAAAGCGCCGAATACAGGGTTCCCCACTTCATCGACAGGATAACTCGTTGTTCGGTCATGGGCCCTCCAGAATTTAAACGCGATATTAGGTTTCGTTCCGCTCCTTGTCCATCGCTTTTGAAAGTGGGATAGTCTTCACGAGGTTCTGATTTGGAAAAGGTGCATGCAATGGTGCGACTTCTTTGTGATGTCCGAGGGCAATATAGACTCGATTTTCTGAAAGAAATCGAAAAGCAGAGTGAGGGTGAGGTAACTGTAGCACTGACCGCTGGTGACCGCGGAGCAGACATTTTTGCTCGCGGCATAACGACAATGAAGCGTGACCCTCGCCACGAGCGGCTGCACAATGGGCTGATGAGAGACAGCACGCATACTGGGGCGAATGCCGCGCTGCTGGCGTCACCCGAATTCCATGAGATGGCAACGATGGCAATCGACCATTTTCAACGTATGAGCCCGACCTACCGGTACAACTCCCATAATCTCGTAAACTTGCAGGATTATCTCGATTATTATTACATCCTGACTGACGTGATGGCGCGGCGGATGATCGAGGAAAAGATCACCCATGCGGTGTTCTTTATGGTGCCGCATCTGGGCTATGACACAGTCCTGTATCAAGTCGCGCGCAGCCTTGGCATCAAGACGCTGGTAATGAACCAACAAGGCCTGTTCAACGACCGCTATTTCTCTTCTGGGTCGATAGAGGACTACGGTTGCTTTGACGCAGCACAAACCACTGCTGCGCCGATTCCACTGCAAAAAGGCAAGTTACCGGACCTGTTCTTCATGGACAAAAAATGGCAACAACCCGGGCAGACCGGTAAAATCTCTTCTGCTGCAATATTCCAATTTCTAAAATACGTTGCGCGCTACGAACCGAAAAGGCTTTTACAGCCAAGCTATCTGCTAACAATGCTGCGCAGGATTTCGGCGATCTATGAATCGCTCCCCGACTGGCGCGATCCCTATGCCGACTTCTTCCACACGAATGCGCTCGCCTATTATGAGCACCTTGCAGAATACGAACGCGGACACATCGATCTGGACCGCCCCTTCGTCTACGTCCCGATGCACAATCAGCCCGAGATGTCGGCCTCGACACTCGGCGGACGCTATCGCGATCAGGTGTTGATGATCGAGGCCGTGGCGCGTTCAATGCCCGAGGACTGGCTGGTCTATGTAAAGGAAAACCCACGCCAAGGGGCGTATGCACGCGGGCCGCTGTATTTTCACAGACTATCAAGGATGGCCAATGTCAGGCTGGTGCCCTCCCATACATCGTCTCAGGCGCTTGTGGCAAAAGCAAAGCTGGTGGCTACAGTTGCAGGAACAGCGGGCTGGGAAGGTCTTTTGTCAGGCGTACCCGCAGTAACCTTTGGTGGCGCATGGTATCGGTCCCTTTCAGGGGCGACGCCCTTCCGTGAGGGGATCAATCTGGCGGACGTGGCCGCGCGAGGTGTTGATCACACTGTCCTTGAGGCAAACTACGGCGCGCTGATCGACCGCTCGCATACAGGCCTTATCGACAGCCTGTTCTTTGACAAAGTGGAAAAATTTGACCAAGACGCGAACCGGGTGCAGGTAGCGGAAACGGTGATCGAACTGGTCACAGGAAAGCGTCCAACCACATTTGGATCACTGTAAACACTCCGAGGAACGACAGAGCTCCAAACTGCAGGTGATTTCTGGCAGAATTTTCGCGCCAAAATCTGTCGTTTTCGGCGGGTTGTTACTTGGAAGTTATCCAACACTGACTGTGTGAATTTCGTCACATGCTGGCGGGGCTGCGCCGATAGTTCTCCATGCAGTCCGATCTGCTCAGGCTGAAAAGTCGCGCGTGGCCAAAATGTCGAAATGGTTTCCACTGCCCAGCTTTGAAATGCGGTTCAATCCAGCGTTTTTAAGCAGTGTGGCGATCTGCTCGTAATCGACCCATCGGACATCAATTTCGCAGTAAACATACGAAATCCGTTGTGAAGCCTCCATCTGCAACAATTGCTCCAGCACAACAGCTTCATGCCCCTCAACGTCGATTTTGACAAAAAGATCATCAGCACCCGAGAGCAACACCGTCAAATCCGGAGCAGATAAAGTGCGTATCTCAAAGTGATCAGCCGCACGATCAAACCGTGCCGCAATTGATGCGCCGCCACTATGACCCATGGGTACGGCTATTGCCTGCATTCCAGACTTACCAGATATCGCTGCCAGAACAGGCTCAATCTTGCCTTGTGCGCAGTTGTGGTTGATATTTGCGTCAAGCAGAGAAAACGTTCTGGGCACCGGCTCGAAGGCGATAACCTTGGTGCAATTCTGGTTGCGCGCAGCCAAGAGGCTAAACAACCCTTGGTTAGCACCAACGTCTACAAATTGGAATGGTATTTTCAGATTGGCGACAATATCCGAAAGCTGTCGCCCATGGCTCCCGAAGCAGCACATGCGAAACGTCGAGTCATCCCAATTTTCCCACATCTCTACGCCATAGGCCGTTCGGACGAAGCCAGCCGAATTGGAAATCAAGCGGTGATAGAGCCAAGGCGAGACATTATAGAGTTTCTTTTCCAGATAGTTTCCAAGGCCAAATGCGCTTATTCTATCGATTGTTTTTCTCAACTCGCCATCCCTCCGCAGTACCCTTTCCTAGACACCCTTTCTCAGGGGTAAAACCAAGACTTAACGTCGGACCTGTCGCACTTTGTAGATGCCTTGGCGGGCACTCACGATCGACTACGCTTTAGCAACACCTACCAGACCGACTAAATAATTGTCAAACGGTCCGAATCCAGAACGAAAAGGGAATGTGGGAACATGAGTGGGAACCTACCACAACATCACTGCGCGCCATATATGCTCCAGCATTAAAAATATGCAATGAAATCAAACTGGTGCCCGAGGAGGGACTCGAACCCCCACGCCGTGAAGCGGGGGATTTTGAATCCCCTGCGTCTACCATTCCGCCACTCGGGCCCAGTGCGAGCGATGTAACGCGCCTTTTGCGCCGCGTCAATCGCTTGTCGTATACTTTTTTGATTAAAGCGTATTTGTCGAGAAAGTATCGCAAGATCCAAGCTTACCCGATTGATATCCGGTCACAAACCAGCGCGATCTTTGCTCGGATGTGCCATGGGTAAAGCTGTGCGGGTTGGGATATTGCCCGGCGTTGCGTTGCAATGTGTCATCGCCGATTTTACGGGCCGCATTCACAGCCTCTTCAAGGTCGCCCCGCTCAATCGAGTTGAATTTTTCTTGCGCGGCCCGCGCCCAGATACCTGCAAAACAATCGGCCTGAAGCTCGATTCGCACCGAGATGGCGTTGCTGTCGGCTTGGGAGACTTGAGCGCGCACCTCATTGGCCTGCGACAGGATGCCCAACTCATCTTGGACATGATGCGCGATCTCATGCGCGACAACATAAGCTGCCGCGAAATCGCCCTTGGCCCCCAACTGCCGCTCAAGCGTGACAAAGAAGTCGGTATCCAGATACGCCTTTTTATCCCCCGGGCAGTAAAACGGCCCCGAGGCCCCCGAGGCCCCGCCGCAAGGCGAACTTGTGGCACCTTTGAACAAAACCAATGTCGCGGGCGTATAGCTGCGCCCCAGCTGATCTTTGAACACCTGCGCCCAAACGTCTTCGGTATCGGCAAGGGTGACGGATACGAACTGCCCAGCGGCCTTATCTGCGGCGGTCATTTCGGTCGCAGGGGCCATCTGCGCGGCCCCCTGATCTTGCAGTAAGGGCGTGACATCAATGCCGAGGAAATAGCCGATCACCAAAACGGCCACCAAACCGACGCCGCCAATACCACCCGCAGCGCGGCTCTTTGATCGGCCGCGCCGGTCTTCGATATTTCGGCTTTCGCGCCGCCCTTGCCACTTCATTGGTGCATCCCCTTGCTGGTTCTATTAAGGTTCTAACGTAGCCCTATAACATCAGGAAGCCTGTTTGTCCTCTTGACGGCCCCTGCCCTGCGTGCTGCAACGCGCCACACAACCAAGGAAATCACGATGATCCGCGCTTTATATGATTGGACGATCGGTCTGGCACAGTCCAAACATGCGATTTGGGCCTTGGCCTTTGTCGCCTTTGTTGAAAGTTCAATCTTTCCGATTCCGCCCGATATCTTGATGATCCCGATGATCATCGCGGCCCCGCGCCGTGCATTTTGGTTCGCGCTTATCGCGACCATTTCGTCGGTTGCCGGTGGCGCGTTTGGCTACATGATCGGATCGGTCTTCTTTGAAAGCATCGGCCTGCCAGTGTTGGACTTTTATGGCCAGACGGGGCATTTCGAAAGCTTCCAAGCCCGCTATAATGAGTATGGCGCATGGGCTGTTCTCATCGCAGGCGTCACCCCGTTTCCTTATAAGGTTATCACCATTTTGTCGGGGGCGACCGGGCTTTCCTTTCCAGTATTCATGGTGGCCAGCGTTGCCGCCCGTGCCTTGCGCTTTTTCCTGATCGCGGCGCTGTTGTGGAAGTTTGGCGCACCTATTCGTGATTTTATTGAGCGTCGTCTTGGGCTTATGTTCACCTTGGCGGTCGCTTTGCTTGTCGCCGGATTTGCCGCTGTGAGGTTCCTATGACACGTACCCAATTTATACTTTTGGCCATTGGCGGCTCGGCTGCGGCTCTGGCGGGGGCTTATGCCTTTGAATATATTGGCGGTATGGCCCCGTGCCAAATGTGCTGGTGGCAGCGTTATGCCCATATGGCGGCCGTTATGATCGGGGTTTTGGCGCTAATTCTAAAAGGCAGAACCCTGCCCTATTTGGGCGCACTCACGGCCCTGACAGGTGCAGCAATTGCGCTCTATCACACCGGGGTCGAGCGTGCTTGGTGGCAAGGCATTACCTCCTGCAGCACCGGCTCTATCGCAGGGCTTGATGTCACCCAATTGCTAGACCCCGCGGCGAATGTCGCAGCCCCTGTGCGCTGCGATGCGGTTGCGTGGGAAATGTTTAGCCTGTCCATGGCATCGTGGAACGGATTGCTCTGCCTTGCGTTGGTTGGGGTTTGGCTGATCGCCGCCAGCAAACGCGCCTAACCGCGAATACCCCCTTAACGCGCTGAAATCTTGGATTTAGGCGGCGTTAAGGGGGTAATTTTAACGCGGCACGCTTTCCACAGCCTCTCTTTTGGGCGGAGACAGGGCCAGCAAGCGCGCGCCCACAGATGGTTCTTGCTTACTATCCGGGCCAACAAAACGAAAATCACCATTGGCCGCGATAACACATAGCAAAATCGACTCTGGCCGCTCATCATGCCATGCCCGATAGCCATATTCTTCGGTCAGCTTGGTGGTCCGCACCGTCCAGCCTTCCCCCATCAAGGCCTCATACTCATCATAGGTGCGCCCATCGCCAAGCCGCCGCCCGCCAAGCGTTACCGGCAGGGCATGGCGCAGGCTGTCACTTTTTACGCGCGGCAGTTGCCAAACCTTATCGCGGCCAAACTCGGGCGCCAGATCGGTGGCGACAAGGGTGTTATAGGCGTCATTATCTGTGGCGGCCAAAATGTTGGAAAAGCCGATAAATTCGACCTTATTTTCGGCGGCTTCAGACAAAATATCGCCAAAGAAGACCGGCAATGCGGCGGCACGGGCAAACCGTAGGTGACCAAGGTTCCAATCGGTCACCAACACCGGCACCTCGGCCTGTTTCAGCGCGGCCCCCAAACCGGTGGTTAGGCGCGTGCCGCCCACCAACAACACGCCCGGAACCTCGGCCGCGCGCAGGCCCAAAAGGCTGGCCAAGGGCGTCAGGCCAAAGCCGTTAATCACCACAGTCGCCGCAACCAAAGCAAAAGCCAGCGGCCCGATCGCCGCACCGTCCGGCACCCCTAGTGCCACCAAACGTTCGCCAAACAAGCCCGCAACCGCCATCAGCACCACGCCGCGCGGGCCAGTAAGGGCAACCAAAATCCGTTCGCGCATAGGAACCGTTGTGCCCCAAAGAGAAAGCATCACCGACAGCGGACGCGCCACCAAAACCACCAAAGCGACGAACAAAACCGCGCGCAGATCAAGGCTCAGCAGCTCTTGCAAATCAAGGCCCGCCGCCAGCAAAATAAACACGCCCGATACCAGCAAAATGGTCGCGTGTTCCTTGAACCGGCGCAATTCTTCATAGCTGGGCAAGGCCGCATTCGCGATCACAAGGCCCATCACTGTGACGGCCAGCAACCCGCTTTCATGCAGGGCACGGTCGGAAATGGTAAAGACCGCAAGCAGCACCACGAACAGCACCGGCACCTTCATAAACTCGGGCACCAAGGCCCTACGAAAGGCCAAAGCGATGCCACGGCCTGCGACCCACCCCACTAAGGTTGCGAAGAAAATCCCGAAAAAGAAATGCAAGGCGGCAGCACCGCCCCCCTCATTCTCACTTAGCACAGTGACCACACCAAAGGCCAAAACCGCCGCCAGTGCGCCCACCGGATCATTCACAATGGCTTCCCATTGCAGCAACGCCGCAGGCCTGCGTGACAGCCGTGCTTGGCGCAGCAGTGGTGCAATCACGGTAGGACCGGTGACGATCATAATGCCGCCAAACACGGCCGAGGCCTCCCACCCCAGCCCGGCCCCGAAATGCACAGCCAGCGTTGACGTAAGCCACCCCAAAGGCGCGCCAACAATCACCAACCGCCGCACGCCTTTGGCCGCATCTTGCAGCGCATGCAGGTTCAGCGTCAGCCCGCCCTCAAACAAGATCACCGCCACCGCGATAGAGATCATCGGCCCGACCAAATCACCAATATCACGCGAGGGGATGAAAATGCCTGTCAGCGGGCCAATGATCAGCCCCGCCACCAGCATCAGCACAATCGCGGGCATCTGGATGCGCCACGCCAACCACTGGGCGCCGACGCCGATAACGCCAACAAGGGCAAAGGCTTCAATGGGGTTAAGGCCAGCGGCGGCAACGCTCATGTTTGGATACTCCGGTTAGGTCGCGGTTGTTTGGAACAGGCGCGCATGTTCTTGCAGGGCAAATCGATCTGTCATCCCCGCGACATAATCGGCAACGATCCGCGCCAAAAGCTGCTGGGTATCGGCTTGGGCCACATCTTGCCGCCATTCTTGCGGCAAAAATTCCGGCTGCGACATGAACAACGGAAACAGATCGCGGACAACGGCTGTCACGCGCGCGCGCTCAATCATCACGCTGGGCGCGCGGTACATGCGGGTGAACAGGAACGAGCGGATGACCTTTAGCTCCTGATAAAGCGGCTTGGAAAAGCGTATAACAGTGCCTTCCATCGCCCTGACCTCCTCAACCGATTGCGGTTTGGCGGCATCCAGCCGGATATTGGCCACGTTGATTACATCTTCAACCATCCGGCCAAAGACACGGCGCAACGCCTCATGCCGGCGGCGCATCGGGTCAAGCCCCGGATGCAGCCGGTCCACCTCGGCGAACGCAGGGCCAGTGACAGGCAGTTCCATCAGATCGGCCTCATTAAACAGGCCCGAGCGCAAGCCGTCATGCAGGTCATGGTGCGAATAGGCGATGTCATCGGCAATCGCGGCTACCTGCGCCTCGGCGCTGGCGAAAGTATGCAGCTCTAGGTCCCATTCGGCATTCGCCTCAGCCAGCGCATAGGGCAGTTCCTCACCCGCTGCGGCGACCACGGGGCCATTGTGTTTTGCAATGCCTTCAAGCGTTTCCCATGTAAGGTTCAAGCCGTCGAAGTCGGCATAATGGCGTTCCAACCGTGTCACAATCCGCAAGGCTTGGGCATTGTGGTCAAAACCGCCGTAGGGGGCCATTAGCTCGGCCAACGCATCCTCGCCCGTGTGACCAAAGGGAGTGTGACCAAGGTCATGCGCCAAAGCAATCGCCTCGGCCAGATCGGTGTTCAGGCCCAACACCCCCGAAATGGTCCGCGCAACCTGCGCCACCTCAATCGAATGGGTCAAACGGGTGCGGTAATAATCGCCCTCATGTTCCACAAACACTTGGGTTTTGTGCTTTAGCCGCCGAAATGCGCTGGAATGAATGATCCGGTCACGGTCGCGCTGAAACGGCGAGCGGAAGGACGACATCCGTTCCTCATACAAACGACCACGCGAGGCATCGGGTTGACAGGCGAAGGGTGCAAGCATTGATCTAACCTTTTGTGCCGTATCTCACAGCTATCGCATTCATCTATAAGTGATTCCACCGGGAATGGCACCCTTTGACCGCATGGCTTGTTTCAAACCGCTCCAGCCCCTATATTTGTAACTGAACGCTAACCCAAGGCCACCTAACATGACATTAACCCTGCCCCCCCGCGTCACCGACCGCGCCTTTGCCCGGCTGGCCGAAATTGCCGAGACGACCGGCGATACCAAGGCGCTGCGCGTCGCCGTTGAAGGGGGTGGTTGTTCCGGCTTTCAATATGATATCCGTCTGGATGACCCCGCAGCAGACGATATGGTGCTGGAAAAAGACGGCATGAAGGTGTTGATCGACACGGTGTCTTTGCCGTTTCTGTCAAACGCCGTTATCGATTTTACCGAAGAATTGATTGGCGCGCGCTTTGTGGTGGAAAACCCGAATGCCAGCAGTTCTTGCGGCTGCGGGATTTCCTTTTCTATGTAAGATTTTGCACTACCTGCCCCTTTTAAGCTTAGGGGCGGGTAAGCAATGACGGTGGTTCTAGTTTTGGGGTCTGGCCCCGATGTGGTAAAATCCAAGTCGTGGGAACGGGCGCATTTTGACCGGATTGTCGCGATCAATAATGCGTGGCAAGTGCGCCCAGATTGGGATGAGCTGATTTACCCTTGGGATTTCTCGCAAAGCCGTATGCCGACCGCCACCACCGACAAGACATTGATATCCCAAGATCATTTCGTTCCGGCACAGAATGCCTATGGCGGGTTTGTCTATGCGGGCGGGACGATGGCCTTTACCGCGGCCTATTGGGTTTTGCACGCGCACCGGCCCCGTGTGATCGCCATGATGGGCTGCGACATGCACTACCCCCAAGGGCAGACGCATTTTTACGGCACGGGCACCGCCGACCCGTTGCGCGACGATATTACGCTGCAATCGCTTGAGGCAAAATCCGCGCGGCTAATGGTGCTTGCCGCCCAGCAAGGCTGCGCGATGGTCAATTTATCAGACGGGCCATCGCGGCTGGTTTTCCCGCGTGCGCAGCTTGAAAATCTGGCACAGGCACGGCCTGCCACCTATGACATAGACGCTACCCAACAGGCCAAAGACCGCGAGCGTGCCTTGGATTATTACGTCCCGTCAGGGCGTTACTGGCAAGAGCTGCACCGCTTTGATGCCGCCGCCTTGCGCGACCTTGATGCGCTGTGGCTGCGCGCGGCAGGGTCAGGCTGACCCTTGCCCCAAAGTGCAGCGCGGCATAGAACAGGGCAAACAGGGGGCGCGGCTATGAAACTGGCGACATTCAACATCAATGGAATCAAAGCGCGGATCGAGGCACTGCCCCGCTGGCTTGAAGCGGCAAAACCCGATGCGGTGGCGCTACAAGAGATTAAATCCGTCGATGAAAACTTCCCGCGTGAGATATTCGAGGACATGGGCTACCAAGTTGAAACCCATGGGCAAAAGGGCTTTAACGGCGTCGCCATCCTGTCGCGCCTGCCACTAGAAGACATCACGCGCGGTCTGCCAGGTGACGACAGCGACGAACAAGCCCGCTGGATAGAGGCGACGGTGATGGGCGAGCGCGCGGTGCGGCTGTGCGGGTTGTATCTGCCCAATGGCAACCCCGCGCCGGGGCCGAAATATGACTATAAGCTGGCATGGATGGCCCGCATGGAAAAGCGCGTGGCCGAGCTGCTGTTGACGGAGGAGCCGCTGGTGATTGCCGGTGATTATAATGTCATCCCGCAGCCTGAAGATGCCGCTAATCCAATGGCTTGGACCGAGGATGCGTTGTTTTTACCCGCCACCCGCGCAGCCTTTCGTCGCATTGTGAACCTTGGGCTCACGGATGCCTTTCGCGCCCGCAACCACGCCCCCGGCCAATACAGCTTTTGGGACTATCAGGCCGGCGCGTGGGAGAAAAACAACGGTATACGGATTGACCACCTGCTGCTGTCGCCCCAAGCCGCCGACTTGCTGCGTGACTGCCGCATTGACCGCGAAGTCCGTGCCGAAGAGCGCCCATCAGATCATGTTCCTGTGTGGATCGATCTCGCGGCTTAGCGCAACCAAAGCATTAGGGTTTGGCCGTCACATCGTGGCCATAAATCCAGTCAAACTTGCCCAGAACCATGCCGGGGGCGACAGCGCCACCCAACTTTAACCCAAGATGGGCGACACTGCGCAATGGGTCGCGCAGATGGTAGGCGCGGGCGTTGCCATTGGCCGCCTTCACAATCCGCGCGCAGCGATCTTGCCGCGCGGCTTGATAGGCAGGCAGCCCCGCAGAAATGCCCAAACGGTCAAGGCAATCGGCAAGTACCCATGCATCCTCTAGCGCCATGTTCGCCCCTTGGGCCAGAAACGGCAGGGTTGGATGGGCCGCATCGCCAAGGATGGCCGCGTTGGCGCCAAACCAGCTTTTGGCAACGGGATGACGGAACAAACCCCAAAGCCAAACCTCATTCACCTGCTCTAACCAGCTCCGCACACGCGGCGAGAAACGATCAAAGGCCAAGCGCATTTCCAATGGGTCATCGCGCAGGTTCCAGCCTTCTTCGACCCATTGGCGACGTTCTTCGACCGCCACGATGTTGCGCATGGTGCCGCCCCGCAACGGATAGCTGACCAAATGCCGCCCCGCGCCCATATGCACCTCGGCCTCGACCACCTCACCCGGCTGGGCCGGAATCAACGCGCGCCATGCCACTTGATGGGTAAAGAAAGGGGCCACGGCGCCGTTCAATGCCGCCCGCACGCGTGAGTGCAACCCGTCGGCGCCAATCACAAAACCGGCACAGCGCGCAGCACCCGTGGCCATGGTCAGCACAGGTTTGCCACCCGACAGATCGACGGCCTCAACACGTTGCAGCAGTTGCAGCTCGACCCCTGCAGCCTCGGCCCCTGTGCGCAAAAGGTCAATCAGATCGGCGCGATGCATTAGGTGAAAGGCCTGGTCAGGACGTCGCGCCGCCAAATCCAACCGCACCACCGTATCGCCGCTTATGCCATCACGCAGATGCACGGCTTGGTTGCGCAAACCTGCCGCAACCAGCGCTTGCTCTAACCCCAAAGCCCGCAGCACTGCCGCGCCATTCGGGCTCACTTGCAGCCCTGCCCCGACCTCACGGATCGCATCCGCCTGTTCCAAAAGCGTCACCTTGGCCCCACGCTGTGCCAAGGCTGTGCTGATGGCAAGCCCCGCCACACCAGCGCCCAAAACCGTGAATTCGGTATCTTTCAGAGTCATCATTCCGGCCTTTTTACAGCAAAAAGCCGGACCATCTATGTGGCCCGGCTTTGTATAACATCACCTATTATGGCGAAGCGATCAATCCTCGCGATGCACGCGTTCGCGACGTTCGTGCTTTTCTTGGGCTTCCAGCGTCATTGTCGCAATGGGGCGCGCATCCAGCCGTTTCAGCGAAATCGGTTCGCCCGTCACTTCGCAATAGCCAAACTCACCGTTCTCAATCCGGCGCAATGCGGCGTCGATCTTGGACACCAATTTGCGCTGACGGTCACGTGTGCGCAATTCCAGCGCACGGTCGGTTTCTTCAGACGCGCGGTCGGCGATATCTGGCACCGCGCGGGCCGAGCCTTGCAAACCCTCAATTGTTTCAGCCGACTGGTCCAGCATGTCTTGCTTCCATGTCAGCAATTTGCGGCGGAAATATTCCACCTGCCGGTCGTTCATAAAGGGTTCGTTCTCAGCTGGGTGGTAGTCTTCGGGAACAAAGGCATCTACCTTCATGTCATCACTCTCCAATTTGTCGAATGCAGCCGATACGGGCGCTTGTGGCTTAACGCACGCTCCTATTTTCGGTCACTTAACGGAAGCTAAAGCCAATGTCACTAGCGGTTGCGACATTTTGATAGCGCAGTTAGGGTTTAGCGGAAACATATCACAGGGCCGCAAAGCAAATATGAAATTCGCGTCAACAGACAGCTATATCGCTACCCAAGACCTGACCGTTGCAGTCAATGCCGCTGTGGTTTTGCAGCGCCCCCTGCTGGTTAAGGGAGAGCCCGGCACCGGCAAAACCGAGCTTGCCCGCCAAGTGGCCCAAGCCTTGGGCATGCCCCTGATGGAATGGCATGTGAAATCAACGACCAAGGCGCAGCAAGGCCTGTATGAATATGACGCCGTCAGCCGATTGCGTGACAGTCAGTTGGGCGAGGAACGCGTGCATGACGTCAAAAACTACATCCGCAAAGGCAAGCTGTGGCAAGCGTTTGAGGCCGAAGAACGCGTCGTCTTGCTGATTGATGAGATCGACAAAGCCGATATCGAATTTCCCAACGACCTGTTGCAGGAATTGGACCGGATGGAGTTTTACGTCTATGAGACCGGCGAGGTGATCAAGGCGCGAAAGCGCCCCATCGTGATCATCACCTCGAACAATGAAAAGGAACTGCCGGATGCGTTTTTGCGCCGCTGTTTCTTTCACTTTATCCGCTTTCCCGACATGGACACCTTGCGCCAGATTGTCGAAGTGCATTTCCCCGGCATCAAAGAGGCGCTGCTGACCACCGCCCTCACCCAGTTTTACACCCTGCGCGAAACACCCGGCCTAAAGAAAAAGCCGTCCACCAGCGAAGTGCTGGATTGGCTAAAGCTGCTGCTGGCCGAGGATTTGACGCCAGAAGACCTTGCGCGCGATAAGGTGTCTTTGCCGCGTTTGCATGGCGCGCTGTTGAAAAACGAACAAGATGTGCATTTGTTTGAACGCTTGGCGTTTATGGCGCGTGGTCAACGCGGATAACCGCCCTATTTCTGCGCTGCCCCAGAGGTTGGGACAGCGGGCAAATGCCACAGCAGGGCGCATAGACAGTCAAGGCTGGGCGCGGTATGGATCTGCCTGAGATGCGCAAATCAATGCGCGGGCTGCCGAAATCTCGGCACTTGTGCGGCGCGGTAACAAAAGCGGACGGTCAGGCAGGTGCCTTTCCATCACGGGGGCGAAGACATGATCGTATTGGGTGGCATGCTGTTGGGTGCAGTTTTGGGCGCAGGACTGGCGCGCAAGCGCGGAGGTAAGGCCTTGGATATGTTGCAATATGGTGCAGGCTTTGCGATTGCCTTTACCCTGCTGGGCTTGTTTGCAACGATCATCATCGAGCGGTCGCTCTAGCCCGATGTTCCTGCCGTTTTTCGACAATTTGCGGCGACACGGTGTTCCTGTAAGTTTGCGGGAATATCTGGCCTTTCTGGAAGGCGTGGTCGCAGGTTTGGTGACCTATGATGTTGACGGGTTTTACTATCTGGCGCGCCTGACCATGGTCAAGGATGAGCGGCACCTAGACCGGTTTGACCAAGCCTTTGCCGCCAGTTTCAAAGGCTTGGAAACTGTCACGCCCGAAGCGGTGATAGACGCGCTGGACTTGCCCGAGGACTGGCTGCGCAAGCTGGCCGAAAAGCACATGACGACTGAGGAACGCGCAGCGATTGAGGCACTTGGCGGTTTTGACAAGCTGATGGAAACCCTGAAGCAGCGGCTAGACGAACAAAAAGGCCGGCATCAAGGCGGCAACAAATGGGTCGGCACCGCTGGCACCTCGCCCTTTGGCGCCTATGGCTACAACCCTGAAGGCGTGCGGATTGGCCAGAAAGAGGGCCGCCATGGCCGCGCCGTCAAAGTGTGGGACAAACGCGAGTTCAAAAATCTGGATGACAGCGTTGAGCTCGGCACTCGCAACATCAAAGTCGCCCTGAAACGTCTGCGCAAATGGGCCCGCGATGGCGCAACCGAGGAGCTGGACCTTGACGGTACCATCCGCGCGACGGCCGAACATGGCTACCTAGACGTAAAAACCCGCCCTGAGCGCCGCAATGCCGTTAAAGTATTGCTTTTGCTGGATGTTGGCGGATCAATGGACCCCTACGTCAAGGTGGTCGAAGAGCTGTTCAGCGCAGCACGGTCCGAATTTCGCCACCTTGAACATTTCTACTTTCACAACTGCGTTTATGAAGGCCTGTGGCGCGACAACCGCCGCCGTTGGGATGCGCAAACCCCGACATGGGACGTACTGCGCACCTATGGCCCTGATTGGAAATGCATTTTCGTCGGCGACGCGAGCATGAGCCCCTATGAGGTTTTGCAGCCCGGCGGCGCGAATGAGCATTGGAACCCAGAGTCGGGGCGCGTTTGGATAGAGCGCCTGTGCCAGCAATGGCCCAGCCATCTGTGGATCAACCCGACGCCCGAACATTATTGGGACCACAGCCATTCCATCCGCCTGATCCGCGAAACGCTGGGCGACCGCATGGTGCCAATGACGCTGGATGGAATTTCGCGTGGAACAAAGGGATTAAGCCGATGAGACACAAGATAATGCTGGCCGTTTTTGCGATAGCCGCTGTGCTAACGACTTTTTTCATCATTCGCGCGGTGTTTTTCGCCTTTATCTGGATGGACCCCGACCGCGGAATGCACCCGATTGAGCCGTGGATGACGCCCCGCTATATCGCCCGCACCTACGACATTCCGCGCCCCGAAATGCAAGCCATTCTGGACCTCGGGCCGGATCAAACCCCGCGCGAACCTTTGGGGTCATTGGCCGCCGAACGGGGCGTTTCGGTCCAAGACTGGATTGATGATTTCAACGATTACCTAGATGCGCGGCCACCAAAATGACAGATCTGTTACTGCTTTGGGTTTCCGACTACGGCTTGCTGGTGATTTCACTTGCAACCCTGCTGTCATGCTTTGCCTTGCCGATGCCTTCGTCGCTGATGATGATGGCGGGTGGGGCTTTTGCGGCGACGGGCGACTTGGTGCTGTGGCAGGTCTGCATCGGCGCCTTTGTGGGGGCGGTTGTCGGCGATCAGACAGGCTATGCTATGGCCCGCCGCTTTGGCGGGGATCGGCTATGGGCATGGCTGCGGCAAAAACGCAGCTCGGCACGGCTCTTGGCCCAAGCCGAGACGTTGCTGGACCGGCGCGGCGGCTGGGCCATCTACCTCACACGCTGGCTGTTCAGCCCTTTAGGCCCTTATATCAACGTATTGGCAGGGGCGACACGGATGCCATGGCCACGGTTCCTGTTGGCCGATGTGTTGGGCGAGGCAACTTGGGTGACCGTCTATGTGACGCTTGGCTATGTGTTCGGCACCCAGATCGAAGAGCTGTCAAACACTTTGGGCAACGTTATCGGCGCGTTGACGGCAGGCATGGTGACATTGCTTTTGGGCCGCGCCTTATGGCAGCAACGCAAACCCCGTGTGCAGTAGAATTTTCAGCGCCACCTTTTCCTTTGCCTCAATCGGCCCCATATTACCCTGATGACAGCTCTAATCCCTCTCATTTTGCCCGTTCTGATGGCCTATGTGATGTACCGATTTTCGGTATGGCAAACAGGCAAACACCTGGACGCAAAGTCAAAACCCTTGCGCGACCCCGTTTTGGAACGCGTCATGGACCGCATGGCCGTAGCACTTGAGGTGCCAAAAATCGCAGTCCATGTCTATGATATTGACCCCGTTAACGGCCTTGCTGCACCGGATGGGCGTATTTTCCTGACGCGCGGGTTTATCAACAAGTACCGGCAAGGCGTTGTATCCGCAGATGAAATCGCATCCGTCGTGGCGCATGAACTAGGCCATGTGGCGCTTGGCCATACCAAACGACGGATGATCGACGTGACCGGCCAAAATGCTGCATTTTTGTTGATTGCCACGCTTTTAGGGCGGATGATCCCGATTGTTGGTGTGTTCATCGCCTCTTATGTCACCAAGATTTTGGGCGCAGGCCTGTCCCGCAAAGATGAGAATGAGGCCGATGCCTATGCTAGCGCGCTTTTGGTTAAGGCAGGCATCGGGCTTGGCCCGCAAAAAAGCCTGTTTCACAAGCTTGACCGATTGACCGGTGCCACAGGCCACGACATCCCGCAATGGCTGCGATCGCATCCAAAGACAGCCGAGCGCATTGCCGCAATTGACGCCCGCGCCGCACAGTGGGGCGTTTAGTCGCCCTGCCCCTCGGCCACGACCACCTCGGTCCGCCACTGCGCACATTTTGCCTGTAGCATTGGGGCAAGAGGTTGATCGGTGATAAAAGTGTCTATCTCTTGCAATGACACAATGCGCGCAGGGGCGTTGCGGTGAAACTTGGAATGATCAGCCACCAAAATGCTGTGGCGCGCTTGGTTCAGGATGGTTTGGCTCACCGTTACCTCTTGCACATCGAAATCCAGCAAGTCCCCATCGTGGTCCAGCGCTGAACACCCGATCACCGCGAAATCAAACTTGAACTGGCGAATGGTGTTTGAGGCCAATTGCCCCACCAAACCACCATCCGACCGGCGCAAGGTGCCCCCCGTCACAATCACCTCTGCCTCGGGGTTTGCCACCAGAATTGTCGCCACATTCATGTTATTGGTGACCACAAGCAGTCGGTTGTGCTGCAAAAGCGCGTGGGCCACCGCCTCGGTGCTGGTCCCGATATTCAAAAAAACCGAGGCCCCGTCAGGGATTAAGGCCGCACAGGCCCGCGCCATCGCCTGCTTTTCCGCGGCGTTCAGGGCGCGGCGGTCTTCATACCCGATATTGGTGGTGCCGGACGGCAAAACCGCGCCACCATGCACCCGTTGCAGCTTGCCCGCATCCGCCAGATCGGACAAATCACGACGAATGGTTTGCACCGATACGCCAAGACGTTCGGCCAAATCATCAACGACCACGCGGCCCTCATTTCGGGCGCGTTCCAGAATCGCGGGATGGCGCAGGTTTTGCAGCATTCTATGTTCGCTTTTGTTCGATCTAACGGCACCCTAACAGATGGCTTGCCGCAAACAACACATATCAACCCCGTTTCGGCAAACGCGCCGCTCATCCGAACATTTTCACCCAAATAACGAAAGCAAACGAAAGCACGCCTTGCTCTTTAGACCATAAAATGGTCTAAAAGCTTAACGACACTCGGAGAGGTTGCCATGCAAGACGCTGCTAAAATCCATGACGTATTTATCATAGGCGGTGGCATTAATGGCTGCGGCATCGCGCGGGATGCCTCTGGGCGCGGACTTTCTGTCATGTTGGCAGAAATGAATGATCTGGCCTCGGCCACCTCTTCCGCCTCAACCAAACTGTTTCATGGTGGCCTACGCTATCTGGAATACTTTGAGTTCCGCCTTGTGCGTGAAGCCTTGATTGAACGCGAAACCCTGCTGCGTGCCATGCCGCACATCAGCTGGCCTATGCGTTTTGTTCTTCCATATCATAAAGATATGCGGTTTGAGAGTAATACGCCGACCTCACGGCTTTTGGGGCTCGTGATGCCGTGGATGCGCGGTCGCAGGCCCGCTTGGCTTATCCGCCTAGGGTTGTTTCTGTATGACACACTCGGCGGGCGCAAAATACTTCCCGCCACCACAACCCTCTCCTTACCGGGCACGCCCGAAGGTAACGTTTTAGACCAGCGTTTTCAAACCGCATACGAATATTCGGACTGCTGGGTCGAAGACGCCCGCCTGGTGGTGTTGAACGCCCGTGATGCCGAAGCGCGCGGTGCTCAGATTCGAGTTCGAACGAAAGTAACGACGGCGGCCCGCGTTGATGGCCTGTGGCATATCACGCTGGACAGTGGCGAAACCGTCCGCGCGCGATTGCTAGTCAATGCCGCAGGGCCGTGGGTCGGCGATATTATTGGGCAAACCCTGCGGCTTAACTCGACCGATGGGGTGCGGTTGGTGCGTGGCAGCCATATCGTGACCAAGCGACTGTATGACCATGACAAATGCTATTTTTTCCAAGGCACCGATGGCCGGATCATCTTTGCGATCCCCTATGAGACGGATTTTACGCTGATCGGCACCACCGATGCCGAGCACACAGACCCCGATGAAAAGCCCTTTTGCACCGATGCAGAGCGCGACTATCTCATCAATTTCGCCAACCAGTATTTCAAACAAGATATCAGCGCCGATGATGTGGTCTGGACCTATTCCGGCGTACGTCCCTTACATGATGACGGGGCCAGCAGCGCCTCGGCGGCCACGCGCGACTATACGTTAAAGCTTGATACAAACGGCGGCGCGCCGGTGCTGAATATCTTTGGCGGCAAGATCACCACATATCGGCGGTTGGCCGAAAGTGCTTTGGATAAAATGGCCCCGCATTTCCCCGGCCTGTCCGAAAAATGGACAGCCGGCGTCCCTCTGCCTGGGGGTGATTTTCCGGTAGACGGCGTTGCAGATTTGATTGCGGCGCTGCAAAAGGATTACCCGTTTCTAACGCCGTTTTGGGCACGGCGGTTGGTGCGGGCCTATGGCACCGAGGCGCGGGCTGTCTTGGGCACGGCGGCCGCTGCCGAGGATCTGGGCCAAGATTTTGGTGCGACATTGACGGCGCGCGAGGTAGCCTGGCTGATACGGCATGAGTATGCACGCCGCGCCGAAGATGTTGTGTGGCGGCGCAGCAAGCTTGGGTTGCGGATGGATGCCGCACAGATAGCAGTGCTTGAAAATTGGATGCAGTCACGGCTTGAACAGGCGTGAAATAGCGAAAACGGGGGGATTTATGCGATACATTTTAGCGATTGATCAGGGCACCACGTCCAGTCGGGCGATTGTGTTTGATGCGGCGATGCAAATCAAAGCCTCCGCCCAAGAGGAATTCCCCCAGCATTTCCCCGCTTCGGGCTGGGTAGAGCATGACCCTGCCGACCTGTGGGACAGCACCTTGCGAACCTGCCTTGCTGCCATCGCCAAGGCCGGAATTGCGGCGACGGATATCGCCGCCATCGGCATCACCAACCAACGTGAAACCACCCTTGTGTGGGACCGTGTGACGGGCGAACCCTTGCACCGCGCGATTGTTTGGCAAGACCGGCGCACCGCCGACTATTGCCGCGAACTGCGCGAGGCCGGTCAGGATACTTTGATCACCGCACGCACCGGCCTGCTGGCCGATCCGTATTTTTCCGGCACCAAGCTGCGCTGGATTTTGAACAATGTCGATGGGGCCCGCGACCGTGCCCGCCGCGGCGAACTGGCCTTTGGTACGGTCGACAGTTATCTGATTTGGAAGCTGACAGGCGGGGCCGCGCATGTGACCGATGCCACCAACGCCGCGCGCACCATGCTTTATGATATTCACAAAGGACGGTGGAGCAAAACCATCTGCGATCTCTTTGATATCCCAATGGAAATGCTGCCAGAGGTGAAAGATTGCGCCGCTGAATTCGGCATGACGCAAGCCGAAATCTTTGGCCGCCCTATCCCTATTCTAGGCGTGGCGGGCGACCAGCAAGCCGCAACCGTGGGGCAAGCCTGCTTTGCGCCCGGCATGATGAAATCAACCTATGGCACTGGGTGTTTTGCGCTGCTGAATACCGGAGACACGGCTGTAATCTCTAAAAACCGGTTGCTGACGACGATCGCCTACCAACTGGACGGCAAACCGACCTATGCGCTTGAAGGCTCGATTTTCATCGCGGGTGCGGTGGTACAATGGCTGCGTGACGGGCTTGGGATTATTAGTGATGCGTCTGAGACGCAGTGGCTGGCCGAGGCGGCAGATCCTGCGCAAAACGTGGTCTTGGTGCCCGCGTTTGTCGGGCTTGGTGCGCCCTATTGGAATGCCGAATGCAGGGGCGCGGTCTTTGGCCTGACGCGCGGGTCTGGCCCCAAAGAAATGGCACGGGCGGCGCTTGAATCTGTGGGCTATCAGACCCGCGATTTGCTTGAGGCGATGCATGCCGATTGGGCCGCCTCGGGGGCCGAACCTACGCTGCGGGTGGATGGCGGCATGACCGCAAGCGATTGGACCATGCAGTTCTTGGCCGATATTATTGGCGCAAAAGTAGACCGCCCCATGATGCGCGAAACCACAGCCCTTGGGGCTGCTTGGCTGGCGGGGCACCGTGCGGGGCTGTATCCTGATCAAGCTGGCTTTGCCGCGAATTGGGCATTGGAGCGCACATTTGAACCCGCCATGAGCGCCGATCTGCGCGAAGAGCGGTATGGCGCGTGGAAACGGGCTGTGGCTGCGACAATGGCGTTTTAACCTTTTTCCGCCTGTGCTTGAGGCACGGGCGGCATAGGTATTGTAGCCAAGATGAAATCGGGCGTGGTTATGTGCGCCCTTTGAATTGTGCAACTGTAATGCCCGCAAGTTCCAGCGCGGCGCGGGTCGCTTTTGCGATTTGCACCGCTTCCGCCGTGTCGCCATGCAGGCAGATCGTATCTATCGGCGTTGGAATTTCATGGCCCGAAGCGGTGATGATCGCGCCAGCCTTGACCATTTCGACCATTCGCGCGGCGGCGATTGCCGGATCGTGGATCACTGCATCCGGCAAGCTGCGGTCTAGTAAAGTGGCATCATCATTATAGGCGCGGTCGGCGAAAATCTCGGCGGCCCATGTGCAGCCAAGGCTATGCACCGCCTCTTGTTGTGCGGTGGCGGCAAGGACCATGATGATGATATCGGGATTTACAGCCAGCGCGCCTTCATAGCAGGCCTGCGCCATCAGCGCATCCTCGGCCGCCATATTGGCCATAGCGCCATGCAGTTTCAGGTGGCGCAGTTTGCCACCTGCCAGCGCCGCCATACCTTGTGCAGCGCCCAATTGATACGCAACCATATGGCGCAATTCCGCGTGTGACATCTGCAACCGGCGGCGGCCAAAGCCTTGCAGATCGGCAAAGCCCGGATGGGCGCCAATGCCGACCCCGTGTTTCACCGCCGCTTTCATCGTTTTCGCCATCACATCCGGATCACCGGCGTGAAACCCGCAGGCGATATTTGCCGACGTGATCGAGTGCAGCAGCGCCGCATCATCGCCCATCGTCCACGCGCCAAAGCTTTCGCCCATATCGGCGTTTAAATCGACAGTCAGGGTCATGTGTCCTCCGATCCGGTGATCATACCGGAGATAAGTTGATAGCTAAGAAGATCGGCAATTTGCGCCGGATCACGCAAACGCGGTTGGCATTTGCTGGCAAGGGCTTTGCGGGCAAGTAGGTCTTGGCGGTGCATATCCAAAGCTTGGTCCAGCGTAACAAAGACAAAGCGCAGGGCCGCGCCCGCAGGGGTTTGCGCCAAGAGCGGCAGGTCCGGTGGGATGACAGTCCCGATGCGGGGGTAGCCGCCCGTTGTTTGCGCCTCAGGCAGCAGCACATAAGGCGCACCATCGCCGGGGATTTGAATATCGCCTGCGGTAATCACCTCAGACAAAATCGTTTGGCCGCGGGCAAGGCCAAACCCCTGCCCTTCGGGCATAAGCCGCACGCCTTGGCGGTTGGCGCGGGCATCGCGGTGAAAGGTGGTTTCGGTAAAGCGCAGCACCTCGCGGGCAGGGAAAATCCCCGTTTGCAGCGAGGCGATAATACGCGCCGTGCCACCCGAAAACCGGTTGGCCACGGAAAGGCCCATTCCGGTTGAGCCGCCATGATCGGGGCCAATTGGCAAGGTTTGACGGGCTTGCAACGGCGCTCCAATGCCTGCCGCTAAATGCGCCGCCCGCGCGCCCAAGATCGGCGGCGTATCGATGCCGCCGCCAACGGACAAATAACCATAAACCCCAGCCTCGACCGCGCCGATTGACAGAACCGCGCCCGCAGGCAGCAGATGGCTTGCGTTCCACGCCACAGGCACACCGTCAATCGCAGCCCGCATCGGCGCGCCTGTCAGCGCAATACGCAAAGGCCCTGACGCCGTGAAAGTACCGCCAAAGCCTGACATTTCCAGCACGGCCAAATCCACCGGCTGGCGCAGCAGCGCCGCCCCTTCGGCCACGGCCAATGTATCAGCAGCACCACCGCGCGACAGACCCGAGCCGATATGCCCAGGACGGCCCAAATCTTGGACGGTCACGCCGGGGCCAATGCTGATAATGGCGAGCACCGTCATGCAATCGCCTCCATGACGGCCCCACCATTTCCAGATGTATCGGAGGTCAGGATATTTCTGTATTCCTCGGCGCTTACCGGATTAAACTGCACCTCATCGCCCGCACTCAGCGCAAAAGGCTCGTCTGCATCAGGGCGAAAACACCGAAATGCGGTTTGCCCGACATGGCGCCAACCGGTCGGTGTGTCGTTTGCAAACAGCACAAACTGGCGCACGGCCACCACCAACGCACCAACAGGCACCTTGGGCGTCAGGCTGCTTTGGCGCGGGATGTTCCAACTTGGTGGCAGATCGCCCAGATACGGCTGCCCAGGGGCAAACCCCAGCGTCAAAACCCGGGTCCGCGCAGTTGACAAAGTGGCGATCGCTTCGGCCTCGGTGGCGCCTGCAAGGGCTGCCGCCTCGGCCAGTTGCGGTGCCAAGTCGCCGCCAAAAACAGTGGGGATGCGCCAAAACCGGCGGCCCTGCGGGGGGGCAGCTGCGTACCAATCACGGCTTGCCAATAGGTTTGACAATTGCGCGCGCAAGACACTATGCGCCACCCTCAGCGGGTCAAACCGCAGATAGGTTGACGTCAGCGAAGACGATGTCTCCTCAACCCCCGCCCAGCGCTCCGAGGCAACGGCGGCTTGAAACGCCAGTGCCGCGCGGTTTGCAGGCTCGGACAGGTTGTCAGCAAACTGCACGAGCAGGCCGGATAGGCCCACCGACTCAATTTTAGGAAAGGTATCAGAGTTTTGCATGACGCGATGGTGCCGTTTTACATGCCACATCGCAAGGCATGAAATGGCCCGACAACAGCTAAATCCCAAAACCGCAAACCCAAGCTGACTTGCCAGAACCGCCAGCGCGTGCCATGCAAGGGAGACCCTAGACCCAAAGGCGCAGCATGGCATTTTCGGCTTTTTCTTCCGCCCACATTGACCATTTCTCTGGCATGCCGCAAGGCGGTGATGGCGCATGGCGCGTCATATCACCGGATGATTTCGCCCAAGCCAGCGCCGAGATTTCAGGTTGGCATGGCTATGCCCCCTCGCCGCTTTTGGCTTTACCCGCTCTCGCCACATCGCTCGGGGTGGCAGCGGTCGCATACAAACACGAAGGCCCCCGCTTTGGCTTGGGCAGTTTCAAGGCGCTCGGGGCGGCCTATGCCGGGCTGCGCGTGCTGCGCACAGCACTTACCGAAAGGCTAAACCGCCCAGTGACGCTGGCCGAAATCAGCAACGGCAGCCTAAAACCAGAGGCCAGTGCGCTAACCCTATGCTCTGCCACCGATGGCAACCACGGCCGCTCCCTTGCTTGGGGGGCACAGCGGTTTGGCGCAGCCTGCAAAATCTACATTCATGCCGAGGTGAGCGAAAACCGCGCCACCGCGATGCGCGACCTCGGGGCCGATGTGATCCGGGTCAACGGAAATTACGATGCTTCGGTTGTGCGCGCCCGTGATGATGCCGAACGGAACGGCTGGTTTATGGTCGCCGATACGTCTTGGCCCGGCTACACCCAGCCACCGCTGGATGTTATGGCTGGCTATGGCGTCTTGGCAGATGAAATTTGCCGCGCGATGCCGCAGCCCCCAACCCATGTCTTCTTGCAAGGCGGTGTTGGCGGCCTTGCTGCGGCTGTCGCGGCATACTTTCGCCAATTCTGGGGCAAAGCCGCCCCGCGCGTGGTTGTAGTCGAGCCTGAACTGGCCCCCTGTCTGATGGCCAGCGCACGCGCAGGCCAGAGCACCACAATAGCGGTCACGTGCGAGACCATCATGGCAGGCCTGTCCTGCGGCGAACCCTCCGAACTCGCGTGGGAAATCCTGGCCGATGAAGCAGATGATTTTTTAACCATCCCCGACAGCATCATCCCCCCCACAATGCGCCACTTGGCGCACCCGCACACAGATGACCCGATAATCGAAGCCGGCGAAACCGGCGCATCGGGCCTTGCCGCGTTCATCGCTACCGCCTCACAGCCCCCATTGCGCGGCGCCCTTGGCCTCACCGCCACCTCCCGCGTGCTGCTCATTGGCTCCGAGGGCATCACAGACCCCGCCATCTATGCCGCCATCATGCGTGACGCCGCCCCCTAACATCATCTGTTCCCAAATATCCTGGGGGAATTGGCCATAAGGCCAAGGGGGCAACGCCCCGCTTTCCTTTCTACATCATGGCCAAAGCCACCACGCCCGATGCCACGACACAGGCCGCCAACACCCTGCCCCGCCAAGGCCTTTCGCCAAACACCAATACCCCGATCAATGCGGCGATAATAACGCTCGACTCGCGCAAAGCGGACACCGCGCCCAAGGGCGCAATCGTCTTTACATACAGAACCAGCCCATAGGCCGTGACTGCGGCCACCCCGCCCATCGCGCCAAATATCAATGTTCGGGGCGCAAAACCTTCGCGATTGCGGTGACGATGCAGGGCAATGACCAATGGCACAGGCGCCTCACATAAAAACAGCCACCCCATATAACCCGTTGCCGTCCCTGCCGCGCGAATACCAATGCCATCCGCCACAGAATAGCTGCCGATACAAACCCCCAACAACAAGGCCAACCCAAGGGTCGCATGCTCGGCACGCACAGTCCCGCGCAGCAACGCCAAAAGGCAAATCCCGCCGCTGACCGCCACCAACCCCACCACGCCCAAAACAGGCAACCCTTCGCCCAACAAAACCCAAGCAGACAGCGCTACAAATCCGGGGGCAAGTCCGCGCGAAATCGGGTAGACTTGGCTTAAATCCCCATGCCGATACGCGCGAAACAGCAGCACATAATACCCGTAATGCACGATGGTTGAAATCGCGATGAACGGCCAACTCGCAGGGTCTGGCAAGGGCGACAGGCCAATCAGCACCACCCCCGCCAGCACATGCACCAACGACACAGCCCCCAGCACGCCGGCACGGTCGTCAATCGCTTTTAGCAGCGCATTCCAACTGGCATGCAGCAGCGCCGAAAACAGCACCAGCCCCAGTGCAAAGCCGCTCATACCTCGGCCAAAACAGCAGACGCCACACTGCCCAATGCCCTGCCCCAATCTGCCTTTGAGATGGTCAAAGGCGGTGATTGCGTCAGCATAGAGCCCGCGCTGATTTTGAACGGCAAACCCGCTGCAAGACAGCCGTCATAGATACGCTCGGCGCGATCAGTCAGCGGCACCCAAGCCCTGCGCGCCGCAGACTTGTTGCACTTGCCTTCGGTATGCATGCGCTTCATCGGCCACCCTCCTGATTTTTCAACGAAAAATCGTGGCTCTTAACGTGGCCACGGCAGCGAGTAGGTTTTGACGTTGGTAAAGAACTTCATCGCTTCCAACACGCCCTCTTTTACCGCATTACCGCTATCCTTGATCCCACCAAAGGGTGACATTTCAATGCGATAGCCGGGCTGCTCCCAAATATTCACCGTGCCCACATCCAGCCCGTTCACATAGGCAATCGCGCGGTTCAGGTCATTCGTACACACCCCAGACGACAGGCCGAATTGGGTAGAGTTCGAAATTGCCATTACCGCCACATCGTCATCCGGCACACGCACGATGGGCACGATGGGGCCAAAGGTTTCTTCCATCACCAGCTCGCTGCCATGCGGCACATGATCGACCACGATAGGCGGCAACAACGCCCCTTTGCGGCCAGGATGGTACAGGATTTTGGCACCCTGCGCCTCGGCCTCCATCACCCTCCATTCAAAGGTCTCGGCGGCTTTAGAATGCACCACACAGCCCAGCTGGGTGTCGGGGTCCATCGGGTCGCCAAACCGCAGCGCCTTGGCGCGGGCCAGCACCATCGGCACAAACCTGTCGGCTACGCTGTCCTGTACCAATATACGCTTTACCGCCGTACAGCGCTGCCCCGAATTACCAGTGGCCCCCGCCACCGCAATCGTCGCTGCCTTTTCCAAATCGGCATCCGACAGGTCATTGCATATGATCAGCGGGTCGTTACCGCCCAGTTCCAGCGCCATGCGTTTATAGCCGGCCTTGCTTGCTATCAGCTTGCCCACCGGCACCCCACCGGTAAAGGTAATGATGTCGATATTGGGATTGGTGATCATCTCATCGCCAATATCGGCTGGCCAGCCTGTGACCACTTGGAACATTTCAACCGGCAGCCCCGCCTCATATAAAATATCGGCCAGCGCAATCGCGGTCAGCGGCGTCAGCTCGGTCGGCTTGCAGACCATGCAGTTATTGGTGGCAATCGACGGCGCGATTTTATGCGCCACCATATTCAGCGGGTGGTTAAACGGCGTGATCGCGGAAATCGCCCGCACCGGTTCGCGCAAGGTGAAAATCTTGCGCTCTTTGCCTTGCGGGGTCAGATCGCAGGAAAAGATCTGCCCGTCATCCAAAATCGCCATCTGCCCCGCCAAGGTGAACACATCGTATGCGCGCCCCGTCTCATACAGCGCATGCTGCCAGCAGATGCCCAGCTCCAGCACCAGCCAATAGGCAAGCTCCTCTCGCCGCTCTTTAATCAATGCCCCCGCACGGAACAAAATCTGCTGACGCTCATACCGGCTAAGTTTCGGCTTATACGCCGCAGCAATATCAAACGCGCGCGCCGCATGTTCGGCGCCACCCGCAGGCACGGTGCCAATCACCTCATCCGTAAAAGGATAGCGCACCTCGATCACCGCATCAGTAAACACCTTTTCGCCACCAATGCGCATGGCCTCATGCTTGATCTCAATCTTGCGGGTGCGGGGGTCAAACATATCAGGGCCTTTCACAAAGCGGCGGCGGTGGTGGCAACAAAGAAGGCATCAAAATTGCGCAAACCCGCGCCATTGGGCAGGTCCATCACGCGGTTCACGATGAAGGGCACCTCTTGTTCGGTCAACCCGCCATGGCTGCGCAGGGGTTCATTCAGCGCGGCCAGATCGTGGCGATGCTCGGACGTGCCAATGGTCATATTCTCGGTTGAGATCATCACAATATCGCCAATCCGGTCGGCAGGCAGATCATAGCGCGCCACGGCGTCCTCGCGGGTGATCACCTCCAGCAACTCGGGCCGCGCCGCCAGCCGTGCAATAATATTGGCGCGGTCCGCCCCTTTGGGCAAATAGGCCGTGCCAAAGCCGCCCAGCGCACCGTGATGCACGACATAAGGGTCGGTAATCGGCAAAATTACCCTTGCGGCCGCCTTACCCAGCCACTCATCCAGCAGGTCTTGCACATAGATCACTTGCGGGTCGCCATTGGCATCATGCTTAGGCTTCATGCCATGATCAGCGGTCACCACAATCGCCGCACCCATCGCGTCAAGCTGTGCCAAATATTTGTCAAACATCGCGTAAAACGCCTGCGCTTGCGGCTGGTGTGGTGCATATTTGTGCTGCACATAATCGGTGGTGGTCAGGTACATCACATCGGGTTTCCACTCCGCCAACAGCTTTACACCCGCAGCAAAGACAAATTCCGAAAGCTCGGCTGAATAGACGTCGGGCTGACCAAAGCCTAACCAGTCGGCGGCGTTATCTTGGCCATGCTCGGCAAGCGTTGAACTGGCCGAGCGTTCCGCAGAAAAGCACTTGGCGCGATCCTCGTCAAACCGCAACCCTGCGCCTAGCAACGCACGCAGCTTATCCTTGGCGGTGACAATCGCCACCCGTGCGCCTGCCTCATAAAACTTGGAAAACAGGGTTGGCGCGCGCAAGAACCGCACGTCATTCATCATCACCTCTTCACCGGTTTCCGGCTCATAGAGGTAATTGCCGCAGATGCCATGCACAGAAGGCGGGCGGCCCGTGGCAATTGACAGGTTATTGGGGTTGGTAAAGGACGGGATCACCGAATGCGCCAACCGGTCAGTCCCTTCCGCTTTGATCCGCGCCAACGTAGGCATCAAGCCTTTAGCAATCGCTTGGGTCAGATACTCCGGCTCGCAGCCATCAAGGCAAATCGCAATTGCGGTGACTTTTGGCCAAGGATAAATGCGGTCATTAGCCGTTACGGATTTTGTCATATTACGTCCTTTATCAACATCTTAGCCCGCCAGTTTGGCGCGTTCTATCAAAGCCTCGGCTGGCGGGGCGGCGCTTGCCAGCCCCATCTCGGCCAAACAATCTGCTGCGGCTTGCACGACCCGCGTCATCACGGCGCTGTCCATCCGGCCAATACAGCCGATGCGGAAACTATCCACCACCGTCAGCTTACCAGGGTAGATAATAAACCCTTTTGCCTTCATCCGTTCGTAAAATTCGCTGAACACGAAACGCGGGTCGGCTGGGCAAAAGAAGGTCACGATGATGGGCGAAAGCCAGCGATCTTTCAGCAACGTCTCAAACCCAAGGCCGCGCATCCCCGCCACCATCACATCGCGGTTTTTGGTATAACGCGCCCCCCGCCCCGCAACGCCGCCCTCTTCGGCATGCAGGCGCAGCGCCTCAAGGAAAGCGACCACAGCATGGGTGGGCGGGGTATAGCGCCACTGGCCCGATTTTTCCATATTGGCCCATTGCGCATAGACATCTAAAACCAGCGAATGCGCGCGGCCGATGCAGGCCTCTAGCTCGGCGCGGCGCGCGATGACAAAGCCGAAACCGGGCACGCCTTCGATACATTTATTCGCCGAACTCACCATCGCCTCATAGCGAATGCGGCCAACGTCCAAATCAATCGCCCCAAACGCGCTCATACTGTCAATCAACAGCTTGGCCCCATTCGCATAGGTCGCCTTTGAAATTTCCTCCACGGGGTTCAAAATGCCGGACGAGGTTTCGCAATGGATTGCGATAACATGCGTAATTGCCGGGTCGGCCTGCAGCGCAGCAGTCACCTCGGCCCCGCGCGGGGGCATATAATCGCCCTTATCAATCAGCGTATAGGCACGGCCCAAATAGCGCATGATTTCCGCCGCCCGCAGCCCGTAGGCACCATTGGCCAACACCAAAACCTTGCCATCGCGTGGCACAAACGTACCCAGCATCGCCTCAACACAATAGCTGCCGGAGCCTTGCATCGGCACGCACACAAAATCGCCCACATCGCCCGCAAGACCCAACAACTGATCACACACCGACTTGGTCATGGCGCGAAAATCACTATCCCACGACCCCCAATCCCGTAGCATCGCTTCCTTAACCGACAGCGCCGTGGTCAGAGGACCGGGGGTCAGCAAAAACGGCTCACCCTTGGCCGGATCGGGGAATGTATCATTTAATTGCGAGGACATATGCGGCAACCTTACCCTTGAAAGGACCATATGCGTTGGTTTTAGCGGCAGTTAATGACATCTGTAAAATCGTTAATTTGTATCCACCTATCGTTTTTTACACCAGCCCTATGCCAAACGGCTTTCCAGCAGATGCCCGCTTTCGGTCAAAATCGGATAGGCAACGGTCACCAGCAATGAGTTGATCTCTTTAAACGCCCGCACCGTTTCCAGATGAATATCAGATGTGTCGATACTGGCGCTATGGGCGTTGCGCAGGCGCTCCAAGTGGCGATCATGGCTTGCGCGCTCCATCTTGCGCATCGCTTCTTTTTCTTTCACCAACTGCCGCGCGCTTTCGACATCCCCCGATATCAACACATTCAACGCAAGCTGCATGTTCGCGGCAACCCGCCCATGCAGATCACACATCTCAATCCACCCCTCGGGCGAAAAGCGTAGGGATTTACTGGCGCGGGTCTCGGCCAAGGTCAACAGGCTTTTGGAAATGATATCGGCTATATAATCCAAATTGATCGAAAAATCGGTAAGGTCAGTACCCAGCTTGGCCTCACGTTCGGTCAACTCGCCTCGGTTCACTTCAGCGATGAACAATTTGATTTCACTGTGTTTTCGGTTGATCTGATCATCCATCGCCCGCACCCGCGCGATTTTCGCCAGATTGCCGCCATCCAACAACTCCATCACCGGTTGGTACATGGCGGCGACGGTTTCGCCCATGCGCAGCAGCTCGCGCTTGGCGCTGGCCAAGGCAACGGTGGGGTTTTTAACCGACGCACGGTCCAACATGCTGGCAATCGGCTCAATGTCTTCGCCACGCGCCTCAACCACAGGGATCGGCAAAATCAGCGCGGCCAACCGTTCCATCGGGCGCACAAACGGCAAGGCCAAGACAACCAGCACAAGGTTGAAGACAAGGTGAAAATTGACCAACTGTACCGACGCAGTTGCGCCCAAATGCTGCACGGGGGCCTCGACAACCTGCAACAGCATCAACATCAGCAGCGCCGCCACGCCGCGAAAGATCAGATTGCCGATGGGAATGCGCCGCGCCTCAATCTCCATCCCGCGGGTCAACCACACCGCGATAATGCCGCCGCCAAGATTTGCGCCCAAAACCATAGGCAAGGCCACTTCTAGCGGCAGCATCCCCCCGCTGGCAAAGGTCACAAACAGCAGCACCGTCGCCACCGACGAATGCACCACCCACGCGATCACAGCCGCCACCAAAAACGCCGTCAACGGATCGCCGCGCAAATACCCGATCAAACCGGGCAGCAAGGCACTGTCGCGCAGCGGCTCGGTCGCCTGCCCAACCATCTGCAAAGACATAAGGATAAACGCGATACCCAGTATAATACGGCCGCTTTGCTTTACCCCCCGCCCTTCAAACTTCAGAAACATCGTGGCGCCGACCAGCAAAAGCAGCGGCACCAAGCCCGACAGATCAAACGACAGGATTTTCACGACCAAGGCCGAGCCCAGATCGGCCCCCAGCAAGGCCGCAATGCCTGTGCCCACCGTCAAAATACCGCTGGTGACAAACCCCGCCGCTAATATCCCAACGGCGGTCGAGCTTTGCAAAACCACTGCCAGAACCATGCCCGCAAGGGCCATCTGCACTGTGCCGCCCCGCGCGCCGCGCAACGCCGATTTCAGACGCGTCCCATGCGCCCGCTCAACGCCCGTCCGCACCATCCGCACAGCCCAAAGCAGCAGCATCACAGCACCGGCAAGATGGATCAAAAACGCAACTGGCAGCATAAGAAACCCTTTATTCCGGCGTGGCGTTTTACGCGGCGCGGCAGGCTATAAAGCGCTGTTGCCGTACATAAAACAAATCGTTAGTTTCAATAGATACATAGCCCTACCCTATAAAAGGCAGACACTATGCGATATGTCCAGCTTCGCGCCTTTCACTACGTTGCGATTTGCGGCGGCTTTTCCCGCGCCGCCGAAGAGTTGTTCCTGACCCAACCCGCCATTTCCGACCAAGTCCGCAAGCTTGAAGATGAATATGATATCTTGCTGTTTAACCGCCATAAAAAGCAAGTCACCCTGACACCTGCCGGTGAAAAGCTGTTAGAAATTACCCGGCGCATGTTCGACAATGAGGCCCAAGCCCGCGACCTGCTAACCGAAAGCCGCGCCGAACGCGCTGGCCATCTGCATATCACCGCCGATAGTGCGCAGCATGTGCTTAAAATTTTGGCCGCGTTTCGGCAAAAATACCCCAGCGTCGCGGTGACCGTCAGCGCGGGCAACACCGAAACGGTCATAGACAGCCTGTTCAGCTATACCGCCGATATCGGCGTTTTGGGAGAGTTGCCGCCTGACCGCGATTTTGTGACCATCCCGCTGAATGCCACTCCGATTTCGGCCTTTGTCGCGGTGCATCACCCGCTTGCCAATCGCAAATCTCTGGGGTTCAAGGATCTATGCACCCTGCCCTTGGTCATGCGCGAACAAGGCTCTAAAACCCGCAAAAAGTTTGAAGAGGCCGCCGCCGCCCAAGGATTCACCTATACCCCCGCCATCACCGCCGAGGGCCGCGAGGCTGTGCGCGAAATCGTCGCTTCGGGCGCGGGCGTGGGCTTTGTCTCGGTCGCCGAATTTGGCACAGACCCACGGCTGGTCCGCATTCCGCTAGAGGGCGATTCCGAGATGATGATGGAGGAAACCTTGATCTGCTTGCGCGAACGACGCGCCGGCAAGCTTGTCAGTGCGTTTCTTGCATTCGCCGAAGACTTACGCGGCTAACGCACCCAAAGCCCCTCACGCTTGATGCGGTTGCGGATCATATGTTCTTTGCGTGGCAAATCATCGCGGTCAAACATTGCCCGCACCTCACGCCCTTTGCCCTGAAAAACCATCTTTTTAAACGGTAGGTAGTCTTTCACCACCTTTTTCACCGGATTGGGGGCCAAGACAGTTTCAACCACCTCCACCGCCGCATCGCTTTCGCGGGCATAAAACAGCGGCATCGTGCGCCAATGGCAGGTAACATCGCCATCCAAACCGTCCAATTCCGGCCCCGGCCGCCCCCCACCAAAGGAATGGATGACCAAAGGCAGCGCAACTTGGTCCAGCCACGGGTGCAGCGGTTGGCAGACCAATTCCGGCGGCGCATCATCGCGGATCGTGGTGGCGTATTCCTTAAACCGTTCGCCAAAAGCCCGCGGGCTTTCATGGAAAAACCAACCCGCGTTGAAATAGAGATAGCGTTTCCAAAACTCATCGGGCTGGCTGGTATCAAGGCTGCTGACAAAATCCAGCCCAAAGCGGTCGTAAAGCGATTTCCAAATCTGTGTATAGCCGGGGCCATACAGCTCTAACACAGGCCACGTCCCTTCACGCTTCATTGATGCCGAAGGGCGCGTAAAATCAAACCCGACCTGCGACAAAGGTGCTGTGAAAATAGTGTCCGTATCCACAAACAAAAACGGCTCATCCGGCAAGGCCGCCAGACATTCTATTTTATTCCCATAAGGATAAGCAGACCCGAACTGGGTAGATTGAAACGGCACCACTTCGGCGCCAAACTGTTCCAAAAGGCCAAGAATACCAATATCATAGATCGCAGGATCAGATGTCCAAAGCGGGCCGTTTTGTGGCACCGCAATCAGCAACCGCCCTTCAAAATCTGGGTTGGTCGCGCGCAAACTCGCCGCCAGTAACACCGCCTCATACGACAGCCTGCCACTTTGCCCCACCGCCACAATGTTGAAACGATCAACTTTACCTACACTCTGCGCCATTTTTGGCCCTGCCCTGTTCTACTTTGGCACGAGTATAAGCGGACAAATAGAGTTTGAAAACAGACACGCAAAAACAAACTTGGGGCTATCGCATCTGGGTGAGGTCATGGCCCAAACTGCCCGCGGGTTGAGAGCGCCTTAGCGGCGGCCAATAGGCCACATCCGCGCCATTACGCCATCACGCAACCATAGCGCATGATACAGCGCCGCCCCGATATGAGCCGCCACCAAAATGATCACTGCGAAATGCGCATAGTAATGAACCGCTTGGGCAGCTTTCTCAATCACAGGGCTGCGGCCAATCAGTTGCGGCAGGCTAAGGATATCCAGCCCCTCGATCGGATAACCGCCCGCAACAACCCGCAGATAGCCAGACACCGCCATGGTGAAAACGAGCCCATAGAGAAGCGCATGGGTAAGCGATGCCAACCGTGCCTGAAACGGCCGCATCGTCACGGGCAGTGGCGGCGGTGGATAGCGCAGACGAAACGTCAAACGCAACAGCATCAGCAGCCCCACGATCAACCCACCATTTTTATGCAGCAAAAACAACGTGTTTTGAACAAGCCGCGGCAAGCCCTCCATCACCATCACCTGCCCTATCGGGATCATCAAAACCACCAGCCCAGCGACAAGCCAATGCAACACTTTGGCGGTTGTGCGATAGGTTGCAGTTGGTGGTGGCGCATCTGGCGTCATTGTGTGGCTCCGATTAGGGCGGACGGCATATGGACAAAATAGCGCATTTGCCCTGCTTGACAACGCGCGCCGCGTCCTAAATGAGGATTTATGCACAACCCAGCCTCATCGCATCGTATTCCATCACGCCTGAAGTCCGTCTTGCAGGCCAAATCACCTTTGGGTGCTGGCGTTCGCATGGCTGCGCTTGCCGTGGGGTTGGCCCTGCCCTGTGCAATAATTGCCGAGTACCTAGCGCCGGGTCGCGGCTTCGGTGGCGTGGCATTGTTTACCATCGTCGCGGCTGTGGCCGTCATGTTGATGGTTCGCACCTATCCGCATCCGCGCCTAGGGCTGTGCAATGCGGTCACGTTGGTGCGGGCAGCACTTGCCTCGGCGCTTGCAGCCCCGCTTTTGCTTGCTGGGGCACCGGATGCAGGCGTGGCTTGGGCGGTGACGGGCTTCGCAGCACTTGCCTTGGCGCTCGACGGGCTGGATGGTTGGGCGGCACGTCAAAGCGGGCTTGGATCAAACTATGGCGCGCGGTTTGACATGGAGGTCGATGCAGCCCTTGGCCTGATCTTGGCACTGTTGGTGATAGATATGGGCAAGGTTGGCTCTTGGGTTTTGCTGCTTGGCAGTATGCGCTATCTCTTTGTTATCGCAAGCTTTGTGCTTCCATGGCTGACTGCACCGCTGCCCGAACGGTTTAGCCGCAAGCTGGTATGCGTTGTGCAAATCGCTGTTTTGATTGTGCTGCTCGTGCCGCCCGTCATGGGTACATTTGCGGCCCTTTTGGCCTTAGGTGCAACGCTGGCTTTGGCTTGGTCCTTTGCCGTTGATACAGTCTATTTGATGCAAAGGCGGTTGATATGAGGTTGTATTCCCCCAAACCCATGATCGCCCTGATCTGCGCTGCAGTCGTGCTTAACCTTGCGCTTGTCATGCCAAACCGCCCGTCGGATCTGCTGTTTGCCAACGCACTGCGGATCGCGTTTGAGCTGCCTGCGATCTTGCTTGCCCTCATGGCTGTGCGGGAAAGGTCGCCCCATGCCCGCCTGCTGCGCGGGGGGATCGTGGCGCTGATATTGACAATGGTGTTGTTCAAATTGGCCGATATCGGCACGTATATCGCCTTTGCACGGCTGTTCAATCTGGCAGTCGATCTGTTTTTTGTCGGCGCGGGGTTTGATTTGGGCCTGCGGACGTTGGGCCTGCCTTTGATGGGTGTGGCACTGCTATTGGCTGCGGGCGGGCTTGTGGTATTGGCGTGGGCGCTCTGGTGGGCTGCGGGGCGTTGGACCGGCCTTATGCCACGCGGTTTGCCAGCGCGGCTGTCTGGCGTGGCGGCAGCGCTGTGTGTCATTGGCATTGCTGTGCAAACCGCCAATTACATGCCTGTACGCCTGCCGGTGCACGCTGCCACAACGCAGCTGGCAAAGGACCATATCCTTGTCTACTTTGCCACGGTCGAGGATATAAAACGCTTTCGCACAGCGGCGGCAATTGACCCGTTTGCAGGGCAAACTGCGCTGTTTGATCGCCTAAATGGCCGCGATGTGCTGATCGTCTTTATCGAAAGCTATGGCCGTGCCAGTTTTGAAAACCCGCTTTACGCGCCGACCCACACCGCAACCCTGCGCAAGGCCGAGCCTGCGATTGCGGCGGCGGGCTTGGCCATGCGCTCGGGGTGGCTCACCTCACCCGTCGAAGGGGGCCAAAGCTGGCTGGCCCATAGCACGCTGGAATCGGGCCTGACGATTTCCAACCAGACAAAATATCGCGCTATGTTGGCAAGCGATCGGTTGACGCTGTATGATCTTGCTGCGGCATCAGGTCGGCGTACGGCGGCGATAATGCCAGGCATCACGATGGCATGGCCCGAGGGGCCGATGCAGGGGTTTCAGACCATCTTTGCCGAGGCTGATTTGAACTATAAGGGCCAGCCGTTCAATTTTGTCACCATGCCGGACCAATACACTCTGACCGCGTTTGACCGCCTTATCCCACGCGGGCCGCAAGCGGGGCCACTATTTGCGCAGATTGTGCTGTTGTCATCGCATGCGCCTTGGGTGCCTGTGCCCGAAATGGTAGATTGGGCCGCCGTTGGCGATGGCACTATTTTTGATACATGGGCGACATCGGGCGACCCGCCAAACGTTGTGTGGCGTGATAAAGACCGCGTGCGCGATCAATACCGCCAAGCGCTTGACTATTCACTGCAAGCCATCACGTCCTATGCCGCCCGCCCGCCCGAGCAAGCCCCATTGATGATTATCCTCGGCGACCATCAAGCCGCGCCGTTTGTGGCGCAAAATGACAGCAAGGACGTGCCAATCCATATGATAGGCCCGCCCGATGTGATCGCCCTGTTTGACGATTGGGGTTGGGCAGACGGCCTTATTCCGGGCGCAGGTACACCGGTTTGGCCAATGCAGGATTTTCGGGATAATTTTGTGCGCACCCTGTCTAGCACAGGGCCAGCCAAATGACGAAGGGCGTTTTACGCCTTGGCATGGCGGTGGCGCTGCTCATTTTTGTTTGGAACATTGCCGACGGGCCGGCGGCTGTCGCGCGCCTGCAAGACGCGGATTGGCGCTGGCTGCTGGCGGCGGCCATTGCGGTGAATATGCAAACCGTTCTGTCAGCGTGGCGATGGTGCGTGACGGCGGGGGCCTTGGGGCAACGGATTGGCATGGCACAGGCGGTCGGCGAATATTACCTTTCGCAACTTATCAATCAAACCGTGCCGGGGGGCGTTTTGGGTGATGCCGCGCGGGCCGTGCGGGCGCGCCACTCGGCCGATATGCTACGGTCAGGGCAAGCGGTGGTGATTGAGCGGTTTGCCGGGCAGCTGGCCATGGCAGCGGTGCTGTTGCCTGCTTTGGTTTGGGCAGGGCGCGGGCTTTGGGCGCTGGGGTTAGTAGCTGTGGGTGCGGCCCTGTTGATCGCGCTGAAGGGCGTGCCGCGGCTGCGGGCCATTCAAAAACCGCTGTGGCAGGCGCTATTCGGGCCACACGTGCGGGGCGCACAAACCGCGCTTGGGCTGGCGATTGTTGCATGTAACCTTGCGGGTTTTGCCTTTTGCGCCCATGCTATCGGTGTATCCTTGCCACTAACGGCGGTTCTAACCTTGATTCCGCTGATTTTAACGGCGATGTTGGTCCCCTTCAGCATCGCGGGATGGGGCTGGCGCGAAGGGGCGGCTGCCGCACTGTTCCCGCTGGCTGGGGCCGCACCCGAGGCAGGCGTTGCGGCCAGCGCCGCCTTTGGTGCCGTGCTTTTGGCTTCGGCACTTCCGGGGCTTGCTTGGATTGCGGGGCGGACAGCGGCCAATGCACCCTCAACCAGTGTTGCCTCGCCCGAAAACCGCCATATATCAGATGTGAACAGCGGAGACATAAAATGAGAGTTAACACGATTTCGCGACGCGGCTTCATGTGCAGCACCTTGGCAGTTGGCGCAGCGGGCTTGCTACCCTTGCCCTTTAGCGCGCGGGCAGCCAAGGCAAATACGGCGGCGGCATTGCAGCTGTCTTGGCTGCATTCGGTACAATTTGCTGGCAGCTATATTGCGCAATCGCGCGGCTATTGGCGTGATCTTGGGTTGGATGTGACCCTGAACCCCGGCGGCCCGAACGCACCGGTTGAGCCGCCTGTCGTGGCCGGCACCGCCCTTATCGGCGTTTCGGCGGCAGATTATACCGCCGCTGCGGTAGAACAAGGCGCGCCTTTCCGTATTATCGGGGCCGCCATGCAGAAAAACCCGTTTGTCATTGCCTCGCTGCCGGAAAAACCAGTGCGCAGCCCCAAGGATCTTGAGGGCATGTCGATCGGGATGTCGCTGTCGAACACCCCTGTTTTGCAGGCGCTGTGTACGTTGAACGGTGTCAATTTCGACGCGATTACCATTGTGCCAACCCAATATGACGCGGCCCCGTTGCTTGCCGGTCAGGTCGATTGTCTGCTCTGCTGGGAAACAGATTTGCCCGTTGCCATGATCATGCGCGGGGTAGAGCCTGTGACAATGCTCATGGCCGATCACGGCTATGCGGTGCAGTCGCAAACCTATATCGCCACGACAGACAGCCTTGCCAATCGGCGCAGTGAAGTCTTGGCCCTGCTGCGTGGTGAGATACGCGGTTGGAACGATTATCAGGCCGACCCTACTGCCGCCGCCGCGCTGACAATTGACATGTTCCCAGATGCAGGGCTTGATTTGAAAACCCAAGTTCTTCAGGCCGAAAAGCAGGTGCCATTGATGTTTTCGGAAGTCACGCGCGACCATGGGTTTGGCTGGTTCACCGATGACAGCATCGCCGCCAATATAGAGACGCTGGGCCTGTTGGGCCGCAAGGTCAGTGCCGATCTGTGGGACAGGTCGTTGCTAGAGGAAATTCATGCAGGCTGAAGACGCCCTTGTCGGGGGCCCCAACGGCGCCCCCGACATCCGCTGCACCAACCTCGCGCGCCATTTCGGTACCGGCGCGGGCAAGATTGAGGCTGTAGCGCCAACCGACCTGACCTTTGCCGCAGGCAAGACGACGGCTTTGGTCGGCCCGTCGGGCTGCGGCAAGTCAACGCTTTTGCGGCTGATCGCAGGTTTGGACAAGCCCAGCACGGGCGAGGTGTTGATCGGCGGCGCGACCCCGTTGCAAATGCGTCAAAGCGCCGGTTTGGCCTTTGCTTTTCAAGATGCAGCTTTGCTGCCGTGGCGCAGCGTGCGGGGCAACATCGCGCTCGCCCGCAAGCTGGCGCATTTGACGCCCGACCCCGACGGTATTGATGGCCTGATCCACTTGGTCGGGTTGGCGGGGTTTGAAGACCGCCGCCCCGCCGATCTGTCGGGTGGGATGCGGCAACGCGCGGCGATTGCGCGCTGCCTTGCCACAGACCCGAGGTTGTTACTGCTGGACGAACCATTTGGCGCCGTTGATGAATTGACGCGCGCGCGCCTGAACCGAGAGCTGCCCGCGCTGTGGCAAGGCCGTGGCATGACAACCCTGTTGGTGACCCATTCGGTGGCCGAGGCAGTCATGCTATCAGACCGCGTCATCGTTTTATCGCCACGCCCCGCGCGTGTGGTGGCCGATATTGCAATCGACCTGCCCCGCCCGCGCCTAATGGATGCGCAGACCAAAGGTCTGATTGCACAAGTCGGGCGGGCCTTGGCCGAGAGCGCGTCTGAAGATTTGGCAGATTGGGCCCTGTCGGCGCAATGAAGGGCAGTTTTGGCATGGCCCTACCAAGGCAAGCACAGACGGTGTTGCTGGCAATCACCGCGATACTCCTGTGGCAGGGCGCAGCAATGCAGCTGAACGGCAGCTATCTTTTGGCTGGCCCGTTTGAAATTGCCGCCTATATTTGGGCCAATGCAGGCCTTATTGCACGCGCATTACAAGTCACGGCAATGGCAGCGGCGGCGGGCTTTGTGTTGGGCAATCTCGTGGCGGTCCTGCTGGCCATTATAGCTACACTTGCCCCCCGCACCGAGCGAATGATGTCAGCGCTGGCACTTGTCATATTCTGCCTTCCCCTCGTCGCAACGGGCCCTATTTTGCGGGTGCTCTGGGGGCCGGGTTTGGGGCCGCAAATCACGCTTGCTGCACTCGCCGTTTACTACACCACCTATCTGCCACTTATGGTGGGCCTGCGGGCGGCACCGCCAAGCTGGTTCGATTTGATCAGCAGCTATGGGCGCGGGCGCCTGGCCGCCTTGGTCGAGGTGCGGGCCATGGCCGCCCTGCCCTATTTGATCGCCGGACTACAAATCGCCGCCCCTGCCGCATTCTTGGGCGCAATGGTTGGCGAGTTTACGGGTGCTGAGCGCGGCTTGGGCGTGCTAACGATCCGCGCCATGCGCGGCCTTGATCTGGCAGGCACATGGGCGATTGCAGTGGTCGCGGCGGCGGCCTCAATGCTCGCCTATACTGTGATCGGCGGGTTGGGGCGGCAAATATCCTCTGGTCCGCCGCCGCTGATCCTTGCGCCGCAGCATACGGCACCACGCGGGCGGCTCATGGCTATAGCTTGGTCCGTGGTGGTCGTTCTAACCATTTTGACGCTGTGGTGGCTGTCGATGGAAGCCTTTGGCCTAAGCCGCTTTTTCGCGAAACGACCCGAGGATGTTTGGGCCTTTTTGGCAACAGATGCCCAAGCAGCGGCGCATCGCGCAACCCTGCTGGCCGCGCTGCGCGAGACGCTTTCGCTAACGGTGCCGGGGTATTTTCTGGGGCTTGGGCTGGGGATGGGCTTGGCAATGCTGATCGCCTTGCTGCCTGCTCTGGCCCGCGTTTTGATGCCTGTCGCCGTCGCATTGCGGGCCATACCGATCATCATCACAGCACCCTTGATCGTTGTTGCCCTTGGGCGCGGCCCGTCAGCGACCATTACCATCGTCGCGCTGATGATCTTTTTCCCCACCCTGATCGCCTGTTTGCAAGGGCTAAGCCGCGCGCCAAGCCAAGTGCTGGATCTGTTTAACAGCTATGCCGCAAGCCCACTGCGCCGCCTGTTCAGCGCGCAAGCCCCTGCTATGCTGCCTGCATTCTTTGCCGCAGCCCGCATGGCTGTGCCTGCCGCCGTATTGGCCGCGACGACCGCAGAATGGTTGGCAACGGGGCGCGGCATTGGTGGGCTAATGGCGCTAACTGCATCAACATCCGCCTACGCAATGCTGTGGAGCGCGGTCGTGGTACTGGTTGTTGTCGCGGTCGTCGGCTATCTTGCCGTTGCGCGGATAGAGCGCGCGGTTTTGCGCATTTATGGCGCAGAACAATTGACCCGCTGATCCAATAGGAGCCTAAGATGAGACCTGCCGCCTTTGCCATTCCCGGCGACTATGAACAGCTAACGGGTGGGTTTATCTATGAGCGCAGCCTGCTGCTTACCTTGCGCGACGCTGGCCGCGTGGTGGATCATTTGCAGCTGCCCGCTGGGTTTCCAAATCCAACCCAAGAAGAAACTGCAGCGACACATGCGATACTAACGGCTGTGCCTGCCGATGTTCCTGTTATCTTGGATGGGCTGGTTTTTGGCTCGATTGATCCGGCGGTTCTGGATGCGATGCAAGCGCCGGTCGTGGCCATGCTGCATCACCCGCTGGGGCTAGAAACCGGAATCAAACCTGAAACTGCACAGTTTTTGCTAGCGCGTGAAGCAGAAAACCTGACCCGCGCGGCGCATGTGGTTGTGCCCAGCCCGCACACGGCGGCGATTTTGCAGTCCGAGTTTGGTGTGGCGCCCGAACGGATTACGATTGCCTTGCCGGGCTTTGCGCGGCCCGACGCCACAAAAGCCGCCCCATCAACCCCGCCGCTGATATTGTCCGTCGGCTTGCTGGCCGCCCGCAAAGGCCATGACACGCTGATCGATGCACTGGCGCAAATCACCGACTTGGACTGGCAGGCCGAGATTGTAGGCGGGCCGCATGACCCCGATGTGGCCGTAGCATTGGCCACGCAAATCTCGGCCTTGGGGTTGCAAAACCGTGTACGATTGGCGGGGGTTTTAGCGCGGCCCGAACTCGACCAACGCTACCGTAGCGCCAGCCTTTTTGCCTTGGCAACACGCTATGAAGGCTATGGAATGGTGTTTGGCGAGGCCATGCTGCACGGCCTGCCCATTGTAAGCTGCCAAACAGGGGCAGTGCCCGACACGATTGCCAAAGATGCAGGCCTGCTCGTGCCTGTCGACGCGCCCGATGCCTTTGCCCACGCGCTGCGCCAAATCCTAACCGATGCCAAAACACGCCGCGCGATGGCTTCCGCCTCGGCCGTTGGCGGGAACAAACTGCCAAGCTGGGCAGACGCCGCTGCCATCATGGGTCGTGTGTTGGATGGGTGTTGCGGCTAAACCGTAGGGGCGCCCAATGTCGCGGTTTTGGGGGCAGACAAATTCGTTTTGGTCTCAGGTTGGACCTGGTCTTGTCGCCGGGTCAGTTCTCAGTGACAATTAACATATGGCAACTCTGAAATGGCCGATGCGATGGCAAATCAGGCGCGCGAGATGGCGTATTTTTCGCCGTTCAACAACACGAACTCGGTCAGCGTAAAACTGGCCCATGAAATTGCCAAGCGGACGCCCGGCGATTTGAACAAGGTGTTTTTCACCACCGGCGGCTCGACCGCTGTGGATACAGCGCTGCGTTTTATTCACTTCCGCAATAATGTGATGGGTCGGCCAGAAAAGAAAGTCGTGATCTCACGGCAAAAAGCTTATCACGGGTCAACCTTTTTGGCGGCGAGTGTCAGCGGCAAAGAGCGAGACAAAGGCTGGCTGGACCAGATGCCGGGGCTGGCGCATTTCCTTCCCAACGTGAACCCTTATCTGCGCGCCAAAGGGACGAGCATTGAGGCTTTCCTCAATGAGAAAATCGCCGATCTGGAAAACGCGATCCTGACCATTGGCGCCGATAAAGTGGCCGCCTTTATCGCGGAGCCGATCTTGGCATCGGGCGGTGTAATCGTGCCGCCCAAAGGCTATCACAAACGCTGTCTTGAGGTCTGCCGCAAGCATGATGTGCTTTATATCTCGGACGAAGTCGTTACCGGTTTCGGGCGGCTCGGCCACATGTTTGCATCCGAAGCGGTGTTTGACATCGTTCCCGATATCATCACCTGCGCCAAGGGCATGACCTCGGGCTATGTGCCAATGGGCGCCTGCATTATCTCTGACCGGCTGTTTGACGATATCACCGGCGACAAATCCCAAGGGGCGACCTTCTCAAACGGGTATACCTATTCGGGCCACCCCGTCAGCGCGATCGCGGGCTTGAAAACGATTGAGATTATGGAGCGTGACGGCGTACTGGAACATGTCCGCCAGATTTCGCCGCTGTTTCAGGAACGGCTGCATGCGTTGGGCGAGTTGCCAATCGTTGGCGATACCCGCGGCATGGGCCTTGTCGGGTGTGTGGAATGCAACGCCGACCGTTCCAGCATAGATACGCTTGAACTCGACAAGGTTGTGGGCGCGCAAATCGACCAGCGTTGTCAGGAAATGGGCCTGATCGTGCGGCCGATCATCAACATGTGCGTCTTCTCGCCGCCGCTGGTCATCAGCTCGGATCAGATCAACCAGATGTTTGATATCTTGGACAAAAGCATCCGCAAGGCGACCGACGATCTGGCGGTTCAGGGATTGTGGGCAGCGTAATGGCGATGGGGCATGGGAAATGATCTTGAAGGGGGCGGTATGACAGCTGGGCGAAGTTATGGATAAACAGCAGAAATCCGGGCTTATTCTAGCCTTGCCCGCGACGCTCTATGTCGCTCTCTTGATTGCCGTCCCCGTGGCGCTGACCATCACCTATAGCTTCTGGATTCAGGATTTTGTTGATATCCGACACACATTTAGTTGGAAAAACTACACCGAGATCCTATCCGAACCGCTCTACCGCATTCTTATCGGACGTTCTGTCAAGATTGCCGCGCTGGTTACCCTCCTCACCGTTTTAACCGCCTATCCCATCGCCTATTTCATCGCCTTTCGGGTCAAACGCAGCAAGGCGATGTGGCTGTTTCTTGTCACCATCCCGTTTTGGACCAGCTAGCCACGCCCCTGCCTCATCGCCGATCCGCATCCATCCCAAAATGGCCGAAACCTATCGTGAAAAAATTACCGCGCTGATCGGCCTGCTCCAGCAGCCGGACGGTTTGCTGGAAGCAAAAGAAACATTGCGCGGATTGATCGACCGGATCACCCTGAAAGCCCCGGAGCCGGGTGCCAAATTGGCCATCCATCTAGAAGGCGCATTGGCGGAGCTGCTGATGCTGAGTATGGAAACAAAACTGCAAACAGGAGCTATGACTGAATCTGGTGTTTGGGCGGTTTGAAGGTTGGCGGCGTATCTGGTTGATTTGTTGTTGCGAGACAGC
>NZ_JBGQOQ010000018.1:0-85449 GCF_052119765.1 Pseudorhodobacter sp. W20_MBD10_FR17 | reverse complement strand
CGGAATTGAAGCCACAACCCCAGACCAGATCGCCGCATGACCGACAAGCCTCAAACACCAGATTTGACAATAACTCAGTTGCCGCTGAAGGGCACCCTAGATTTGACTTGTTCCCGTGTTACCAGCAAAGAGTGTTATCGCCTAAAGCGGCGTTTAGATAAAGATGAGGAGACTACGATGCGCTATGCCATTTTTGCGGCGCTTGCGGCTGTAACGCTGGGGGGGCTTACCGCTTGCGTTCCTTCGGATGGGCGTTTGGATGAATACTACGCGGTTGCAGGCGTTGAAGCTAACGATATGTTGAAATTGCGCGCCGGGCCCGGTATCGGCTATCGGGTCATCCTTGGTGTTCCGAACGGCACCATCTTGCGGATTTACAGTTGCGAACAGACCGGCGGCACACGCTGGTGCAAAGCCGCCTTGAAAACATCCAGTGCGGTCGAAGGCTATGTCTCTTGGGCATATTTGCGCGAAATCTGAGGTGCCTATCCGCCGCGCTGATGGCACAAGATCACAGCCATTTGGGCCTGTTCGCTGCCAGTGCTCTTTTCCCCGCCACATATCCAAAGAGGACAGAATGTTCAAAAACTGGCAGCGCGAAAAAGCCACCACAGCACTTATCGATGAGGCACAAGCCTTGGCGGACAAGCTGGCAAGTGCAAAACCCCATGTGCGGGATGGTCACGCCGCATTCGCGCAATTCTGGCAGGTATCTTACCTTCAAACAGATCAGGATCTTGACGCATTGACCTTGTTGAGGCCGGAAGCCATCGCACGTTTTGTGGCCGCGACAGAGACCAAAATCGCGGCCCTTCGCAAACTGCGCGAGTATGAAAGCAGTGACGGGTTGTCTATATGGTTGCACACGGCACGCGCCGTAACAGAGCCCCGTATTGCTCCGGCGGTACGTCAGATATGGCAATCGCTTATGGATGCCGGACCCAACGCCGATGCGATGACGGACGACCTGCTTCAGGATGCAGGCTTGCCGCCACGGGGGGGCTTTTGTGTGCCGCAGGGTTTTCAGACAGAGGCCTAAAGCGGCGTTGTGCTTGGGGTGGCTGCTGATCACAGTGAATAGCTTGTGAGAGTGTCGTGCAACCTGACGTGGTTGCGCGGGTTAATTGGCACCGCCGGCGGGCGCACAACCACTTTAGAGGACCACTGCTTAGCAAGGTCTGTGTCGGTCGGGTTTTCCTTACCGAACGTCAGTTTTTGCAGGCCTCTATCCCATATGGGAGATGAACCAAGATCCCGATCCCCCTGGCCTTGGGTCAGTTTTGAATGCCTCTGTCTCAGGCCGACTTGGCGAGCGGTTCGAAGTTGGCGCCCGGGCGACTTCCGTTTGTCAGCCGGTCGAATTCTATATAAAAGGTTGAACCGACGCCCAGTTCGCTGACGTAATCGATGGTCGCGTTGTGTCGCTCGACGATCTGTTTGGTTATGTTGAGCCCAAGGCCGGTGCCGCCGACCTTACGCACATCGGAGGAATCCACTTGGCTAAACTTTCCGAAAACACAGTCTTTGGCGCCGTTCGGAATACCCAATCCTTTGTCATGAACAGAAATGCGGATGCGCCCGCAGAGGTTTTCCACACGCACCTTCACCGCTCCGCCTTCGTAGGAGAACTTCAGAGCGTTCGACAGCAGGTTGACCATCACTTGGATCAGACGGTTGTGGTCGCCTGTGATCTGGCAATCCTCTTCGCAGGGTTCGGTCGTGACATGGATGCCGAGCTTATTGGCATAACCTGAGGTGGACTCAATTGCCTCGGATACCAGATTGTTCGCATTGATCGGCTTGAAATGGAATGCCACTTCGCCGGCCTCGAGCTTTTGCATATCGAGGAGGTCTTCAATAAGGACGGCAAGGCGTTTTCCGTTGCGGGTCGCAATACTGATGAGGGGCTTGAGGCCAGGGTGCAGCAAGCCGAGTTTGTCGTTATTTATGAGTTCGAGGGATCCAATGATCGACGTCAGCGGCGTGCGTAGCTCGTGGCTGACTGTGGCCAAGAACCGCGACTTGACCTCCAAGGCAGCTTTCGTGTGCTCGATTTCTTCTTTGATCAGCTTCATCTGTTCTCGCCGCTCTTGGTAGCCGAGGTAGAACTTCAGTGATATGTCGCTAATGAAATATAGCACAAAGATGATCGTGAAGAACTCCAACCAGATGTGGGAACTGAGCGGTGGGCGATAACGAAACACGTCGAGCAGCGCTATGAATAGAAACGCAAAGCCGTAGATTGAGAGCCGCAAGATCAGGATGCCCATTATTTGGCTATTGTATATCGCTGCAAAGACCGATGCCGAGAATAAGAAAAAGAGCGGCGTAAAATGCCCGACTGATGCCTGCTGAACCGCAATGTTGATGATGAAAACGCTGATCGTCACCGCGCTCACGGCTGTGTTTAGTGCGATGCGTTTGAGGATCTGCCGCCCCACGACTGGGTCCCGACCATCCCAGGCTTTGGACTTGCGACCGAGTAGCTCGTCGAGCCCTTCGGTAAGGATTACGACGAAGTAGCTCGCGAAGATTGAGATAGGGTCGAAGTAGAACGCCGCCAGTATGGCCGCGACCAAAAAACTCGCCTGCCGCTTCCATACAAGCTGGTTGGTAAGGAATATGTAATCCTTGATACTCTGTTCGCGACCATCGGACGTAAACCAGTCACCCCGGGTCGCCCAAATTGTACTTAGGCTCTGCATTTTCATCTCCGGCGTCGTTCGAGATTGCACGCTATAGTTGAAATGCGGTTAAAATAGTTCATTTGCAGGGCAGGGATCGGTTATTTTGGTTATAATTTGACGTAATGTTGCGACAATCAACGTGGTTTATTATCTGCCATGCTGCAATACGCGTTGGAAGCCAGTTGCGCTTAGTGCCCTGAGGCATGAGCGCGACATGGGTCTGTCAGGCCGCCTTGGAACTGCCATCCGTTGAAGCGACATAAACCCCCTGAAGCTTCGGAAAAGCGATGTTCGAATGTGGGATCTCGTCCACGGGGCCGAAAACCGGTATTCGTGCCAGAACTGCGTCGCGTTGCTCCCGAATTTTTGCGATCAAAAGCTGTGTGGGTTTTTTCAGCCCTGGATAGCTGCGTGGAGCCATCGATACCTCATAGCCAAGGTAGCGGCGGTAGAATGCGGTGTGCTCGACCCGAACGGCAGCAAGGGCCAAGTCGATATCGTAGAACATCGTGGCAAGAAATGGGATGCGCAGAACCAGGAAGTGTAATGGTACACGCTGTTTACGCGCTTCAGGCGCGATCACAAAGCGGGTCGAATCGAGGGCCGTTTGCCCCTGCTTGAGCATGTCCAGTATCTCTGGGAACACCTCCAGCGTTGGCGATATGAGCGAGAGCTTTGACACCAGATGCAGCCGCACCGCCGCTAACATCTCTCCATCCATTTCAACCGCGACATGAACGCAGTTCGGGGTCTCGTCGAACGGGTCAGTCATCATGCCGCGCTCGTTTTCTGCGATCGACCTTTCGGCGCGATAGCACTTGTAGCGTAGGCGGTATATCTGCTCGAGGTCCTGACTGCTGGTCAGAACTCTGTAGCGGGAGCGCTGCAGCGCCTCAATGACTTGATTGTTCATGGCAGGTTCCTTCCGCTCTTGCAGGACTACGGCGTTGCGCGACAGATAAGGAGGTCGCTATAGCCACGATAAACGGGTTCCTGTTTAAGGATTTCGAAACCGGCTGCGGCAACAGCCAATGCGATCTCAGCCTCGGTGTGCGTCCAGTAGACACCTTTTTTCTGTGCCTTGAGGATGGCATTGTTTTGCTTGGCGATCTCTCGGCCCTGCCAAAAAACGCGAAGCGCGCCTGCCAGCCCCAGTTCTTTTTTCAGGTTTGAGAACAGGTAGCTGCGCCAGTCGGTCACGTTCATGTAACGGCCGAGATCAATAAGGTAGAGCAGGCCACCCGGCCGGAGCAACCGACGCAAGTCGCCGAGCCGTTGCTCTTGCCCTGGCATCGCGTAAAGAGAGTGGACGCAAATGACCAGATCAGCCGCCTCTGGAGCATCAAAATCTTCAAGCGTGCTGCTGTCATATTTGATATTGCGGAAAGTTGCCAATTTGGACCGCGCCGCCGCAAGCATGCCCGCGTCGGGTTCTACCAAACATACCTCGCTGTTAGGGCATGCACGGGCCGCGATCTCTGTGTAGTTTCCAGTGCCGCCACCGATGTCATATATCAATCGAGGCATCTCTATGGTTGTAAGAAAAGCCTCGAAACCCTGTAGTAGGGCTTGGTATTCGGGGTTGTGCTCGGACAACAGATCATAGGCCGTCGCATAAGCGCTCCAATCGGGACGCACCGACAGATTGGCTGTTTCAAATTGATCAACTTTCACGCGAACCGACCTCTCAGTAAGAGCTATGTGGCTACACAAAGAGAAGCCACTAAAGCAATGTTTTAATTGTTTTATTGTGACGTGTGTCTTGTTGAGAACGTGACATCATAGAAATAACACTACAGGGACTCTGATTAACAATACAACCATAAAGTGTTAACTGTTTCCGTTTCAACAACAGTTGTTAACCCTTCTATGGCCTGATTTGAGTGCACTAAGGGCAGGGCATTTGGCTCATTTGGCTTAGCGTCGCGGCGAAATGTATTACCAGATAAGATTGCAGCCTTGAGTTGAGCCGATGATCGGGTGGTTTAGCCCCATCTGGCGCCAATCAGGCCTACCCAGATCGACCTCGTGAGATCGTCCAACCCGATGCACAAATTTTTAACGTTCCGCAAATAAATGTGGCGCAGAAAAGGCAAGGACGTCGGATTCTGGGGGTAATTTTCGCTGATCCGCCAAAGTACGGCCCTAATTTTCGGCGACAAACGGGCGATAGGTAGAATCGCACTAAATTTGGAGTGGTGATGAAAGTATTCGCGGGTTTTGACGATTCGACAGCGCTGGACCTTGTCGCCCATTTTCTCGGTATCGCAATGCATCACAACGACAACGCAGCGCCCTCGGCAATTTCGACGCCTATGTGCAGCGGAGGGCAGCCGTGTAATTCACGTGACATTCCCAAACCTGCACCGGCGTAATATGGACGAACTGTGGTTACACATGCTTAGCATTCAATCATTGCCGCATGAAGAATGTTGGCGTGGGACAAGACCCAACCAGGCAGTAAAGTCGCGCCCTCTCTTGAACTGAGACATGTCGGGCGCGAAGGCTTCAACGGCCAGAGCCGTCAATGGCCCGACTCCGGGCAGGGTCTGCAAGCGACGCGCCATATTCGATTGGACGGCCAGTTCCTTGAGTTTTCTGTCACGCGATTTGATGCGCGCCGTCTTTACTGCGATCTGTGCCAGAAGATCACGACACTCCTCACGGACGATGATGGGCAAGTCGCAGGTATCTGATCCAACCAAGTCTTGCATGCGCTTGATATGCCCTATGCCGATTGGAAAAACGTGACCGTGTTCGTAGAGAATTGCGCGAAGAGCGTTCACATCTTCTGTGCGCTGCCTAATCAATAGCTCCCGGCCCCGGAACAAGGCGGCCCGCGCCTGCTGATCAACCGTCTTTGGCGTGGCAAACAGCATCTCAGACTAGCGCGCGGCGATAATGATCGCATCTGCATCGGCTGCATCATTCTTTTTGTGACGCTTCACGAAAGGTCGAACAAACTGCAGAGCGATCAGCTTGGCCTGATGACCCATCGCTTCCATTTGGCCTGCCCAGTAGTTCGCGCTGCCGCAGGCTTTGAAGATAACCACGCTCGGGGCAAGCTTCGGCATGAACACGCGGAACTGTTCACGCGTCAGCTTCTTTTTGACTGGATCTCCCCGGTCGCCATCAACGCTCCGTGAACCTGGGAAATGGACTTTGCCAAATCCACGCCGATTATCATATCATTCATTTTGCCGTCCTCTCCGCTTCATATGTGGTTTCACTACCGACATGTTGGAACATTGCGATGCCGTCGGGGAGGGCGGCAACCATCCCATCTATCAACGCCACTTCGCACGGTTAGACGCGTTTGCCTTGAACCCAAGTGCCGCGCACAGCGCCGGTTTGTGCGATGCGTGCGACGCGGATAACGTCGGCCCTCGAACCGGGCACAAGCTGCCCGCGATCTGGCAGGCCGACGGCTTTGGCCGGGGCGGATGTTACAGTGCGCACGCCGCGCGCGACATCGCCCCACAGATCACCCAAAAACAACGCCGCCGACAGCAAGGCCGATGGCACATAATCAGACGAGACGATATCCAGAAGGTCGGCCTCGGCCAGATGATGCGCTGCGACATTGCCAGAATGAGAGCCGCCACGGATCAGGTTTGGTGCGCCCATCATGACCTTGACGCCCTGTGCGCGGCAGGCGGCAGCTGCCTCAACCGTTGTCGGGAACTCGGCAAAATGCGCGCCGTGCTTTGCCGATATTGCGACCTGCTCAGCCGTTGTGTCGTCATGGCTTGCCAGCACCGCGCCAAAGCGGCGGCTTTCGGTCACGGCGGCCGCCTCATGTGCGGACCCGACGCGTTGGGCGAGCGCGATTTGCCCTGCGACATGGCTTTCAAACTCTGTGTCCGACAAACCGTGCTTGCCACAGACATAGGCGCGCAACTGGGTCATGTCGCGGAATTGGCGCTGGCCGGGGGTGTGATCCATCAGGCTAACAATACCGATGCGATCCTCGGGGCCGAATTTTGCGAGCTCATCAATCAAGGTTTCCGAGCAAACCTCGGCCCGCAGATGCAGGAAATGGCTGATTTTCAGCGCGCCTTGGCTGCGCAGTGCAAGAATTTCATCGGCCAGTTGGCGGGCATATTCGCCGTAATTGGCCTTTTTATTCGAAATCACCGAACCCACGCGCAGCGCATCAAAGACGGTGGTGATACCGACCGAGGCAAGCTCGGCGTCATGGGCGATAATCGCGCTTGCGTGTGGCCAGCTGACCTTGGGGCGCGGCTCTATGTGGCGTTCAAGGTTGTCTGTGTGCAGTTCAATCAGTCCCGGCATAACCAGATCGCCGTCACAATCAATTGCCCCCGCAGGCACGGATGTGCCGTGGTCGATTGCGGTTATCTTGCCATTCTCTAGGCAAATGGTTCCGGCGATGACGTCATCGGGCAGAACCAGCATCGCATTGGCAAGGATTGTCTGGGGCATCGTCTTGGCTTTCGTTGTGATCTGGGGACAGGAATGGCAAAACACTGTCACAGGCGTGTGACAAAATGCGGGTATTGGGTGCGGTTATGGAACAGATGAAACGCTATGCGATCTATTATGCGCCCGAAGCAGGGGCCTTTGCCGCCGCTGCAGCCCGTTGGCTGGGATGGAATTTGCAATCGGGTCAGGCGGTAGATCAACCGGTCGTGCAACTGCCACGCCCTTTGGCCGAAGTCACAGCCGAGCCGCGTAAATACGGTTTTCATGGCACGCTCAAGCCGCCGTTCCGGCTGGCGCAAGGTGTTAAGGCCGATGATTTGGCCGAGGCGGCTGCCCACTTGGCGGCAGGCCTGAAACCTGTCGAATTTTCCGGTTTGCAGATGGTTGAACTGGGTGGTTTTCTGGCACTTGTGCCGCAGGGGAATACCGGCGACTTGCAGCATTTGGCAGCCGAAGTCGTGCGCAGGCTTGATCCGTTTCGCGCCCCGCTGACGGATGCCGAGGTCGCGCGGCGCAAGCCCGAGCGGCTGACGCCCCGCCAGCGTGACCTGCTGACCGCCTATGGCTATCCCTATGTTATAGAAGAGTTTCGCTTTCACCTGACCCTGTCGGACCAGTTGGATAAGACTGAGCGCGACAGTGTTGCCCAAGCCGCCGCCGCCCATTTCGCAGGCGTCTTGCCGCAACCCTTTTACGTGCGCAACCTGTGCTTGTGTGGCGAGGATGCGGCGGGATATTTTCATCTTTTGCAACGCTATCCCCTGATGGCCTGAAGCAGGCGGGTGATGCCTTGTTCCGGTGTTCCGGTGTTTTGCACATCAATCACGGCGATGCCGGTTGGCAGGTCATAACTGGCACGGGCCAAACGCGTCTTTATATCATCGTGGCTTTCGCGACCGCGCAGGGCCAAACGCTCGGCCAACACATCCGAGGGGGCCGAAATGCGGATCACCGTCAGGTCGGGGAAGGCGGCCTTAATCGTGGCCAGCGCCCCGCGAGATCCATTGACCAAAACATTTGCGCCCGTTCGCAGGGGGGCGAGTTCATCCAGGGGTATGCCATAGCGCAGGCCATGCGCGTCCCAATGCAAGGCAAAGGCCCCAGCGTCGAGGCGCGCCTGAAACACGGCCCCGCTAACCCCTTCAAACGGCTCGCCGCCCGCGCGTCGGGGGCGAGTGATCACGCGCCGCGCCCAATGCAGCGCTGGGTCAGCCTTGCTTGCGCCCGCCATCAATGTGTCTTTGCCCGCACCCGAGGGGCCGACGACCACAAACAACCGCCCCGTCACGCGGCCACCATTGGGGTAAAGGTGCGCACATCGACCACACGGTCACAGACGGCGTCGCGCGCAGCCTCATCATGGAAAATACCAAGGATTGCCGCGCCATTCGCTTTGGCCTCGGCGATCAGGGCCAGCACTACTGCGCGGTTGGCCGCATCAAGGCTGGCGGTGGGTTCATCCAGCAAAAGCGCCGGATAGCTATGGGCAAAGCCGCGCGCGATGTTCACCCGCTGCTGCTCGCCGCCCGAAAAGGTGGTGGGGGACAGCGCCCAAAGCCGTTCAGGAATGTTCAGCCGCGTCAGCAGCTCTGCCGCGCGGTCGCGGGCCATATCTTTGGGCATGCCAAGCGCCAAAAGCGGCTCGGCCACCACTTGCGAGGTTGGCACGCGTGGTACAACCCGCAAAAACTGGCTGACATAGCCCAAGGTTTGCCGCCGCAAGGCGATGATTTCGCGCGGTTGGGCCGAGGCGACATCCAGCCCGCCCACAAGGATTTTCCCCGAGGCGGCGAGATAATTCCCCCAGACCATGCGCATCAACGTGGATTTTCCCGCACCTGACGCCCCGATCAACCCGACGCATTCGCCCGGTCCCACATATAGGTTGGCCCCCTCCATCACAGGGATCACGGCCGAGCCCTGATTGTGCAGGGTAAAGCTTTTGCAAAGATTTTGAATGTCGATCATGCTACACCTGTAAAACCGAAGAGACCAAAAGCTGGGTATAGGCGTGCTGCGGGTCGTCCAGCACCTGATCGGTTAGGCCGTGTTCCACCACATGCCCGCCCTTCATCACCATCAGCCGATCCGCCAAAAGGCGCACCACGGCCAGATCATGCGTTACGATAATCGCCGAAAGCCCCATTTCACGCACCAGCCCGCGCAGTAGATCCAAAAGCCGCGCCTGCACGGACACATCAAGCCCGCCCGTGGGTTCATCCATGAACACAAGGCGCGGCCCCGTGACCAGATTGCGGGCGATTTGCAGGCGTTGCTGCATACCGCCAGAAAATTCGCGGGGGCGGTCGTCCACGCGGTCAGCATTAATCTCAACGCGGCCCAGCCAATCGATTGCTTGGGTGCGGATGTCGCCATAGTTGCGCGCGCCAATCGCCATCAGGCGTTCGCCCACGTTACCGCCTGCCGAGACCCCCATGCGCAAACCATCGCGCGGGTTTTGGTGGACATAGGCCCAATCGGTGCGCGCCATCCGCCGCCGTTCGGCCTCGGCCATGGTGACGGTGTCACGCGGGCCTTGCGCTGTTTCAAACATAACGCGGCCTTGGTCGGGGGCCATATGCCCCGCAAGGCTAGACAGCAGGGTCGACTTGCCCGACCCGCTTTCCCCGACAATCCCCAGCACTTCACCACGGTAAAGATCAAAGGACACATCGGCGCAGCCAATCCGGTTGCCATAGCGTTTGGTGATGCCTTGCACCGACAACAGCGGCTGTTCCGATAGGGGGGGGAGTGTTCCGTCCATCACAATGCCTCCTGTGTTGGCACGCCTAGGGCGCCCAAATGCCCGGCGTTGCGGCGCGTGCTGCAAAAATCGGTATCCGAGCAGACAAACATCCGCCCGCCCTGATCGTCGGTGATCACCTCATCCAGATAACTACCATTCGCCCCGCAAAGATCGCAGTCATGCGCGGCCTTGGACGGGGTAAACGGGTGGTCGTCAAAGTCGAGGCTGACCACCTTCGTGTAGGGCGGCAGCGCATAAATGCGCTGTTCGCGCCCCGCGCCAAACAGCTGGATCGCGGCGGAACCTGACAGTTTCGGGTTGTCGAATTTCGGGATGGGCGACGGGTCCATCACATAGCGACCCTCAACGCGCACCGGATAGGCATAGGCGGTGGCAATCTGGCCGTGGCGCGCGATGTCCTCGTACAGTTTAACCTGCATCAGCCCGTATTCCTCTAGTTCATGCATCTTGCGGGTCTCGGTCTCACGCGGTTCCAAAAAGCGCAGAGGTTCGGGAATGGGCACCTGATAGACAAGGACTTGCCCATCGGTGAGCGCAGTTTCAGGAATGCGGTGGCGGGTTTGAATGATGCTGGCCTGCGTGGTGGCCTCGGTCACGGCCACCCCGGCCGTGCGTTGGAAAAACTTGCGGATCGATACGGCGTTGGTGGTGTCATCCGCGCCTTGGTCGATCACTTTCAACGTGTCATCCGGCGTCAGGCAGGCGGCCGTCACCTGCACGCCGCCCGTGCCCCAGCCATACGGCATCGGCATTTCGCGGCTGGCAAAAGGCACCTGATAGCCGGGCACGGCCAATCCTTTCAGGATCGCACGGCGGATCATGCGTTTGGTCTGCTCGTCCAGATAGGCAAAGTTATAGGCTTGATCCGTCATTCTGCGGCCTCCTGTGCGGCAAACGCCTCGGTGCGCAGGCGGCGGACCAGCTCCAACTCGGCCTGAAAATCAACGTAATGCGGCAGTTTTATGTGCTCGAGAAAGCCTGTTGCCTGCACGTTATCGGCGTGCATCAGCACGAATTCTTCGTCTTGGGCGGGGGCACCGGTGTTATCCTCGCCCAGTTCTTTCCAGCGCAGGCTGCGGTCAACCAGGCTCATCGCGATTGCCTTGCGCTCGGTCTGGCCAAAGACCAGCCCATAGCCACGAGTGAACTGCGGTGGCTCGGTTTTGCTGCCTTTGAACTGGTTAACGGTTTCGCATTCCGTCAGCTCCATCTCGCCGATTTCAACGGCAAAGCCCAATTCGGGGATGTCCATCTCAATCGCGACTTTGCCGATGCGCAATTCGCCGACAAAGGCATGGGTGCGCCCGTAGCCACGTTGGGTTGAATAGGCCATCGACAGAATAAATCCTTCGTCGCCGCGCGTGATCGCCTGCAAACGCAGGGCGCGGTTGGCGGGCAGTTCCATCGGGGTGCGGGTCAGGTCGGGCGGCGTGTCATCTCCGCTTGGTTCGGCCTCAATCATGCCATCGCGGTTCAAAAACGCGGTCACGTGCGGCACGTCACTTTCTGTGGCGGAGGCCGTGGGGGCGGGCGGGTTGACCGCGCCTTCCGCAGCCAGTTTGAAATCTAGTAAGCGGTGGGTGTAATCAAACGTTGGCCCCAAGACTTGGCCCCCCGGAAGGTCCTTATAGGTGGCCGAGATACGCCGGATCACCGCCATTTTCGTCGTTTCCACAGGGCGCGAAGACCCCAGACGCGGCAAAGTGGTGCGATAGGCGCGGATCAGAAAAATCGCCTCGATCAAATCGCCGCGCGATTGCTTGATCGCCAGCGCCGCAAGATCGGGGTCGTAAAGCGAGCCTTCGGCCATTACGCGGTTGACCGCCAGCGCAAGCTGTTCACGGATTTGCGCAATGGTCATCTCGTCCACGGTCACATCGCCGCGCCGCTCTTCGGCAAGCCATGCGTGGGCGTTCTCAATCGCCCGCTCGCCTCCTTTGACAGCTACATACATTATACGGCCTCTACGCTGGTGGAACGGGGCAAAGCGGCGATGCGGCTGCCGCTGGTGAAAAAGCAATCAAAGCCTAGCGGAAACAGCGCGCGATTTGCCTGAAAGGCTTCAATTTCGGGCAATGACAGTGCGGCATGAGTTTCTATGCCGGGGCCGGTTAGGCGGGCATTTTCGGGGGCGAAATGATCGGTTTCCACCAGCAATGTGGCGGAACGGTCGGGATAGTCGGGCAGGCCAATGGCAAAGCGCCCAACGGGTTGCAGCGCCGCCCAATCGCCCAAGGCAAAACCCGCCTCATCCGCCGCGACAAGGGGCGCACCGCAATGAAAAGTGACCCAATCGCGCACCGTGGCACAATCATATGTGCCCGCCAGATGCAGCGGCGTGGTCGCATCGCAGAGTGTCAGCAGCAAGGCCCCTGCGGCGATTGAGACCGGAGCGGGCGGGGCGGCACCGGCGACGTCATGTATCGTTCCGGGGCGGGCCATTGCCTCTAATGCGGCCCGAAAAGCATGGGATGATTGAACCGGTGTATCGGAAAAACCGCCTTGCAAAGCTGTTGGGTTCATTGATCTTCTCCACGAACCAGAGTGAAAAATTCGACCTTTGTCGCCGCAGCTTTTGCCGCGCGGGTGCTGCGGCGCTGGGCTTCTTCGGTTTGCAACACGGCGATAACCTCGGCGTCCAGTTTTGCCGCCTGATCGCCTTGCAGCAGCGCATCCAGCACGGCGGCGCGGCGGGCGTGATCTTTGTCGCGCCCTTGCACATAGGCATGGCCCACAGCACCCGACCCAAGGCGCAAGGCACAGCGGGTGACCGTTGTTTCGCCAAGGTTAAAGGGTTGGCCGGTGCCTCCGATGCGCCCTTGCACCATGACGGCCCCAACCTCGGGCGCGCGCAGCACCTCATGCGGGGGCAGGTCGGGGAAAAGCGCTGCCAGTCGTGCAGGTTTGGCGCGGGCCAGCAGGCCCATCCAGATTTGGCGGGGCGTTTGCGGAAGGGTTTGTTCTGTCACGGCGACCTCTGCATCTTGCGGCGGTATTTGAATAACTATACAACTAGACAACAATTATGCACTGGAGATGCAAAATGCACGTGAAGTTTTCGTAACAATGGCGCGCACGTCTATCTGGGCTTCCATTGCGGCTACGCTGACGCAAGAAATTGAAACGGGGCATTACAAAGCGGGCGACAAGCTGCCAACCGAGGCGGCATTGGCGCAGCGTTTTGGCGTTAACCGCCATACCGTGCGCCATGCACTGGCCGCCTTGGCCGAGGCGGGGGCGGTTCATGCGCGACGCGGGCTAGGGGTGTTTGTGGCGGTGCAACCGGCGGCCTATGCTTTGGGGCGCCGCGTGCGGTTTCACCAGAATATCTTGGCCTCGGGGCGCACGCCCTCGCGCCAGATTTTGCGGTTGGAGACGCGGGCATCGGATGGGGCCGAGGCCGAGGCGCTGGCTATTCCACCGAGGGCGGCAGTGCATGTGGTTGACGGATTGTCTCTTGCCGATGGGGCACCGATAGCGCTGTTCAGGTCTGTGTTTCCTGCCGAAACCTTGCCCGCGTTTCTAGAGGCGCTGCAGCAGACACAATCGGTCACGGCCAGTTTGGTAATGTCTGGTATCGCAGATTATACCCGCCACAGCACCAAGATCAGTGCGATTGCGGCGGATGCTTTGACCGCGCTGCATCTGCGCCTGCGTGAAGGGGACCCAGTGCTGCGGACCGTCGCGGTGAATATCGACCCGATGGGGCGGCCAGTGGAATATGGGACAACATGGTTTGCGGGGGATCGTGTAACCGTCACGCTGGCGGGGGATGCGTTGTCTTGAGGCGGGGTGCCAAAAATGCGGCACGCCCTAACCGCTGTATTTTTCAAGAAAGGCCTCGGCAGGCATCGCGCGGAAATCGGGTAGGGCTTGGCGCAGGTCTTCATGCGACCAATCCCACCAAGATAGCATTTGCAACCGGTCGCTGATCTGCGTGGGAAAACGCGGGCGCAAGGGCGTGGCTGGAACGCCTGCCACAATCATATACGGCGGCACATCTTTGGTCACTACAGCGCCACTGGCGATGATGGCACCAACGCCTATCGTCACCTCGGGCTTGATAATCGCGCCATGCCCGATCCAAGTGTCAGGGCCGATTACGGTGCGCCTAGCTGCGCGGGCCGCAAAAAATGTGGGGTCATCCGGGGAATCATCCCAGTAATAGCTGCTGCGATACAGGAAGTGGTGCAGGCTTGCGTTGCCCATCGGGTGATCTGTCGGGCCGATACGCGTAAGGGCTGCAATATTAGCAAACTTGCCGACGGTGGTGTTGGCAATATCGGCCAACCGGTCGCAATAGGCATAGTCGTTGAACGTAGAGTTGATAATGCGGCTGGCGCGACCAACCTCGCAATAGGCACCGAATGTGCTGTTGGAAATCTCGCAATCAGGGTGGATAAGCGGGGCAGCGGCAGACAGCTTTGACATGGTTTTGCCTTTGGGGTTCGCCTTGGGGTTTGGGGGCAGGGATTAGCCCTTGATGAAACGCCGTCTGATCCAACCTGACAGGCTGTCCATTGCCATGACCATCAGCACGATCAGCACCATATAATAGGCGACCTCTTCCCAGTCTTTTTGGGTGATGATGGCTTGGGTCAGCAACAAACCAATGCCGCCGCCGACAATCGCGCCAATAACGGTGGCAGATCGCGTATTGGATTCGAGGTAATAGAGAACCTGACTGAGCAAAATCGGGGCCAACTGCGGGATGACGCCAAAGCGGGCGCGCTGTAGGGCCGAGGCACCGGTTGAGCGCACACCCTCGACCTGCCGATCATCGATGTTTTCCAAGGCCTCCGAGAATGTTTTGCCGAATGTGCCGGTATCGGTCAGCAAAATGGCAAGCGCGCCGGTCATGGGGCCGGGGCCAAAGGCGCGAGACAAAATGATCGTCCAGATCAAGCCATCAACCCCGCGCAGAAAATCAAACACGCGGCGGAAGGCAAAGCGAACGGTGCGAAACGGGGTGAAATTGCTGGCGGCCAGAAAGGCCAGCGGCAATGAGACCATCGCCGCCCCCATAGTGCCCAAAAACGCCATCAGAACGGTTTCAAACAGCGCACCCGCCACATCCGAATGGTGCCACATGCGATTGTGCCAAACCTCGGATGCCATCATGGCAAGGTTCGCGCGCGCAGGGTCAAGCCGTGGCCCTGTCAGTATGGTCGCCAACTCGGCCATTGATTTGCCGGAGAACGGGCTGTCGAGGGTGAAAAAGAACATCTCCCACCCCATTTGATAGCGAAACGTATCAACCTTGGCGCGGGAATAGGAAAAGCGGCCTTGTGGGGTTGTCACAGCGACGCGCGTGCTGGTGGCGTTGATCCAGTCGGGCAGGGGCTGCGGGGCAGTCAGCTTTACTTTGCCGCCATCGGGTTCGACATAGATCGTACCATAACCCGGCACAACATAGCTCGCACCGATCGCATCATAGGTGACGATATGGCCTTTGCCGAGGTCAACCGTGGTGATGCCGTCCGACTGCGTCACCCATTCAGGCAAGCGGCCTTCGGGGTAGGTGCCTTTGCTTTCGCCCTCAATCGCGACCCGCACATCGCCTGAACGGTTTTCGCGGGTGACATGGGTTTTAAAGCTGACAAAATCAGCTAGCAGGATTTTGGCGTTGTCCAGTTTGGCACGGCCCGCGATGCCTGCGATATCAAAGGCCACAAAGACATAGGCAAGATAGGCAAGAATAACCAAGGGCACGGCAAGCGCTGTCAGCTGTTTTACCTTGAAGCGGTGGCTCATTTGCAGGTGAAGTGATGCGGTCATGTCAGTGGCCCTTTACCAGACGGTTGCGGTAGTGGCTTGAAAGCTGGTCAAAGGCCATGATGGTCAGGAACAGCAGCAGGAAGATCGCGACGACCTCGTCATATTTTCCGCCGCCCCATTGCATGGCGATTTTCAGGTCATAGCCGATGCCGCCAGAGCCTACGAAGCCAAGAATGGCCGAGGCGCGGACGTTAATCTCAAACCGCAAAAGCGCATAGCTGAGCCAGTTTGGCGCGACTTGCGGGATAATGCCAAGCCAGATTTGCTGCCCCCATGACGCACCGGTCGAGGCCAAGCCTTCAACGGGTCTCAGGTCGGCGTTTTCGGCAGATTCCGAAAATAGTTTGGCCATTGCGCCAGTGCTGTGCAGGGCGATTGCCACCACCGCAGCCACAGGGCCACCGCCAAGGATAAAGATCAGCACAAGAGCGATAACAATTTCTGGCAGCGCCCGAAAGATATCGGCCAAGCGGCGGAATACGGGGATGAGTGCGGGCCAACGTGCAAGGCCACGGGTGGACAAGATCGCCATCGTGCCGCCTGCCATTGCCCCTATCAGGGTCGCGACGGCGGCGATGTTCAGCGTCTCTATCAGTGAGGGCAAGTAATGCAGCACCAACTCTGGCAGGTTTGCGCGATTTGCGAAAGCTTCGGAAATTACCTCGGACGGAAAGGCCGTCAGGTTGTGCAGGCCTGCCAAAAAATCACCCGCATTGCGGTTTTCGGCGGTTTTAAAACCACTGGCCATGAGCGCAAGGAACAACACCAAAAGGATCGTGCCGTAAAGCCGCTTGCGGCGGGTCTGCTGGATGTAGCTTTCGGTAGAGTTTGTCAGATCCGCCCGTTTTCCGGGCTTTGGACCAAAAGCAGTATCAACCATAGTGGGCTCCAATACAGCGCTGGGCCTTTGCAATCAAAGGCCCAGCGTAGGGTGCTAAGAGGGATTATTTGCCAGACAATTCGCGGGCCGCGATGATGCCCAGATACATGTCATGGGTGGCTGGAACGAAGTCTTTTGCTTCGCCGGCGGCCACACCGTAAGCGCAATCCTTGTCGGTTTCCCACAGATCGGCAGTGATCTGGGTGACCTTGTCTTTTACATCCGCAGGCAGGGCTGCGCGCACAACCATCGGACCTTCTGGGATCAGTTTCGAGCGCCAGATTTCGACCAGATCGTTCATTTCAACGATGCCAGCATCAGCGGCTTTGCGGAACGCGCCCGAAGAAAAGCCGTCTTCCCAGTTGCCAACGCCGTCAGCCCAAGACACGCCCGCGTCGAACATACCGCTGCTGACACCAACGATGGTTTGCTCGTGGCCGCCCGAGAATTTCACTTCACCGAAGTAATCTTCAAGCTTGCCATATTTTGCCATCAATTCAGCGCCGGGGACGAGGTAGCCTGAGGTCGAGTTAGGCTCGCCAAAAGCAAAAACTTTGCCTTTTGCATCTTCGATCGATGTGATGCCGCTGTCTTTGCGTGCAAAACCGATGGAGTAGTAGCCGGTTGAATCGTTGAGGTTCTGCTTGGTCAAACGCACCTCAACAGCTGCCGGGTCGGTCAGATAGGTCTTGGCATAGCTGGAACCGCCAAGCCACGCCAGATCAATGGTGCCGCCCAACAGGCCCTGAATAACGCCGTCATAGTCAGCAGGTGTGAACACCTTAACCGGAACGCCAAGCGCGTCTTCGATCTTTTTGCGGTAGCATTCGTTAGAGGTCATGCGGTCTTGGGCGTTTTCACCACCAAGGATGCCGATGTTGAATTCTTTGATTTCCTGCGCGTGAACAGCACCCGAAAGGGCAGTGGTGGCGGCAAGAAGGGCAAGCAGCGTTTTCATGGTCGTCTCCGGTTTGGGTGTGTGGTCAGTCAACCAGCATCGCTTCGGCATAGGCCGCATCGGGCTGGGTAATGGCGGTCGAGGTTGCAGCCTCGTTGAACGAGGCATCTGCGCCGTAGATGTCGCGGGCGACGCCCGTCGACAGTTGCGCGGGCGTGCCGTCAAAGACGATACGACCGTCGCGCATTCCGATCACGCGGTCACAATAGCGGCGCGCGGTATCAAGGGTGTGCAGGTTGGCGATGACCATGCGGCCATCTTCTTCGTGGATGCGGCGCAGCGTATCCATCACAACTTGCGCATTCATCGGGTCAAGGCTGGCGATGGGTTCATCGGCCAAGATCACCTTGGGGTCTTGCATCAGCGCGCGCGCAATCGCCACGCGCTGCTGTTGCCCGCCCGACAGTGCCTCGGCGCGTTTCGGGGCCTGTTCGACAATGCCCAACCGGTCCAAAATTTCCAGCGCGCGGGTGATATCGGCGTCGGACCAAAGGTTGAACATGGTTTGCAGGGTGGACCGTTTGTTCAACATGCCGTGCAACACGTTTGAGGCCACATCCATGCGCGGCACCAGATTGAACTGTTGAAAGATCATTGCGCATTGGCCCTGCCATGCACGTTTTGCCGCGCCTTGTAGGGTCAGTACATTTTGGCCCTCAAAACGTATCTCGCCCGAGCTGGCATCCGTAAGCCGGTTCATCATGCGCAACAGCGTTGACTTGCCTGCACCCGACCGCCCGATGATGCCCACGAATGCGGATTTTTCGATGACAAAACTGGCGTTATCAACCGCCGATTTCTGTCCGAACATCCGCGTCACGTTTGAGACTTGTAGCATATCTGCCCCCTTTGGTGCTTAGTGGGCTGATAGACCGCCAGCATGACGCTTCAGTGTCGGGAATATGAAGGTTTGGTAAACTGTGCTGCACGCAGGTGGCCAAATTGCGAGAGGCCGCAAGAACGCTGATCGCTATGCTGTGATGGAGGTGTGTCACATAGAACGGTCTGACATTAGCCTTGCCAAAACACGGCATTGTTGGATGCGCCACTCGCTGCGGCGTGGCGCTATCCGTCTGTCCTGCATCCGTGCTTTTGCCGGATAAACCGGTCTGTGGTTGGTCGGCTTATGCTTTTGCGGCGCGGGGGCGGGGGGCTTTGGGAACGGGCAGCGCGATTTCGCCAAACGGCATCGCAAGACGGGCTTCGGCATGCAGCACAACCATGGCCGCCGCGCGGGCATCTTCACCGGCATCGTGATGGTGGAACTGCAAATTCAACAGCTGTTTCAGGTTGGCAAGGCCATGCCCGCCATTTCCTTTCAGCTCTGGCCAAGCGCGCCGCGCAATCCTGACGCTGTCGCTCCAGTTTAAGGGCGGAGGCTCAAGGCCCAAACATCTGTGGGCGGCGTTGATGGCCTGTTTGTCGAAGTTGCTGTGTTGAATAAGATGATGTCGCGCAAGCAGCGGCAACAGCGTTTCAAACGCCTCATGGAAGGGTAGGGCATCTGCCACATGGTCCGGCCCGATCCCGTGCAGCCGTATGTTGAACGGGTCAAAATGGGTGCGCGGATTGACGAACATGGAAAAAGTCTGGATGCGATTGTCAGGCTGAACACAGGCGAGGCCGATCTGGCAGATGCTTGCGGCATCACTGCACGCCGTTTCAACATCCAATGCGATGAAGCGAAAATCCCCCTCGGGGACGCGGTTGATATGTTGAAAGTCTGGGCGCGAAGAGGGGATCATATTTTGAACTGTTGGGCTTTATAGGTTTTGGGGGGTCGTTTTGATGTCTGACATTCGTTTTTTTGGCAATTGGTTTCTCATAACACCCTGCGCTGGTGGGGCAAGCGTGTTTCGGGTTGGTAAAGCTGGTTTAGGCAATAGAGGCCATCGTTGGCTTTCTGCGGATCAATCAAGGAAGCGCGCAAGGCGTTGGCGACAGGTCTCGCCCATTCTTGCGTATTCAGACTAAGCGTATGGGCAGAACGAAGCATTTGGACGCTTGGGCTCATTTCTGCCATCCTCGCCCAGCAGCATCGCCGCGGTATCTCTGGAGAGAGCGGTTCCCTGAAGCAGAGTTGGTTCAAAAGGGGTGCGTAAATAATACCAAGTTTGAAATTGACGCCTAGTGATCTGAGTTAAAGCGACTGCGCCGCAAGAACAATGACATTGCCGTGCCAGAAATCGTTTTGAACGCTGTCACCGCGATATTCATCACCTTTGCCCCACATGGGGGGCAAAGGCCGGCCAAAACTTGCCGGTACAGGCCCCCCGCATGTGGTGTTTCGGATAGGCTTTAGGTTGTGGTGGACGCCTTGTCCGATGCCTCGTCTATCGCGCGTTGTTGGCCGCGTGACACTGTGGTGATCGGCGTTCCGAACATTGCATTTGCTGCGGCAAAGTCTTTTGCCGTATCAATTTCGGTCCAATTCAACCCGGTAATGTCGAGCGCATGAAACACAGCACCTTTGCTTACAAGCCGTGCATAGGCGTCTTCATAATAGTCTTGAAGCCGCGCGGGGCTTTCCATCATCATGGCCAATTCTGCGAAAAGCAGCGGGCCGGTTTTGGGGCTGATCTTTTCGATCCCGATGGATTCCCCGAGTGCCATGTCAGGGGCAACCGATTTGCCAACTTCAAGCACCTGCATATGCTCGTCTGCAATGACCTTCACTTCCTCATCTTCAAGCGCTATATTTTGATCAATGCACAAGACATCTTCGTGTTTGTCATCCAAAAGCTGGCGCAGGATTTTTACATCAAACACTACGTCCGCATCGAATTTAACAAACTCGGCAGTGCCAATCACCTTTGATGCCAGCATCAAGGAATAGCCGGTGTTCGTGTCGCGGTAGCGTTCATTGATCACATATGTAACGCGGATGCCCCGAAAGGCCTTGTCTACAAATTGTTTAATTTCTTCGGCTCTGTGGCCCAGTACCAGAACAAATTGCGACATGCCGCAGCTGAGGCAATTTCGGATCATCCGTTCAAGAATGGCGGACCCGCCCACCGATAGCAAACTTTTGGCGCATTTGTCGGTCAGGGGGCTGAGCCGAGAGCCTACGCCTGCTGCCAGTATGACCGCGATTGGCGGGCGCGTGTTTTCGTGTTTCATGTCAGAATCTCCTAAATGTGCGATGATGAAAGGGATGCTATTTCTGGAGCGAAACCTTGCGGGTTTCATCGATGTTTTTGCCTCTTTGCCAAGGCTTGTAGATTCCCCAAAATACTTGGCTTGCGGCGAAGACCCACAGCATCGGGGTTAGCTGGTTAATGATCAGCGCGAGCGACAGCATGAAGATGAACACACCCTCATCAAAGCCAAGAATTTTGCGTTGTTCGCGTAGAAACCATGCCCAGTTTTCCCGAAAACCAAACCCAAGACCTGCTGTGATTTTCGTCGGTTTAAGCCGCGCCATCTCGGCGGGGTATTGTTGGTTTCGCTTTGTTTCTATCTCAAACGCGATATATTTGGCGTATCCGCGCAAGTTGTAGAACGCGATGCCGATCATCGCGAGGAGGACCGGAGTCGCGCTGGCCGTTTGCAGGTAAGCCGCGTATCCGGCCGCGCCAAACCAAAGTGCAACCTGCATCTGATCGGTCAATCGGTCATAATAGCTGCCTATGGGCGACGATACCTTGCGAAAGCGCGCCATTTGCCCGTCCATGCAGTCGAGGATATGACTGAGGTGGATAAGGAGGGCCGCTGCGATAAACCAACCCGTGCCCCCGATGATGATCCCGAATGTCGCGATGACTGCGACCACAAATGAAGCCGCCGTGATCCGGTTTGGGGTGATCCACGCAACATCAACAACGCCATAGTTGGCAAGGATCGCGAGGGGCGATGTGACGAAGGATGACCACCATTCATCATCACGGGTTTTGGTGGCCCAAAGTTGTTTCAGCTTATCTGTCATGATACCACCTTTGCTTGAAAGAGGTTCGGCGCAGGAAGCATGGCCACCGTTGCCGGCATGGATATGACTGCAGCCATCGGTTCGGCGGCTTTGACCTGCAACGTCAACAAGACTTCTTTGAGCGCGGCAAGGAAGTACCGGATATCGTAGTCGGATAACTCGCCAATATTGCCGACCTGAAATACCTTGCCGGCAAAGCAGCCTTTGCCCTCATAAATGATGATTGATTTTTCGCGCAGCCGGTTGCGCAGGTCGCGCACAGAAATCGAAGGCGGCACCCGTACCGTGGTCAAGATCGCACACATGTCGGCATCGTCGATCAAAAATTCCAGATTCAGGCGGCGCATACCGACACGCAGCATATCGGCACGGGCCTTGATCCGCGCATAGCGCTTGATCACGCCTTCGCGCAGGATGTCTGTCAGGGCTTGTTCCAGCGCAAAGAATAAGGGGACGGCGGGCGTATTGGGGGTTTGGCTATGGTTCTTTAGAAACGCATAGAACGTCGCGAGATTGAGGTAAGTGGTTTTCGCCGCATGGTGTTTCAGCTTTTTAAAGTGTTTTTTGCGCCCCACGACGAAGGATAGTCCTGGGTAAGACCCTATCGCCTTAGAGCTTGAGCTGGATACAAACGCGATGTTGGATGTCTCCATGTCGATTGCTTCGGCGCCGACAGAGCTGACGCCATCAACCACAAACAGCGCCCCATGGGCCTTGGCTATCGCGCCGATCTGCGGCAGTGGGTTTAACATGCCAGAACAGGTTTCGTGATGCACCATAGCGATGACATGGATCTTGTGGATCGACAGATATTCCTCAATCTGGTTCAGATCGAAAGCGGTGCCCCAAGGCATCTCGATAAGGTGGGTGCGCTTGTTGTGGATGAGTGATGTCTTGTGCAGCCGCCCGCCAAATTCACCGTTCGACAGGATCAGGATCGCGCCTTTGCCCACGACAGACGACAGCATTGCCTCATTCGCCGCTGTGCCGGATCCGGTGATCACCACTGCGCGGTATCGCGTTTGTTTCCGGATCTGAAAAAGCGAGATCAGTTTGTGTTCAATGCTGCGCAAAAGGGCGTCAAAGTCAGGTTCCCGGTGACAGATATCTTCTTTACTGATAGCAACGCGAAGGGTCTCGGCGACATTCACAGGGCCGGGTGTGAACAGCAGATATTTGGTTAACACTAGAACATGCTCCAACGACCGCATGACACAGTGCCACGAGGTCGGGACACCCATGATGCGCCACTGCACGCGGACCGCGTAGTGACATCGAGAGGGCACAAATCGAATTCGCAAGCGCAGCCAACAAGAGCGGCTGTTGTCATGTCGTCCTGAAATTGAACGCGTAAAGCAATAATCTGAAATACCTGATTCCAGAAATATATACGGATCAAACGCGCCGGTCTCAAGTTAAGGTCAACGCGCGCGACGATAAGGCGGCGTTGGGTTTTTTCCGGACGTATCCGGCAGCAGTACCAGAGCGTCCGATCTGCTTCGGTTGACCTTAGAAAAACGCGTGCGCCCTCAGATCGCCCGAGGAACCACACATATGGATGCGCCCCCTACATAGCAAGGGGTATATGCAAGCATAGGCATTTGCGTATCGCACACTATGTATGGATTGGAACTGTGCCAAAAGGGCGGCAGATAACGGCTTTGACGCTTATTTTGCCCGCAGGTAATAATAAGCTTGCGCCAATGGTTAAAACCATTGGCCGGGTTCCATCAGGCCTAAATCCATGAGTTGCTGGCTGTTCCACTGGAATTTGGTCGAATTGTGCCACTTGAATTCATGAATGTCATAGCGCGAGCCGGGGTTGGATTTCAGCGCTTTGGCGGTGCGGAATGACACGACTGCCGTGGTGATGTTGTGATGCCACGGGCAGGCGTATGTGTTGTATTCCTCATCCGAAAAGGTGAAATTGGGGCGTAGGCGAAGGCCCGGTTTGGCGCGAAACAATGCAATACGGTCAATCTTGCGGCGCGCGGTTGGGATATGCTCTTCGAAACGCCAGCGTAGGCCGCCAAAAAAATCAAGCTGGCGTTCGCGCGCATGGTTGTGGTTGGCAGGGTCGGGGCGGCCCAAGGCGTAATACCCCGATTTATCCAGCATCGCATCCTCGAGGGATACGGCGTTCGGGTGCTTGTTCAGGTCTTCGGCATAGAGGTCGATCACATAAGACAGCAGGGCCGAGCCGCGCTCTTCGGTGTGAAAAGCTATCATTTCCCGTACGTTGCGGCTTTCGCAAAAGGGAAAGAAAAGGTATTCGGCGTTATAGCCGTAGTAAAGCCATGTATTGGGCGCAGCCTCGATCAGTTGGTTCACCGCCGTTTGTATGGCATTGCGTTGGTAGATGTCGTACTCAACCCGCGTGATCAGCGCGGCAACCGTGTCTGAAAGCGCGATCTGAGGGTTGGCAAGCAGCAACACGGTGCGGAACCCGATTTCGAGGTGGTGGCGCAGCGTGCTTTCCAATTCGACCGCATCTTCGGCAAGGATAATCGCAACGGGGCCTTTGGCGAGGCTGTCGCGCTCTTTGTCCAAAAACGTGGATAAACTTGTATACTGCATGCCGTTCCTCGGTATTTGGCCTGCCAAACGGCCAGTCTTAGCCCCCGATGATTAAGCGAAAGCGTATAAAACTGCGAGAGCTATTCGCAAGGCCGCCGGTTTTGGGGGCGTTGCGGGTTGGGGCCGCAGGGTGTAGAGAGGCGGGCGATCTGCAAAGGGTGCTGCCATGACCGAGCCAAAGAAGCTGTTTATCAAGACTTACGGTTGCCAGATGAACGTTTACGACAGTGAGCGGATGGCAGAAAGCCTGGGTGCGACCGGTTATGTGCAAACCGATACGGCCGAGGGTGCCGATATGGTTATGATTAACACCTGTCATATCCGTGAAAAGGCCTCGGAAAAACTATACTCGGATTTGGGCCGCCTGCGCGCTGCCAAAGAGGCGAACCCCAACCTGAAAGTGGCCGTTGCAGGCTGCGTGGCACAGGCCGAAGGTGCCGAGATTATGCGGCGGATGCCCTTGGTTGATCTGGTCGTCGGCCCGCAAAGTTATCACCGCCTGCCCGAGATGGAAGCGAAGATCCAGAAGGGTGAGCGGGCGATTGAGACCGATTTTCCGCTTGAGGATAAATTTGACCATTTGCCCGAACGCAAGGCGATGCGCGGGCCAGCCGCATTTTTGACCGTGCAAGAAGGCTGCGACAAGTTTTGCGCCTTTTGCGTCGTGCCGTACACGCGCGGTGCCGAAGTAAGCCGCCCGCCGGAACGCCTGTTGGCCGAGGCACGCAATCTGGCCAGCCGTGGCGTGCGGGAGCTGACGCTGTTGGGGCAGAATGTGAATGCCTATAGCGCGGGGGGCTACGGCCTTGCACGGCTGATCCGCGCATTGGCGGACGTCGAGGGTATAGACCGGCTACGCTATATGACCAGCCATCCCAATGATATGGAAGATGATCTGATCGCGGCGCATGGCGATTGCCCGCAGTTAATGCCGTATTTGCATTTGCCGGTGCAATCTGGGTCTGACCGTATTTTGAAGGCGATGAACCGCAAGCATACGGTCGATGATTATTTGCGCGTATTGGACCGTGTGCGCGCGGCGCGGCCCGATATTTTGCTGACGTCTGACTTTATCGTCGGCTTTCCTGGTGAGACGGATGATGATTTTGAAGGCACGATGAACCTTGTGCGCAAGGTGGGCTATGGCATGGCCTATTCGTTCAAATACTCGGCGCGGCCCGGCACACCTGCAGCGGAAAAGCCCGATGTCGATACTGCGGTGGCAGATGCGCGGCTGCAGGCCTTGCAAGCCTTGTTGGGCAGCCAGCAGCGCGCGGCCCAAGATGCGATGGTGGGCCGCGAAGTGGATGTTTTATATGAAAAAACGGGACGGCAACCGGGGCAGATGGTTGGCAAGTCGCAGCATCTTCATGCGGTGCATGTTGATGATCCGGCGGGGCAGGTGGGCCAGTTGGTGCGGGTGCGGGTGACTGAATCGAAGTCAAATTCCCTTGCCGGTACACCTGTGCTGTAAACCTGTTTCCTGAAGCGGGGGTAAAGGCAGGGGCGGGTTAGCGATTGGCCATAAAGTCGAAACTATTAGCGGCGCAATCGTCCTCGGGTGGCCAGTTTTTGCTTTACAATCGGGTGCCTAGACTGCAAATCTTTGTGAATGTAGTAAAGTTTGCGGAATGCCCGGGGGGGTTGCCACTGTGAAGCGACAAATTAGTTTAGCGATGAAGATAATGATTGGTGGCGCTGCCCTTGCGCTGGGCCTCACAGGCCCCGTTGCCGTTATGGCGCAACCAAAGGTTACAGGCCAAATAGAATGGGGCGTATGGGTCGATGATGACGGCTGTATGCACTGGTGGGCAGATGGTGGCCTTGAGGGCTATATGGTTCCGCGCCGCAACCCGAAAACCGGCAAGCCGGTTTGTCTGAAAAAGAACACCTGTTTGGTGGAAAACACAGACACATTGTTCCACACCGACAGCGCGAATTTGACCGCCAACGGCCGCGCACGTCTGGAAGACTTCTTTCAAAGCACAGATGCCTTCGGCTACGCCATTTATGGCCATACCGACAGCCGCGCGTCGCAGTCCTATAACCAGCGCCTGTCCGAGCGTCGTGCCGAATCTGTCGGCGCTGTTGCGCGCTCGGTTGGTGCAATGGTCGAACGTCAGATCGGCTTTGGTGAAACCCGTCCCGTCGCGTCGAACTCTTCTGCAGCTGGTATGCAGCAGAACCGCCGTGTCGAAGTCATTTGCTATAGGTGGTAACAGATATGATCAACGCAATGAAAATGGGCGCAGGTCTGGCGACTGCTTTGATGCTGTCCGGCTGTATCGCTGAGAATTTTGAAGGCACCGAACGCTATAGTGGCCCCGATTCCATCATCGCAACCGGCCAAGACCAAGGCCGCGATTCCGGCGTTTTGAACAACGGGCGCGCAGCAATTGCCTATGACCCAGATGGCTGCCAAAACTGGATCATTGACGACGGCTTGGAAGGCTATTCTTCGCCACGCTATGACCCAGTGTCGGGTTTGCCGGTCTGTAATGACGAATACCCGCCGGGTACGGTTATCCGTGATTACCAATCCAGCACGGAAGGCATTGAAGACCGGGTTTCCGGCCACGGCCGCAGAACAGTGGTTGTTAACCGCTAATCGTAAAACCGCCTAAAATTAAGGCCGCAGCAAAAGCTGCGGCTTTTTTAATTTGATCGCCATTAAATAAAATTGCATCTTTTCCGCTTGTTATAAAAAAGTCACTTGTCAGACGGCCCCTGACGCCCCACTCTTTACGTATAACCGTTGTTAAAAGGAGATATCCTTGGGCACCAGTGCGCTGACCCCCCCGACTGCACAGCTTGATACCGAAACCCTGTTGGAATTTCCCGACAATCGTTTGCTAATTGATCTTTGTGGTCAGTTTGATAGCAACTTAGCGTTGATCGAAAAGCAGACCGGCGTGAATATCTTGCGGCGGGGCAACCGTTTGGCCGTTATCGGCGAGAAAAGCGCACGCGACTATGCGTCTTCGGTTGTGTCGGCGCTTTATGCGCGGCTTGAGGCGGGCAAGGGCTTGGACGCCGGCGATATTGACGGTGCAATCCGCATGGGCCGCCCGATGCCAGACCGCGCGTTGCCAGCCGTTGAGCAGATTGAAATGTTTTCGGGCGAGCGTTACGAGCTGCGGACCCGCAAAAAGCCGGTAGAGCCACGGACCGAGGCGCAAAAGGCCTATGTCGGCAACCTGTTTGACAATGACCTTGGCTTTGGCATCGGCCCTGCCGGTACAGGCAAAACCTATCTGGCGGTGGCCGTTGGCGTGACCATGTTGCTGGCCGGTGCGGTGGATAAGATTATCCTGTCACGTCCTGCGGTCGAGGCAGGCGAACGGCTTGGCTTTCTGCCTGGCGACATGAAGGATAAAATTGATCCCTATATGCAGCCGCTTTATGATGCGCTGAACGATTTTCTGCCGCAAAAGCAGCTCGCCAAGTTGATGGAGGACAAGCGGATCGAAATCGCGCCGCTGGCCTTTATGCGCGGGCGCACGCTGTCGAACGCCTTTGTCGTGCTGGATGAGGCGCAAAACGCCACGACCATGCAGATGAAAATGTTTCTGACCCGTTTGGGCGAAGGGTCGCGCATGGTTATCACCGGCGACCGCACCCAGATTGACCTGCCGCGCGGTACGGCCAGCGGCTTGGCCGATGCCGAGCGTATCTTGAAAGGCGTTAAGGGCGTCAGCTTTAATTACTTCACATCCAAAGATGTCGTGCGACACCCGCTTGTCGCCCGTATTATTGAGGCGTATGAGGCGCATGATGGAGCCTCTGGTTGATACAGTAATAGAAGACGCGCGGTGGGAAGGTTTTGGCCTGCCTACCGTAGCTGTGCGCGCCTGCACGGCGGCGTTAGTTGAATTGGGCTTGCCGGTTCAAGGGTTTACCCTGTGTTTGATGGGCTGCGATGACGCGCATATCGCCACGCTGAACGCGGATTTTAGGGGCAAGCCCGTGCCGACCAACGTGCTGTCTTGGCCATCCGAGGAACGCGCGGCGGAATATGCGGGCGAGGTGCCTGAGCTGCCCGAACCTGGGCCGGAAGATGATCCAGAAAATTTGGGCGATATCGCGATTGCGTGGGAAACCTGTGCCGCCGAGGCCGAGGCCGCGGGCAAGCCAATGGGCGACCATGTGACGCATTTGGTCATTCATGGTCTGTTACATCTTTTAGGATACGACCATATCGACGACATTGATGCCACATTGATGGAGTCTACTGAGGCGCGGATACTTGAAACTTTAGGGGTTTCGGACCCATATAGTTAGTTATTGCCCCAGTTATGGGGAATTATTTTTTGGAAAAGGACAGATGGGTAGTACGAACAGCGAGTCAGTTGCCGCGTTTGAGGCACAAGACTCTTCGGATCAGGACAGTGATGAACCTTTGCAACGCGGGTTCTTTGGCCGCATCTTAGACGCTCTTAGCCCGTCTGACCCCAATAGTGAAAGTGATGACAGGCCTGTCCAAGGCCCTGATCGCCTTGCGTCTGGCGGGGCAATGCATGGCATAGCCAACTTGCGCAAACTGCGGGTTGATGACGTGGCCGTTCCCAAAGTTGAGATTACGGCCGTTCCAATCACCATTGGCAAAGAAGAGTTGGTCGAGGTGTTTCGTGAAAACGGCCTAAGCCGTGTGCCAGTGTACAAAGGCACGCTTGATCATCCGCTGGGGCTTGTTCTGCTCAAAGATCTGGCGCTGCAATACGGGTTTGCTGGCGCATCTGGGCGGTTTTCCCTGCGCAAACTGTTGCGGCCTATCCTTTATGCGCCGCCGTCGATGCCTGTCGGTGTTTTGTTGCAAAAGATGCAAAAAGAGCGGGTTCATATGGCCTTGGTCATTGATGAATACGGCGGGGTTGACGGGCTTGTGACAATCGAAGACCTGATTGAAACCGTGATCGGCGAGATCGAGGATGAGCATGACGAGGTCGAAGGCCTGCTTTGGAAAGAAGACCCGCAGGGTGTGTTTCTGGCCCAAGCCAACGCGCCGATGGACGAGTTTGAGCAAGCGCTGGGGTTAAGCCTGCGAAACGGCGAAGAAGATGACGATGTTGACACGCTCGGCGGTCTGGTCTTCTTGCGTTTGGGCCGCATTCCGGCGCGCGGCGAAATTATCCAGCATGAAAGCGGAGCCGAGTTTGAGGTGGTTGACGCGGATCCGCGCCGTATTAAGCGTTTGCGCGTGCGGTTGCCCGCAGCCGTTGCGCGTCGCGCGGCCGTAGCCGCCGTAAGCGCGGAAGCCAAAGCCGCAAAAGTATGATCAGCAGACAGTTTCGGCGGCTGGTGGCGCGTATGTCCGGCTGCTGGCCGGGCTGGGCGCAGGTTGGGGCGGCGTTTGGATTAGGGGCTGTCATGGCCTCGGGGCAGGCGCCGCTGGGGTTTTGGTTCTTAACCTTACCGGCGCTGTTTGCGGCCATGGTGCTGATTGCGCGCGCCGGTTCGGCCGGGGCGGCTGGCTGGCTTGGCCTGTTCTTGGGCGGCGGTTATTTTGCCTTGGCCCTATCGTGGATTGTCGAGCCGTTTTTGATCGAGCCTGAAATCTATGCGTGGATGATCCCTTTTGTTTTGGTACTGCTGCCCTTTGGGCTGGGGCTGTTTTGGGCGCTGGCGGCGTGGGGCGCGCATCGCTTGGGCGGCAGCTTTGCCCCGCGCGTCCTGTGGTTGGCGCTGCTACTGGCCTTGGCCGAGATGGCGCGGGGCTATGTGTTCACTGGGTTCCCTTGGGCGATGATTGGCCATGTCTGGATTGACACTCCCATTGCGCAAGCCGGTGCCTTTGTTGGCGCAGGTGGGCTGACGGCGCTGACGCTGACCATGGTGGCCGTGCCTGCTACCTTTGGCTGGCGTTGGGCTGCTGTGCCCGTGGCGGTTTGGTCTGCGCTGGCGCTTTATGGCGACGGTCTGCCCAGCCCGAAATACGCGGACAACCCTGCAATTGTGCGATTGGTTCAACCCAATGCCGAGCAGCATTTGAAATGGGACCCTGCGCGCGCGCGGGAAAACCTAGATCACCTGCTCGCGCTGTCTTCGGTGCAGGGCCAAAAGCAACCGGATTTGATTGTATGGCCCGAAACTTCGGTGCCGTATTTATTGAATGATAACGATGGCTTGGTGCAAGCTATCGCCGCAAAGGGCCAAGGCGCACAGGTTGCCGTTGGCATTCAGCGGGTTGAAAACGGGCCAAGCCCTGATGCCGTTCGCGGCTATAACACGCTTGCGGTGATCTCACCGCAGGGGCAGGTGTCACAAACCTATGACAAGCATCACTTGGTGCCTTTTGGCGAGTATATTCCCTTTGGCGACTTGGCGTACCGGCTGTTTGGCATTACCGCCTTTGCCTCGCAACAAGGGGCGGGCTATTCGGCAGGCCCCAGCGCGCAGGTGCTAGATTTGGGGCCGAAACTGGGCCATGTTTTGCCGCTGATTTGCTATGAGGCCGTGTTTCCGCAAGATTTGCGGGCGGCGCCGATGCGTGCCGATTGGATCGTACAAATCACCAATGACGCATGGTTCGGCAAGCTGACAGGCCCGTGGCAACACCTTGCCCAAGCGCGGCTGCGGGCGATCGAGCAAGGCTTGCCACTGCTGCGGGCTGCAAATACCGGCATATCAGCGGTGATTGATGCGCGGGGCCGGGTGGTGGCCGCGCTGCCGCTGGGGGTGGCCAATTACATTGATGCCCCGCTGCCTGCGGCTTTGCCGCCCACGGTCTATGCGCGCTTTGGCGATATGCCGATTTTGGTGTTGCTGCTGGTGCTTGCGGCCGGCTTGTTGATCTGGCCGCGGCGCAGAATGGCTTGACTTGGCTACAATGCAGGCATAGGCGCATGGCGTAAACCGTCACAACGGCTTCCTGGCGTGATTGGTAAAACCAAACGGAGCAGTTCCCCATGTCACGAAATAATTATGTTTTCACCTCTGAATCTGTGTCAGAGGGGCATCCCGATAAGGTCTGTGACCGCATTTCGGATGCGGTTCTTGATGCCTTCATCGCGATTGAGCCAAACGCCCGCGTTGCCTGTGAAACCTTTGCGACCACAAAGCGCGTTGTCGTTGGTGGCGAGGTTGGGTTGTCCGACCCTGCAAAGCTGAAGGAAATGATGGGCAATGTCGAAGGCATCGTACGCGATTGCATTCGTGACATCGGCTATGAGCAAAAGAAATTCCATTGGGAAACCGTTAAGGTTCACAATTACCTGCACGAACAGTCCGCCCATATCGCGCAAGGCGTTGATAAGGATGGCGCCGGCGACCAGGGGATCATGTTCGGCTATGCCTGCACGGAAACCGACGCTTTGATGCCTGCCCCTATTCAGTACAGCCACGCGATTTTGCGGCGCCTCGCCGAGGTGCGTAAATCAGGTCAGGAAAGCACCCTGCGCCCTGACGCTAAAAGCCAGATTTCCTTGCGGTATGAAGATGGTAAGCCGGTTGAAGTGACCTCTATCGTGCTGTCGACGCAGCATGAGCATAAAAAGCAAACCAGCCATGATATCCGCGCGATTGTAGAGCCCTATATTCGTGAGGTTCTGCCTGCATCTTGGATCACGCCCAACACCGAATGGTGGGTGAACCCTACCGGTACGTTTGTGATCGGCGGCCCGGATGGTGATGCCGGTTTGACGGGCCGCAAGATTATCGTTGATACCTACGGCGGTGCGGCCCCCCACGGTGGCGGCGCATTTTCGGGTAAAGACCCGACCAAGGTTGACCGTTCTGCCGCCTATGCCGCGCGCTACCTGGCGAAAAACGTTGTGGCCGCTGGGCTTGCGGATCGCTGCACCATTCAGGTGTCTTATGCGATTGGCGTGGCCAAGCCGATGTCAATTTACGTCGATACGCATGGCACCGGCAACGTGCCCGATGCCGAGTTGGAAAAGGTGATCTGGTCAGCGATGGACCTGACGCCGCGCGGCATTCGCACGCATTTGGACCTGAACAAGCCTATCTATTCGCGCACCTCGGCCTATGGCCACTTTGGCCGGGCTCCCGAGGCGGATGGCGGTTTTAGCTGGGAAAAGACCGATTTGGTTGATGTGCTGAAAAAGCCGTTCTGATCTGACAATATTCTAACAAAAGCCCCGCGATAGCGGGGCTTTTTGCGTTTTTGGCCACTGGTATATAGGTATTTTCGCTTGCTCTTGGCAGCAGCGCCGCCTATGCCAGATTTATGAAAATACTCTTTCTTGGCGATGTTATGGGGCGTTCAGGCCGGGCCGCGATTACCGAGCGGTTGCCGAAGCTGCGCGACGAATGGAAACTCGATTTTGTCGTGGTGAACGGCGAGAATGCCAGTGGCGGCATGGGCCTGACGGGCGCACATGCCAAGGGCATTTTGGATGCCGGCGCCGATTGTGTGACGCTGGGCGACCATGCTTTTGACCAAAAAGACATGCTGCAATTCATTGAAACCGAGCCGCGGATTATCCGGCCTTTGAACTATGCCAAAGGTGCGCCGGGTAAAGGCGCGCGGGTGTTTGAGGCGCGGGGCGGGCGCAAGGTTTTGGTTGCGCAAGCCTTGGGTCAGGTCTTTATGAAACGCCCGTTTGACGACCCGTTTTCCGCAGTTGAGGCGGTGTTAAAGGCGCACCCGCTGGGCGGTATGGTCAGCGCGTCTATTGTCGATATGCATTGCGAGGCCACGTCTGAAAAAATGGCGATGGGCCATTGGTGTGATGGCCGCGCCAGCCTGTGCGTGGGCACTCATACCCATATTCCAACCGCTGATGCGCAGATTTTGCAGCAAGGCTGTGCGTATTTGACCGATGCTGGCATGTGTGGCGATTACGATTCGGTCATTGGTATGGAAAAGCTGGAACCGATGCGGCGGTTTATCACTGGCATGCCCAAGGCACGGTTTGAGCCTGCGAATGGCGATGCCACTTTGTCGGGCGTCTATGTGGAAACCGACGATAAAACAGGCAAAGCGACGCGCGTGGCGATGATCCGTAACGGCGGTCGTCTGCAAGAGGCGCGGCCTTAATCGTTTGGCCCTAATAGGGGCTGTTTTTGCTGCCCGCGCCTGCGCTAGACTGCTCTAGACGGGGCATGAACTTTTAAGAGGCGAAAACGCGCGTATGTTTGGCTTGGACCTTTCTGAAACGATGCAAGCTTGGGTGGCGATTGCCATTCTGCTGGGCATGTTGGTGCTGTTTATCCGCGAAACCTTTCCGGTTGAGGTGACGGCGCTGGCCGGAGCGGCTGTGATGCTGGTGCTGGGGATCTTGCCGCAGGATGATGCGTTGGCGGTATTGTCGAACCACGCACCTTGGACGATTGCCGCGATGTTTGTGCTGGTGGGGGCGTTGGTGCGCACGGGCGGCTTGGATTGGGTGACGCGGTTGGCGGTGCGCAATGTCGAGGCGCGCCCCGCCGCGACTTTGGCCGCGCTGACCTTGGCAATTGTGGCGATGTCGGCGTTTTTGAACAATACGCCGATTGTGGTTGTGATGATTCCGGTCTTTATGCAACTGGCCAAGAAAATGAAGCTTTCACCATCCAAAGTCATGATACCGCTGTCTTTTCTGGCGATTTTTGGTGGTACGATCACGTTGATCGGTACATCGACCAACCTGTTGGTTGACGGTGTTGCACGGCAAATGGGCATGGCCCCGTTTGGCATTTTTGACATCGCGCCTTTGGGGATTGTGATGGCGACCGTAGGCGTTTTGTACCTGTTTTTGTTCGCCCGCAAACTGCTGCCCAACCGTGACAGTCTTGGGATGTTGCTGGGTGACAGGTCCAAAATGAAGTTTTTTACCGAGGTGGCACTGCCCGAGGATTCCGGCCTGATCGGCCAAAAAGTTATGGATGTCGATCTGTTTAAACGCGATTCTATGCGGGTTGTGGATGTGCTGCGCGGCGATGCCAGTTTGCGCCGGGCCCTTGCGGGCGTAGAGTTGGAGGCTGGCGACCGTGTGGTGTTGCGCACACCAATGTCAGAGGTACTTGCCCTGCAAAGCAGCAAGGATTTGCGGCAGGTCGACAAGCTGTCTTCGGTTCAGACTGAAACGGTCGAGGTGTTGATTACGCCGGGTTGCTTGATGGTCGGGCGGTCTTTGGGATCATTGCGGCTACGGCGGCGCTATGGCGTCTATACATTGGCAGCACATCGCAGAAACCAGAACATCGGGCGCCAGTTGGACGACTTGATTGTGCAGGTGGGCGATACGTTGCTACTAGAAGGGGCCGCCGCCGACATTCAGCGGCTTGCGTTGGATATGGACCTTGTCGATATCGCCCATCCATCGGAGCGCGCGTTTCGCCGCAAACATGCTCCGATTGTATTGGCCGTTTTGGTGGCAGTGGTCGGGCTTTCGGCCTTTAACATGGCGCCGATTGTGATTTTATCACTGATTGGTGTGGCGATTGTTCTGGTGACACGCTGCATTGATGCGGATGAAGCGTTCGGCTTTATCGAGGGGCGGTTGTTGGCGCTGGTTTTTGCAATGTTGGCCGTCGGTTTGGGGCTGGATCATTCGGGCGCGGTTAAGCTGATTGTCGATGCGATTTCACCGTTTATGCTGGACTTGCCGCCTTATATTCTGGTGTTTGCGGTGTATGGTTTGGCGTCCGTGCTGACCGAGATGGTTTCTAACAACGCTGTGGCCGTGATTTTGACGCCGATTGCGATTGGGCTGGCATCGTCTTTGGGTGTGGACCCGCGGCCTTTGGTGGTGGCGGTGATGTTCGGGGCCTCGGCCAGCTTTTCCACGCCGATTGGGTATCAGACCAACACGCTGGTTTACGGGCCGGGGGGGTACAAGTTCACCGACTTTTTGCGCATCGGTGTGCCGTTGAACCTGCTGATGATGGTAGTGATGAGCGCGATGATCCCGTGGTTCTTTCCGTTCTGATATAGGGCGGGGTTGCGGATTGGCCTTGCGTTTGTGTATAGGGCGGTAACAGCGATTTATTTTACAAAGCGGAGATCGGGCTAATGGCAGGCCATTCAAAATGGGCGAATATCCAGCACCGTAAGGGTAAGCAGGACAAATTGCGCTCGAAGATGTTTTCCAAACTGTCCAAGGAAATTACCGTGGCAGCCAAGATGGGTGAGCCGGACCCGGATAAAAACCCGCGTTTGCGGCTTGCGGTAAAGGCGGCGAAGTCGCTGTCGATGCCCAAAGACGTAATTGATCGTGCGATCAAGAAATCGCAAACGGGCGATGCGGCGGATTATACCGAAATCCGGTACGAAGGTTATGGCGCGAACGGGATTGCGATTATCGTTGAGGCGATGACCGATAACCTGAACCGTACCGCCAGCAACGTGCGCAGCTATTTCACCAAAAGCGGTGGCAACTTGGGGCAAAGCGGCTCGGTTAGCCACGGGTTTGATCGTGTGGGGGAAATATCTTATCCGGTTGAGGCAGGTGATGCCGATACGGTGATGATGGCGGCCTTGGATGCTGGCGCGGATGATGTTGAGTCCACTGAAGATGGCCACTGGATTTACTGCGCGATGGAGCAGTTGAACGATGTGTCGGATGCTTTGGAAAAGTCATTGGGCGAGTCGAGCGAATCCAAGCTAATCTGGAAACCGCAGGTTTTGACCGAAGTTGATCTGGAAACCGCACAGAAGTTGATGAAGCTGATCGACCTGTTGGAAGAAGATGATGACGTGCAGGATGTGACGCATAACTTTGACATCCCCGAGGATGTTGCGGCGCAGCTGGACGCGTAATCCGCGTTTCGCACCACGATTTTTCTACGAAAAATCAGGCCCCCGGTTTTCAAGCCGGGGGTCTTTTTGTTTGGGGGCGGGATTTGGATATTTGGACCGGAAAGAATGCGGGGGTCAGGCTTGGGGCTTTTGCAGGTGTTGTGCAAAGGCGATGACCAGCAGGGCAAGTGCTGCGAGGATAAGCAGCGCAAGGCGGAGCGATGTATATTGCGCGATAAAGCCGATCACGGGCGGGCCGAGCAGCAGCCCGCCATAGCCCAAAGTCGCCACCGAGGCGATGGCGCGGCCGGGGGTGGTGTTTGTGTCGGCGGCAGCGCGGGAAAACGCGAGCGGGAAGAGGACCGCATAGCCAAGCCCCATGAGGCCGAAGCCGAGCAGGGCTTGGGGCAGGCCTTGGGCACTTGCGACCGTCAGTACTCCGATACAGGCGAGAGCACCCGATGTGCGGGCCGTGCGGATGGGGCCGACTTTGCGGATCAGGTGGTCTGCGGCGAGGCGCATGGCAAAGATGGCGATGGAAAAGGCAGAGTAGCCCAATGTGGCTTGGGCCTCGGTCGTGCCGACGGTGCTGTGTAGGAAAACCGCGCCCCAATCGGCGACGGCGCCTTCGCCCATTGCGGATGCAAATGCGATGAGGCCGACAAGCGCCAAGGCACCTTTGGGGAAGGCAAAGAGGCTGGTTTTTTGTGCAGTACTGCGCGGGGATTGCCACGGGGTCGCGGCAAAGGCGAGGGTAATGGTGCCAAAGGTCAGGCTTGCGGCTGTGAAGTGCAGCGGCACGCTGGTGCCGGTTTTGATGGCGAGGTAGCCCAAAGCGGCGGCCGCACCCGCGCCAAGGCTGAACATGGCGTGGAACGAGGCCATCATGGGCTTGCCTGCGGCGCGTTCGACTTCGGCGGCCCATGTGTTCATCGTGACATCCATCGCGCCATGGGCCATGCCGAACAGGAATAGGGCGAAGGCAAGTAATAGCAGCGAGGGCGCGAGCGCGAGAGCGATCAAGGCCGCACAATAGGCCACCGCTATCGCGCGTGTAACGGGGGCTGCGCCGTAATTATCGGCCATGCTGCCCGCCAAAGGAAACGAGACAATCGCGCCTGCGGCGAGGCATAACAGCAAAAGGCCCAAGAGGTTTGGCGTCAGGCTGTGGCTGGCTGCGATGGCTGGGATGCGAGAGGCCCAAAAGCCCAAGAGTGCGCCATTCAGGACGAACATGGCGATGACGGCAAGTCTTGGGGTGCGAAGCTGCATCTTGGTCCTTTGTGTTTTGCTTGGAGGGGAGTGCCCAAGTCTGGGGGCCGCGTACAGTAACAGTTTGTGACGCTTTGTAACCCAAAGGGGGTTACAAAAGGAATTTTTCGCTAGACTGACGGATGGCGTGGGTGAGGGGGGCTATGGCCGCAGCGGTAAGGCGGGCGAATTGCCAGTACAGCGGTACATCCAGCGGGGTATCGGGCGCGATTTCAACCAACCGGCCAGCGGTTAGGTGGTGAGTAATCAAAGGGTCTGGGTTCATGCCCCAGCCGAGGCCAAGCAGGGCGGCATCGACAAAACCTTGCGACGACGCGATGCGGTGGGTGGGAAAAACAAGCCCGGGGCCGATCTGTGCCGCGATCCAATCGCGTTGCAGGCGGTCTTTGTCGGAAAACGTCAGCGCGGGGGCGCGCGCAAGGCTGCTGCGGGAAATGCCCTCTGGCATCCAGCGCACCATGAAATCGGGCGAGGCTGTGGCGCGATAGCGTAACGCGCCCAAGGGCAGCGTATCGCAGCCTTGCAGCGGGCCGGGGTGGCTGGTGATTGCGGCGGAAACCTCGCCCCGGCGCAGCCAGTCCTGGCTGTGGTCTTGGTCATCAATCACCAGATCAAACAGCATGTTATGCGTGGCTGCCAAAGCGGGCAAGACCCAAGTGGCAAGGCTGTCGGCGTTCACCGCGATGCGGATGGTCATCGGCGCTGGCCCTTGCGGCAGATCACTGGCGAGGGTGGCTTCTAGCAACATCACCTCTTCAAAGTGCCGGATAAGACGCAGGCCCGGCGGGGTGGCGGTACAGGGTTGGCCGCGGCAGATGAGGAGCGTGCCCATGTGTTCCTCTAGCGCCTTAAGGCGTTGAGAAATGGCCGAAGGGGTAACCGATAGCGATGCTGCGGCCAGATCGAACGAACCACGGCGGTGGATGGCGGTAAGTGCTGCAAGTTGATTGTAGTCCAGCATTAGCAATACTTACTTTAACTAATAAAGATTAATTTGATTGGAGCGGTGTGGTCGCTTTATGTCAAGGCCAAAGCAATGGGGGCGGAAATGGCAGGGCTTACGGATTTGAACGACTTGTTGCGCGGGATGGTGCCAGAGTTGCATGATGCGCCCTATGGTTTCGGGTTGATGCGCAGCGATGGCGGCGCCCCGAATGTTTGGGTACCCCACGCCTTTGCGATGATGATTGAGGCCGAAGGTGTGACCGTTGTGGCCACCGAAGCCGTCTTGCTGGCGCAGGGGATAGATCATCAGGCGGGCTGGGCGCGGATTAGCCTTAAGGTGCATTCGGATTTGCAGGCCGTGGGCTTGACGGCAGCCATTTCAACAGCACTGACCGCGCAAGGGATTAGCGCCAATGTGATTGCGGGCTATCACCACGACCATTTCTTTGTGCAATGGGCACGGCGGTTTGACGCGATGCAGGTTTTTGCAGGCTTGGCCGATGTTTGAGGCGGCTGTAGCTGGCTATTTTGTGGCGATCAGTTTGATTGCGGCGATTGGGGCACAAAATGCTTTTGTCTTGCGCCAAGGTATTCGGCGCGAGCATGTTGGCTGGGTTGTTTTGGTGTGTGCGGCTTCGGATGCGCTGCTGATTGCGGCGGGTGTTGCAGGCTTTGGGGCGGTGTCGCAAACTGTTCCGTGGCTGGGCGATGCGATGCTGTGGGTTGGGGTTGCGTTTCTGCTGGTCTATGGCGCGCTGCGGTTTCGTGCGGCGTGGCTGGGGGGCGAGGCGTTGGTGGCGGCATCGGCAAGCCCCGTTGCATTGCAGCGGGTTATTATGACCGTGCTGCTGCTGACATGGGCGAACCCGCATGTTTATTTGGATACAGTGGTGCTGATAGGCGCGATTTCGGCACAATATGCGCCGCATGGTTTGGCCTTTGGCATTGGCGCTTCGGCAGCTTCTGCCAGCTTTTTCACGGCGTTGGGCTATGGCGCACGGTTGCTGGCACCGGTGATGGCGCGGCCCCGGTCTTGGGTGATCCTTGAGGTGTTTGTGGGGCTGACGATGTGGGTGATTGCAGCGGCGCTGGCCTTTGGTTGAACGGGTCTTGCGCTTGGCTTGTGGTTGCGGCTTTGTGGGGGAATGAGCGAATCTTCTAAACCTGTGATCGGAATTGCGTGGATGCTGGCCTCGGGGCTGTCATTCGTCGTAGTGACGGGCGTTGTGCGCTATTTGGGAACGGACCTGCCTGCGGTGCAATCGGCATTTTTACGCTTTGGCTGGGGTGTGGTGTTTTTGTTGCCCGCGTTGGTAACGCTGGCGCGCACAGGAATTCCGGCGGGTTTGGCGCGGGTGATTGTGCTGCGCGGGGCAGTGCATACCGTTGCGGTGACGCTGTGGTTTTTCGCAATGGCGCGGATCACGATGGCCGAGGTTACGGCCATTGGTTACTTGAATCCGGTCTGCGTGACGCTGGGGGCGGCGCTGTTGTTTGGCGAAAAGCTGGCCGTGCGGCGCTTGGTTGCGATTGGCGTGGCATTATTGGGTGCGCTGATCGTGCTGCGCCCGGGCGTGCGGGTGGTTGAACCGGGGCATTGGGCGCAGCTTGGCGCGGCCGTGTGTTTTGCAGGGTCGTATCTCTTTGCCAAGAGTTTGAGCGGCAAGATGTCTGCCGGCGCTGTCGTGGGGATTATGTCGGTGACGGTAACGCTGGGGCTGCTGCCCTTTGCGATTTGGGTTTGGGTGCCGGTAAGTATGGTGCAGCTGGCGTGGCTGGCCGTGGTGGCACTGGCCGCGACCTCGGGGCATTATTGCATGACGCGGGCCTTTGCCGTGGCGCCTATTTCGGTGACGCAGCCGGTGACGTTTTTGCAACTGGTCTGGGCTAGTATGCTGGGCTATTTCGCCTTTGGCGAGCGGGTCGATCCGTTTGTGTTGCTGGGCGGCGGCGTGATTATTGGCGCGGTCAGCTATATCACATGGCGCGAGGCGCAGCTAAAGCGCCGCGCGGTGACGCCGGGTGTGGGCGCGGGCAAGCTGTAAGGGCCTGCCCTTTAGCCCCTGTTATCCCTTGGCCAGCACGCTTTCGATGCGTTCTACATCGACGGGGTTGTTTAACTCCCAAAACACGCGGCCTTTGCCATCGACCTCGACACAAGCCATTTCCATGCCGTTTTCAAGAAAACGCAGCTGCTCTAACCCTTCCATCCGTTCCAAAGTGCCCATTTTCCAGCCTTGATAGGCAGCAAGCGCGGCAGGTCGGTAGGCGTAGATGCCGACGTGGTGGAACACTGGAATTGGGCTGTGCTCACCCTCGGGCGTGTAAGGGATTACCTCTTTGGAAAAATACAGCGCGCGCATGTTCACATCAAACACCGCCGTCGTGCCGCCAACGCGGCCATGGCGGCGGTCTTCGCGGAAATGGCTGACGGTTTCGGCGTCACAGCGGATCACGGGCGTGGCGCATTGCGCGGGGCTTGTCTTCATCGCCTCGGCCAAAGCCTCGACAAACCACGGCGGCGTCAGGGGCGCATCGCCTTGCAGGTTGATCACCAGATCGGCGGTAATCCCTGCGTTGGCCACAGCCTCGGCGCAGCGCATGGTGCCGTTTTCGGCCTCGGATGACGTCATAATCACTTTTGCCCCGAAATCGCGCGCGGCATCGGCGATGCGGTTATCATCAGTGGCGACGTAAACCTCGGCAATGCCACGGGCTGCCATAGCCGCCTCCCAGCTGCGCTGAATCAGGGGTTTTGTGATGCCGTCAGGGCCGCGCAGGCCGACCAAAGGTTTGCCCGGATAGCGGGTCGAGGCATAGCGGGCGGGGATGATAATGACGGTTTTCATGGGGGGCCTTTATTGAACGCCTGCGCGCAGGCAATCGTGGATGTGCAAAATGCCAAGCGGTTGCGCATCGGCATCGGTGACAAACAGCATGGTGATTTTGTTTTGGTTCATCAGTGCAACCGCCTCTACCGCCATCATTTCGGGCGGGGCCGTCAGGGGCGTACGGGTGGCAACATCGATGGCGGTTTTTTCCATCAACCCGCCCATGTTGCGCCGCAAATCGCCATCGGTAATCACGCCAACAAGGCAGCCGTTTTCAACGACACCTGCGGTGCCAAATCCTTTTTGCGTCATCACCAGCAGCGTATCTGCCATTGGAAAATCGGTTGGGACCAAAGGCAAATCTTTCGACCCGCGCATCAATTGGCCAACGCGTGCCAAACGTGCGCCAAGGCGGCCACCGGGGTGGAATGTGCGGAAATGCTCGGGCTCAAACCCGCGTCGTTCCATCAGGGCCACGGCCAGCGCATCGCCCAAGGCCAGCGCCATCGTCGTCGATGTCGTCGGGGCTAGGCCGAGGGGGCAAGCCTCGGGGGCGAGGGGCAATGTCAGGTTAAGGTCAGCCGCCAGTGCCAGCGTGCTGCCCGCGCGTGACGAAATCGCTATCAGCGGAATGGTAAAGCGGCGGGTGTGGGCGATCAGGTCGCCCAGCTCGGTCGTCTCGCCCGAATTGGACAGGGCGATGACAACATCGGCGGGTGTAATCGTACCCAAATCGCCATGCGAGGCCTCGGCCGCGTGGACGAAATAGGCGGGTGTGCCGGTCGATGAAAATGTTGCGGCAATCTTGCGGGCGATATGGCCGGATTTGCCGATGCCCGACAGGATGACCCGGCCTTGGCAGGCCATCAATTGCTCAACCGCAGCAGAAAAATCGGCAGGCAGCGTCTCGGCCAAAGCCAACAGCGCCTCACCCTCAATCTTCAAAACGCGGGCGGCTGCGGTAAGCGATGCATTCGGGGTTTCGGTCATTGGGTCCTCGGTCGGTCGTTCGCGCAAGTGATATTGCTCATCATGCTCTTACCGCGAAACAGTTTGCCGTGAAAGGTGCAACCACGGCATCGGCCAAATCGCGCGAACAAGCTGCCTTGACTTTATAAGCGTTATTGGTCGATTTTGGCCTTTTTACCCTTTAGGTGTATGACGCACCTCGAAAATTGGATTGCGGCGGTACGAATGCAAAAGTATGTTTTGGTGACTGGCGGGGCGGGCTATATTGGCTCGCATGCGTGTAAAGCGTTAAAGGCTGCGGGCTATGTGCCTGTTACCTTTGATAACTTGGAAACAGGTTGGGAAGAGGCTGTCAAATTTGGTCCCTTTGAGCGGGGCGACCTGCTGGACCGCGCACGTCTGGATGAGGTGTTTGCCAAGTGGAACCCCATCGCCGTGATGCATTTCGCAGCTCTAAGCCAAGTGGGCGAGGCCGTGGCCGAACCCGGGCGCTATTGGCGGGTGAATGTCGGCGGCTCGCTGAACCTGATTGAGGCGGCTATCGCTGCGGGCTGTTTGGATTTCGTGTTTTCCTCGACTTGCGCCACCTATGGTGACCAAGACGGCGTGGTTCTGGATGAGAACACCCAGCAAACCCCGAGCAATCCCTATGGGTCATCCAAGCGCGCGATTGAAGAAATGCTGCGCGATTTTGGTGTGGCCCATGGGCTGCGCCATGTGATTTACCGCTATTTTAACGTGGCCGGCGCCGACCCTGCGGGTGAGGTGGGCGAATTCCACCAGCCTGAGACGCATCTTATCCCGCTGATGCTGGATGTGGTCAGCGGCAAGCGCCCGGCGCTTACCCTATTTGGTACGGATTACCCGACGCCCGATGGCACATGCGTTCGCGACTATGTCCATGTTTCCGATTTGGTTGATGCGCATGTGCTTGGCCTGCGCTGGCTTGAGGATGGCAAGGGCAGTCGCGTGTTCTGCCTTGGCACGGGGGCCGGTTTTTCGGTGCGTGAAGTGGTAAGTGAGGCCCGCGCTGTTACAAACCAAGATGTGCCGATGAACATCGGGCCACGCCGCCCGGGCGATGCGGTGAGCTTGGTCTCGGGCTCGGCCCGCGCGGTCAAAGAACTTGGCTGGGCGCCGTCACGGTCTTCCATGCAGCAAATGATTTCGGATGCATGGCGCTGGCACGAAAATGGCCACTATAACAAGTGAGTGCTGAGAGAGGCACAATTTGACCGTGTCGCTTTTCGTGCCTATGCCCTTTTGGGTTATTCGGCGCAGTCTTTTTGTCAAAGACTGCGCCGAATAGTATTTTGATCAACCGATCTGTTCGGCCCGTGGCATGCCCATCACATGGTAGCCACCGTCGACGCGAATAATTTCGCCTGTGGTATGCATCCCGTAGTCTGACGCAAGGTAGACGGCCGTGCCGCCGACCGATTCGAGGCTGGCGTTGGTGCGCAGCGGGGCGTTTTGTTCGGTGTGGCGATAGGTTACGCGCGCGCCGCCAATTGCTGCACCGGCCAGTGTTTTCATCGGGCCGGGCGAAATGGCGTTGACGCGGATTTTTTGGTTGCCCAGATCATCCGCTAAATAGCGGACAGCCGATTCCAGCGCCGCCTTTGCCACGCCCATCACATTGTAATTCGGCGTCACGCGGTTTGACCCGCCATAGGTCATCGTCATCAAACTGCCGCCATCTGGCATCAAGTCAGCGGCACGGCGCGCTACGTCGATAAAGCTGAAGCAGCTAATATCCATGGTGTTTTTAAAATTAGAACGACTGGTATTGCTGATCCGGCCAGTCAGTTCATTCTTATCGGAAAACGCGATTGCATGGACAAGAAAGTCGATGCTGCCCCATTCGTCCTTAATCCGCGCAAAGGCGGCATCCAGCGACGCATCATCGGTCACATCGACATCGACCATCAGGTCGGAGCCAACGGTCGCAGCCAGAGGTGCCAGCCGTTTGCCGAACGCCTCACCTTGATAGGTAAAGGCAAGCTCGGCCCCTTCGGCCGCCAGGGCGCGTGCACAGCCCCATGCGATAGACCGCTCATTCGCGACGCCCATCACAAGGCCCCGCTTGCCCTTCATCAGATCGGCCATGGGTTATCCTTTGTATTTCGACATCAGCAGCGTGGCATTCGTGCCGCCAAAGCCGAAAGAGTTGGACAGAATGCTGTCATGCTCGATCTCGCGGAATTCGGTCGCGATTTCTTCGGGCTTAATTTCAGGGTCAAGTTGCGTGATGTTGGCAGAAGCCGTGATGAAACCGCTCTGCATCATCAACAGGCTGTAAATCGCCTCATGCACGCCGGTGGCCCCCAAGCTGTGGCCCGTCAGCGACTTGGTTGACGAAATCGGCGGTACGGAGTTTTCGCCAAAGACGCGCCGAATGGCCTTTACCTCGGTCACATCGCCCGCAGGGGTAGAGGTGCCATGCGCGTTGATATAGGTCACTTTGCGCCCTTCGGGCAGGGTGGACATCGCCAGTTTCATCGACCGCTCACCGCCTTCACCCGATGGGGCAACCATATCGGCACCGTCAGATGTAGCGCCATAGCCGGTCACTTCGCCGTAAATTTTGGCGCCGCGCGCAAGGGCGTGGTTCAATTCCTCAAGCACGACAACACCGCCGCCGCCTGCGATGACGAACCCGTCACGGGTGGCATCAAAGGCGCGTGCAGCCAGTTCGGGGGTGTCATTGTATTTGCTGGACATCGCACCCATCGCATCAAACAGGCACGACAATGTCCAATCGAGTTCCTCACCACCGCCAGCAAAAACAATGTCTTGCTTGCCCATCTGGATCAATTCTGTGCCGTTGCCGATGCAATGTGCCGAGGTGGAACAGGCCGAGGTGATCGAATAATTCACGCCTTTGATTTTAAACGGTGTGGCAAGGCAGGCCGAGTTGGTGGACGACATGCAGCGGGTTACCATGAACGGACCCATGCGTTTGGGCGCGCCTTTTTCGATGACAGTTTTATGCGCTGCAAAGAAATTTGACGTCGACGGCCCGCCAGAGCCCATAATCAGGCCAGACCGCTCATTCGACACATCCGAAGGGTCTAGCCCCGCATCGGCAATCGCCTGTTCCATCGCGATAAAGTTATAGGCCGCACCGGGGCCCATAAACCGCAGGTCGCGCTTGTCGATATGGTCCTCTAGCGTGATCTGCGGCATGCCGTGGATCTGGCTGCGAAAGCCGTGTTCAACGTATTGCGGGGCGGCGACAATGCCCGATTTGCCTGCGCGCAGGCTGGCCTCTACTTCGGCGGCAGTGTTGCCGATGGATGAGACAATACCGATACCGGTGATAACGACGCGACGCATGGGCGCATTCCTTTCGTAGACAGATCTTTGAGTCTTAAACGTAACAGGTCAGCTTTCGGACAGTGCGACCTTCATATCTTTAACGATATAGATCACTTCGCCGTCAGCCTCGACAATCCCATCGGCAACACCCATGGTCAGGCGGCGCGTTTGGATAGCCTTGGTGAAATCAACCTTATAGGTCAGCATCTTACGGTCGGGCCGCACCATGCCGGTCAGTTTAACCTCACCCACACCCAGCGCATAACCGCGCCCCAGCCAGCCACGCCAGCCAAGGTTAAATCCGGTCAACTGCCACAAGCCGTCAAGGCCAAGACAGCCTGGCATGATCGGGTTGCCCGGAAAGTGGCAATCGAAAAACCACAGGTCGGGGGTGATATCAAACTCGGCTTTGATATGGCCTTTGCCATGCAAGCCGCCATCGGATGAGACCTCGGTGATGCGATCCATCATCAGCATTGGCGGGGCAGGCAGTTGCGCGTTGCCGGGGCCAAACAGCTCGCCGCGTGCGCATTTCAACAAACCCTCTTTGTCAAAACTGGTTGGATACTGTGACATACGGCAAAGCCCCTTCTTTCGCTGCTCTTTCTTCTCCATTAACACCCCGCTTTATACACTGGCAAGTGCGGTGGCATTTGCACTGCGCATTCGGGTTGAAAAACCAACATATTCGGCCCTATATAGGGGTAAGGTATAAAAGGCGGATAACGAATGCTGGATCAGGCTTTGCAACGTGGAACCGATTGGCTTGCCAAAGGCGGGCTGCGGCCAACGCGGCAACGCGTGGTTTTGGCAGGGCTACTGGTCGGTGATGGCATTGACCGCCATGTCACCGCCGAAAGCCTGTTTGCCGCGTCGAATGACACGGGCGAGGGCGTTAGCCTTGCCACCGTTTATAACACCCTGCGCGCCTTTTGTGAGGCGGGGTTGATGCAAGAGGTCGTGGTCGACGGGTCAAAAAGCTATTTTGACACGCGCATGGATGACCATCCGCATTTTTACTGGGAAGACACGGCCGAGCTGACCGATGCCCGCGCTGACCAGCTGGAAATCACGCGCTTGCCCGACCTGCCCGCAGGGACAGAGATTTCAAAGGTTGATGTTGTGATCCGTCTGCGCCGTGTCTAGGCACGCGATGCGTGAGGCCGATCTCTACGCCCCTCTGAAAACCTATTTGCAGGCGCAAGGCTATGAGGTGAAAGCCGAAATTGGCGATTGCGATATCATGGCGCGGCGTGGCGATGAGCCGCCTGTCGTTGTGGAAATGAAGCTGACGTTTTCGCTGCAACTGGTGATGCAAGGCGTTGAACGGCAAGGTATGTTTCCGCAGGTCTATCTGGCTGTGCCGCTGAACAAAGGCTGGAAACTGCGCTACCGTGATATTATTGCGCTGTGCCGCCGCCTGTCACTTGGCCTGCTGGCCGTTGGCCCGAATGGGGTTGAGGCGCATCTAGACCCTGCGCCCTATGCGCCCAAGCTGAAAACCAAACCCGCCGCGCGGCTGCTGCGTGAATTTGACCGCCGCGTTGGCGACCCGAATTTGGGCGGCATCACCGGCGTGAAAAAGATGACCGTGTACCGCCAAGACGCCCTGCGCTGTGCGCTGCATTTGCAGGCGGGGCCGTGCAAAGCCGCGATTGTGGCGGGGGCAACGGGCGTGAAACGCGCAGCCCCCTTGATGCGTGACGATCACTACGGCTGGTTTGAGAGGGTCGAGCGCGGGATTTACGCGCTAACGCCCAAAGGCGTGGCCGCACTGGTGGAATACGCCGAGGCGACAGCCAGCCTAAGCGACTAACTGTGCGATGCGCCGCACTGCAGCCTTATACCCTTCGGTGCCCAAACCCGCGATCACACCTTCGGCCCGCAAGGAGACATAGGAATGATGGCGAAACGCCTCACGCTTGTGAACGTTTGAGATGTGAACCTCAATCACCACGCCGTCAAACGCGTTCAGCGCATCCAAAATCGCGATGGAGGTATGGGTGAACGCGCCAGGGTTGATCACAATTGCTGCAGCTTTGTCGCGCGCCTCATGGATCTTGTCGATGATCGCGCCTTCATGGTTCGACTGAAACGCCACCAGCCCTAGCCCCAAATCTTTCGCCAAAGCGGTGCAGCCCTGTTCAACATCGGCAAGCGTCTCATGCCCGTAAATCTCGGGCTGGCGTTTGCCTAACAGGTTCAGGTTCGGGCCGTTCAACAGATAGATCGTTTTCATCAGGGGCGTGCTCCGGTGTCGCATTTGGCTCAGCTTCGCTTTGCCTAGGGCAAATTGCAACGCCGCGCAGCTACAATCGCGCAATATCCAACTGCTTGACGTGCCGCCAGCCACAGGCTACCCCCCACCCCGCGTCAGCCAAAGGGGCCACCATGCCGGATAATGAGACCAAAGCCACACCCGAGCGCCGTAATTTTTACGGTCGCCATCATGGTAAAACCCTGCGGCCCAGCCAAAAGGCCTATCTGGCCGAAGACCTAGAGCCGTTGCGCCCCGTTGGCACCAGCCACGAAGACAACCCCGATCGCACGGTCGTGGACCCCAACAGCTTTTTCGGCGACGAACGGGCGCTCTGGCTGGAAATCGGCTTTGGCGGGGGCGAGCATTTGGTCCATATGGCCGCGCGCTACCCCGATGTCGGGATTGTCGGGTGCGAGCCATTTGTGAACGGCGTCGCCATGCTGCTGGGTAAAATCCGCGCCGCCGAGGTGACAAACCTGCGTGTCCACCCCGAGGATGTGCGCGTTTTGTTTGATATTTTGCCCGATGCCTGCATCGCCAAAACCTTTCTGAATTATCCCGACCCTTGGCCAAAGGCCCGCCACCACCGCAGGCGCTTTGTGACCCAAGACCACTTGCAGCCCTTGGCGCGGGTGATGATCCCCGGGGCCGAACTGCGCGTGGCAACCGATATCGACGACTACGTGCGCCAAACGCTAGAGGAAGTGCCGGTTGCAGGCTTTACCCTGATAAACCAATCCGCAACCCCTTGGGACGATTGGATTTCCACGCGCTATGAGCAAAAAGCCATCCGCGAAGGCCGCCCGCAGCATTACCTGACCTTTCAGCGTAACGATTAAAGGGGCCACTCCCGCCATTCGTTGATGTGGCCTTGCGGCCACATCGCCTCAAGGTTGGGCCAAGCGGCACACGTGCCGCGATATTTCTAGTTTTGTTTAGGGCTTTCAGGGCGGGGCGGCTTGGCGCGGTACACCGGCAGACCCCAGCCAAACGCAATGCTGCCCGCGCGCAATACAAAGGTAACCACGGCACATGCCAGCAGCGCATAGCCTGTCGGCTGCCCAATCATCACCGCCAGTACCGCAGCACCCGCACCGGCAAAGGCGGCGGTGGCGTAAATCTCGCCTTGTTTCAGCACCAAAGGCACCTCATTGCACACGACATCGCGCATCAAACCGCCAAAACAGCCCGTCGCCACGCCCATCACCATGACAATCGCCCAATGCTGCCCGAGGCCCATCGCCACGCCAACACCCGCAGGCACAGCAATTGCCAAGGCAAAGGCATCCAGCCACACAATCGCGCGATATCGGCTTTCCAGCAAATGCGCGCCGAAAAACACTACAATCGCCGCCGCGACAGCCGCTAACAAGATCGTCGGGTCGGCAACCCAAAACACCACTTCACGGTTCAGCAACACGTCGCGGATCGTGCCGCCGCCCACTGCCGTCAAACAAGCAATGAAAATAAACCCCACAAGGTCCAACTGACTGCGCGACGCGACCAATGCACCGGTCAGCGCGAACACCGCAACCGATGCAAAATCGAGCGCGACCAGCGCCGTCACTTTGCAGCCTCAGACTTCGCGGGCTTAAACGGGGCCATGCCCGCACGTGCCAACTCATCCGCGCGCTCATTCTCGGCATGGCCCGCATGGCCCTTGATCCAGCGCCACTCAACCGAATGCCGCAGCCTGGCCTCATCCAGCCGTTGCCACAAATCTACATTTTTCACCGCAGACCCCGCCGCCGTGCGCCAGTTCTTGCGCTTCCAACCTGCCAACCACTCGGTTATGCCGTTTTTCACATAGGCGCTATCTGTCACCACAATAATGGTCGAGGGCCGCGCCAGCGCCTCTAGCGCCGAAATAGCCGCCATAAGCTCCATCCGGTTGTTGGTGGTGTCAGCCTCACCGCCGTTCAACGTGCGCTCTTTGACTACGGCATCGCCGTCACGCGCCAGCATCAACACGCCCCAACCGCCGGGGCCAGGATTGCCCGAACAGGCTCCATCAGTATAGGCGTAAAGCTCGGGCATCTGCATCTCCTCTTTGCGGCACGGTCTAAGCAGCCACGCGTCAAAGGTCCAGAGCGCCCGCCAACTTCATCTTGGCCAAAATACCTGCGCCGCAGGCATCCGCCCTAAACCTCACGCAACACCCTCGGCACCTTGAATTCCACATTTTCCTGCGCAGTTTCCACCAGTTCCACCACCGTGTCATACCGCGCGGCAAAGGCGTCGATCACCTCATTCACCAGCACCTCAGGTGCCGAGGCCCCAGCGGTAATACCTACCGCGCGAATACCCTCTAGCGCCCGCCAATCAATATCAGTGGCGCGCTGTACCAGTTGCGCATAGGCACAGCCGGCGGCGCGACCCACCTCAACCAAACGTTTAGAGTTGCTGGAATTGGGCGCGCCAATGACCAAAAGCGCATCAATCTTGGGCGCAATCGCCTTGACCGCCGCCTGCCGGTTGGTGGTGGCGTAACAAATATCTTCCTTATGCGGGCCGACAATTGCCGGAAACCGCGCCTGCAACGCGGCGACGATGTCCGCGGTATCATCCACAGACAATGTGGTCTGCGTGATAAACGCCAGCTTGTCCGCGTCACGCACCTGCAAGCCGGCAACATCCGCCTCGGTTTCGACGAGCAAAACCTCACCCTCGGGCAGTTGGCCCATGGTGCCCACGGTTTCTGGGTGGCCCTCGTGGCCGATCATTACCATCTGCAACCCGTCAGCCGAATGGCGCGCTGCCTCATTATGCACTTTGGTCACCAAAGGGCAGGTGGCATCAACCGCAATCATCGCCCGCGCCTGCGCCGCCGCAGGCACCGACTTTGGCACGCCATGCGCCGAGAAGATTACCGGACGATCATCGGGGCAATCCTCCAATTCCTCAACAAACACGGCCCCTTTGGCGCGCAGATCATCGACGACAAACTTGTTATGTACAATCTCGTGGCGCACATAGACCGGTGCGCCCCATTTTTGCAAAGCCAGCTCTACAATCTTGATTGCACGGTCTACGCCTGCGCAAAATCCGCGCGGGGCGGCTAGATAAAGAGTCAAAGGCTGGCGTGTCATGGCATGTCTCCAAATCCGTTTTGTCTATAGGTAAATCCCGCGTTACTGCAGGTCCAGCCCAAGCGTTTTCTTTTCGGCAAAAATATCCCGGGGTGAATGCGCCGTCAGGCGCAGGGGGGCAGCGCCCCCGCTACCCGATCAGCCCCGCCGTGATCAGCGCCAAGCCAACATAGCGCGTGGTTTTCGCAATGCCGACCAACAGCACAAACAGCCAAAGCCGCGTGCGCATAACCCCCGCCATCACTGTCATCACATCGCCAGCAGGCAACCAGCTGACCAGCAAGACCCACACGCCCCACCGTTCAAACCAACGCTCCATGCGGGCCATTTGTTCGGGCGTGGCCGGAAACCAGCTTTTACCCTCAAACCGGGTGATGCCATAGCCGATGTAGTAATTCACCAACGCGCCCAATGTGTTGCCAATGCTGGCCACGACAATCAACCAAAGCACGGGAACACGCCCCGCGACTTGCAGGGCGACAAAAATGACCTCGGATTGAAAGGGAACGAGTGTTGCTGCGACAAAGGCCGCAAAAAACAAACCCAGCAATGAAGATAAAATCACCATTTCATGCCCATGCCGCAAAATCACACAGGATGCAAAGTCAAAACTCTGCCGGTTTGCGCCTTTAAATGGCGCGGTATTTTTTTGGTCGGGGTTTGCGGCAGCCCGGTCCCCACTAGGCTGCCGCAAATAAGATCACTTAACGGTTTCGGGCGCTCTTACAGCGTCGTCGCCGTCTTCGAACCGTGGTTCACGCGGTGGGCGGCCGATCACGTCACGCAGATCGTCCAATTCGATAAAGTTATCGGCTTGGCGGCGCAATTCATCGGCGATCATTGGCGGCTGGCTGCGCACCGTTGACACAACCGAAACCCGTACGCCCTGACGTTGCAAGCTTTCGACAAGCGGGCGGAAATCGCCGTCACCGGAAAAGATCACGGCATGGTCGATGCGCGGCGCAAGTTCCATTGCGTCAACGGCCAGTTCGATATCCATATTGCCTTTGACTTTGCGGCGGCCCTGGCTGTCGGTGTATTCTTTGGCGGTTTTGGTTACCATTGAATAGCCGTTGTAGTGCAGCCAATCGACCAGCGGCCGAATGGGCGAATAGTCGTCATTCTCCAGCAGGGCGGTATAGTAAAATGCGCGCAGCATCTTGCCGCGGCGCATGAATTCATGGCGTAAAAGCTTGTAATCGATATCAAACCCAAGCGACTTTGCCGCCGTGTAAAGGTTTGATCCGTCGATAAACAGAGCAAGCCGTTCGTCCTTGTAAAACATTTAGTGTCCCCTCAAAAAAAATCGCACACGTTTTTCTTGAAAATAATTTGCATCGAAAAAAGCTGTTTGCGAATGTCGCCAATATCGGTGTTTGATGCAAAAGTGCAAGGCTAACTATAGCGTATAACCTAGGGGAAATTCTTAATAAAATGCTAATACTCGTTGCTTTGGGTGCAAACTTGCCTAGTGACGTTACGTCAGATAGGCGGTCCAGTGCCGAAACTCTGCGCGCGGCTTTAGACGACTTGGTCGGTCAGGGGCTTTCTTTGGTTGCTGAAAGCCGATTCTATCGCACGCCATGCTTTCCCAAAGGGGCGGGGCCTGATTATGTGAACGCTGCCGCTGTGTTTGGTATGGGTCAAAGCCGATCCCCCGAGGATATATTGGCGCTGCTTCATCACGTTGAGGCGCAGCACGGGCGCACGCGTCAGGGCCGTTGGGCCAGCCGTACCCTCGATATCGATCTTTTGGCTGTGGATGATATTGTGGCCCCCGATGCGCAAACGCATCAGTTTTGGCGCGATTTGCCGCTGTCAGAGCAGCTTACCCGCACACCCGACCAGCTCATTTTGCCGCACCCACGGCTATCCGAGCGTGCTTTTGTTTTGGTGCCTTTGGCCGATGTGGCCCCCGATTGGCGCCACCCGATCCTTGGCAAAACCGTGGTTGAACTGCGGGATGCGCTGCCGCAAGCTGATTTAGACGCGGTGCAGCCCTTGGCATAACAGAACCGATTCGAAGCCCCAACCGCGAGCCCGGATCGCAAGAAGGCGGCAAACAAAGCCAAATCACGGCGAATTGTCGCGTTTCTTGGCGAGGGGTAGGGTATAATGTCCTTGTCAAGGCATTGGCCACGCCTTAAACAGACCCTTTCTAAACTCAAATCTGAAAGGGTGTCTCCCATGGCCCGCGTAACGGTTGAAGATTGCGTAGACAAAGTTCCGAACCGGTTTGAGCTGGTAATGCTTGCCGCGCACCGCGCTCGTGAAATCCAGGCTGGCTCGGCGCTGACGGTTGATCGTGATAACGATAAAAACCCCGTCGTGTCGCTGCGCGAAATTGCGGATGAAACGCAGCTGGCTGACAGCCTGCGCGAACGGATGATCGAAAGCTATCAAACCCAGATTGAGGTTGATGAGCCGGAAGAAGACAAAATGTCTTTGTTGATGGGTGGCGAAGTTGACCGCCCCGCAACCGACGACATGTCAGAAGAGCGCCTGCTGCGCGCATTGATGGAAGCCCAAGGCGCCAACTGATTTGGCGCCAAATTGGCCCCAAAGACTAGCGCCGAAATAGGATGTGGCGAGGATGATCGACGTCGAAGACCTGGTCGCCCTCGTCCACAACTATAACCCCCGCGCCAACGCCGACCTGATCCGCAAAGCATATGCTTACGGCATGCGCGTCCACGAAGGTCAGATGCGCCACTCGGGCGAACCTTACTTTTCCCATCCTGTTGCCGTCGCAGCGATCTTGACCGAGCAACGGCTGGATGATGCCACCATCATCACCGCCCTGTTGCACGACACGATTGAGGATACCAAAGCCACCTACAGTGATGTGGCCGCGCAATTTGGCGAAGAGGTTGCCGAGTTAGTTGATGGCGTGACCAAGCTGACCAATCTTCAGCTCTCTTCGACACAATCAAAGCAGGCCGAAAATTTTCGCAAGCTGTTCATGGCGATGTCCAAGGATTTGCGGGTGATCTTGGTCAAACTGGCCGACCGTTTGCACAACATGCGCACGATCAAATCGATGCGCCCAGAAAAACAGGGCCAAAAAGCCCGCGAAACCATGGAGATCTATGCGCCGCTTGCGGGCCGTATGGGGATGCAATGGATGCGCGAAGAGCTAGAGGATCTGTCATTTCGCGTGCTCAACCCCGAGGCGCGCAATTCGATCATCCGCCGTTTCATCACGCTGCAACGTGAAGCGGGCGATGTGGTGTATAAAATCACCGCCGATATCCGCACCGAGTTGGACCGCGCCAACATTGACGCCGATGTGTTTGGCCGCGCGAAAAAACCGTATTCGGTTTGGCGCAAAATGCAGGAAAAAGACCTGTCGTTTTCGCGGCTGTCTGACATCTATGGCTTTCGCATCATCACGCAAAGCGAGGCCGATTGTTACCGCGTTTTGGGTGTGATCCATCAGCGTTGGCGCGCTGTGCCGGGCCGGTTCAAAGATTATATCAGCCAGCCGAAAAACAACGGCTACCGCTCTATTCACACCACGGTTTCGGGCCGTGATGGCAAGCGGGTGGAGGTGCAAATCCGCACCCGTCAAATGCACGAGGTGGCCGAGGCAGGCGTGGCGGCGCATTGGTCCTACCGCGAAGGGGTCCGCGCCAATAACCCCTTTGCCGTTGATCCGGTGAAATGGGTGGCCAAGCTGACCGAAAACATGAACGAGGAAGATCACGACGATTTTCTCGAAAATGTTAAGCTGGAAATGTACACCGATCAGGTGTTTTGCTTTACGCCCAAAGGCGATGTGGTGCAGCTGCCGCGCGGGGCCACACCGCTGGATTACGCTTATTCCATCCACACCCGTATCGGCAATTCCACCGTTTCGGCCAAGGTTGATGGCATCCGCGTGCCGCTGTGGACGCGTCTGAAAAACGGCCAATCGGTTGAAATTATCACCGCCGAGGGCCAGCGCCCGCAGGCCAGCTGGATTGAAATCGTCACCACGGGCCGCGCCAAAGCGGCCATCCGCCGCAGCCTGCGCGAAGAAGACCGTGGGCGGTTTGTCAAACTCGGGCGCGAATTGGCGCGGGCCGCTTTTGATCATGTTGGCCGCAAAGCCACCGACAAGGCCCTGCGCACCGCCGCACGCATGTTGGCGCTGGAAGACGAAACCGAGCTTTTGGCGCGGCTTGGCTCGGCGGAACTGACTGCGCGGCGGGTGTTGGAAACCCTGTATCCCGAACTGACGCAGGCCAAGGGCGAGGTGGTTGATGCCACACGCCCCGTGATCGGTCTGAATTCGGATCAAACCTTTAAACGTGCCGCGTGCTGCCAGCCGGTGCCGGGCGAACGGATCGTCGGCATCACCTATCGCGGCCAAGGGGTTGTCGTTCACGCCATTGATTGCCCCGCGCTAGAGGAGGTCGAGGACCAGCCCGAACGCTGGGTGGATCTGAACTGGCAGGCGGGGCGTCACGCGCCCGTAAACACGGTTAGCCTTGATCTGACCATTTCCAACGATGCGGGCGTTTTGGGACGTATTTGTACCCTGATTGGCCAGCAAAAAGCCAATATCTCTGACTTGCAATTCGTTGACCGTAAACCAGATTTTTACCGTTTGCTTATGGACGTTGACTTGCGGGACGTCGAGCATCTGCATATGATCATGACAGCACTCGAGGCCGAGACGGATGTGGCCGAAGTGAGCCGCTATCGTGACGCTCGGCGAAAGCCCTGATCGCGCAATCAAGGAAGACCACAGGGTATGGTATTTAAGCGGCGGAACAAACGGTCATGGGGACGGACAGTCGCCGAGGCGTTGTGGCCGCGTGGAGGCTGGACCCGCGCCGCGCATTACATGAAACACCGTTTGCGCCGCTTGCCCGATGCACCGCACCGCATTGCGCGCGGCATTTTTGCTGGCGTTTTTATCTCATTCTCGCCCTTGTTCGGGCTGCATTTCGGCGCGGCGGCGTTCTTGGCTTGGGTGATGCGTGGCAATATCCTCGCATCCTTGATGGCAACCTTTGTTGGCAACCCGATAACCTTTCCCTTTATCGCGGCCTTTGGGGTAGAGCTTGGGAATTGGATGCTTGGCCATCCCGGCGTGATGTCGCCTTTGGAAATCTTTTCTGATTTCGGGCAGGCGGGGGCCGAGTTTTGGCAAAACATCATGTCGCTGTTTTCAGGCGAGCCCGCGCATTGGGACCGACTGCACCGCTTTTTCTTTCGGGTCTATTTGCCCTATCTTTTGGGGGGTGTTCTGCTGGGGCTCATTGGCGGGATTGCAAGCTATTATGTCAGCTTACCGTTAATTCTTGCCTATCAGCACCGCCGCAAGAAAAAACTGCGCGATCGCTTGGAGAAGCGTATTGCCCAGCGTGAGAGCGGGCCACACATCAAGGAGGATGCGGGTCAGCCAAAAGGCTAGACTTGGCGTGCAAAATAGAAGGACGGGATGATGAAACCTTTGGCGCGGCTACGGCTGGGTATCAATATCGATCATGTTGCGACGGTACGCAACGCGCGTGGCGGTGCCTTGCCCGACCCTTTGCGCGCGGCCTTGCTGGCCGAGGCTGCAGGTGCCGATGGCATCACCGCCCATCTGCGCGAAGACCGTCGCCATATTCGCGATGCCGATATCGAGGCGTTGATGGCGGGCATTTCTGTGCCGCTGAATTTTGAATGCGCCGCGACCGATGAAATGCAGGCCATTGCCTTGCGGCATAAACCCCATGCCATTTGCCTTGTGCCCGAAAAGCGCGAAGAACGCACGACCGAGGGCGGGCTGGACGTGGCTGGCGATGCAACCCGCCTTGCCGGTTTTATCGCGCCCCTGCGCGATGCGGGCTGTCGTGTGTCAATGTTCATCGGGCATGAGGCTGGGCAAATTGAGGCGTCAGCCAAGATCGGCGCTGCCGTGGTCGAGTTGCACACTGGCCGTTATTGCGACCTGATCGCCGGAGGCGAAACCGGTGCGGCCTGTGCCGAGCTGGAAGCCTTGCGCCTTGGGGCCATTCGCGCACATGCCCTCGGCCTAGAGGTGCATATGGGCCACGGCCTCGATTTTGAGACCGCTTCAGATGTCGCCGTTTTCCCCGAGGTGGCCGAGCTGAACATCGGCCATTTCTTGATAGGCGAGGCGGTGTTTCGCGGCCTTGGCCCGGCAATCGAGGAAATGCGCCGCCGCATAGATGCCGCGCGCGCAACTGCCAAAGCATGATCCTCGGCATCGGGTCTGATTTGGCGAATATCGAACGGATTGAGGCCACCTTGGCCCGTTTCGGCGACCGGTTTCGCAACCGCGTTTTCACGGAGCGCGAACAGCGCAAAGCCGATAGCCGCCCGCATGCCCCTGCTACCTACGCCAAGCGTTGGGCTGCCAAAGAGGCCTGCTCAAAAGCGTTGGGTACCGGTTTGCGCATGGGCATCGCGTGGAAAGATATGGCCGTGTCAAACTTGCACAGCGGCCAACCGCAAATGCAACTGACCGGATGGGCAGCTGCGCGACTCGCCGATATGACGCCCGCAGGGCATGAGGCGGTTGTCCATGTCACCCTGACCGACGATCACCCTTGGGCGCAGGCCTTTGTCGTGATTGAGGCACGGCCGATTTCGCCCAATTCCGCACTGTCCGCTTGACTCCCCGCGCCCCCACGCGCATGAACCGCCGCAAAGCAGCAAAAGGCAATTTCCCATGGCCAGCAAGGCAAACTCTGAAGGCGGCATCGTCGAGACGATCAAAACCATAGTCTATGCGTTGCTGATCGCAGGCATTTTCCGCACGATTTTCTTTCAGCCGTTCTGGATTCCGTCTGGCTCGATGAAAGATACGCTGCTGATTGGCGATTTTCTTTTCGTCAATAAAATGGCTTATGGCTATTCCAAGCATTCCTGCCCGTTCTCGATGTGCCCGATCACAGGCCGGATCCTGTTTTCCGAACCCGAGCGCGGCGATGTTGTGGTGTTTCACCACCCCGTCAACGGCTCGGATTTCATCAAACGCCTGATCGGTTTGCCGGGTGATACGGTACAGATGCGGGATGGCAAGATTATCCTGAACGGGACCGAGGTGCCACAGGTGCCAGATGGTCAGTTCACCGAAGTTTATGACCACCAAGGCCCGATGGGCAATTTGCCGCGCTGCGAAAACTCGGCCGGCGCTGTTGGGATAGGGGCAGATTGCACCAAATCCCGCTCGATCGAGACTTTGCCGGGCGGCCGGACTCATGACGTTCTGAACATTGATACCAACGGCTTTGCCGATAATACCGACGTGTTCACAGTACCTGCTGGCAATTACTTCTTTATGGGCGACAACCGCGACAATTCCCAAGACAGCCGCTATGGCCAAGCGGTTGGCGGCGTTGGCTTTGTGCCTGCCGAAGACCTGATTGGCCGCGCCGATCGCATCATGTTCTCATCCGCTGGCAAGTCGCTGTTCTATTTCTGGACATGGCGTCCCGACCGCTTTTTCAAAGCTGTGGAATAAGGGGCGTGGAGTGACTTGCGCATGACGCAAACCCAATATCTGCCTTTCTCATTCGTTGATATGAATGGCACAGCCTCGCGCAAGCGGGGCTGGTTGGTTTTCGCAGCTACACTCGCGGGCATCATTGACAGCGTCTCGCGCATTTTGTTGCCTTCGGCAGGCACGTCGATGCTTGATCTGGGCGCGTGGCGCTCTGGCCGCTATTGGAGGGCCGTCGAATGAAACTCGCCGCCGATCTTCGCGCATTTGAATCCCGTTTGGGCCACAGTTTCCGCGACCCCGAGTTGTTGGTGCGGTCTGTCACCCATGCGTCGATCTCGTCACCCACGCGCCCCGACAATCAACGGCTTGAATTTCTGGGCGACCGAGTGTTGGGACTTGTGATGGCCGAGGCGTTGCTAACCGCCGATATGGGCGCCGCCGAGGGCCTGCTTGCCCCGCGTTTCAATGCCATGGTGCGCAAGGAAACCTGCGCCGATGTGGCGCGCGATATTGGCCTCGGCGATGTGCTGAAACTGGGGCGGTCTGAAATGATGTCTGGCGGGCGGCGCAAAGAGGCGCTGCTGGGCGACGCCCTAGAGGCGGTGATTGCCGCCGTCTATCTGGATGGCGGGTTTGTTGCCGCACAGGCGCTTATCACCCGCCTTTGGGCAGGCCGCATCGCAACTGTTAAACAAGATGCGCGCGACCCTAAAACCGCGTTGCAAGAATGGGCGCAAGCCCGTGGCATGACGCCACCAACCTATACTGAAAAAGCCCGCTCTGGCCCCGACCATCAGCCCGTGTTTACGGTTGCGGTGCGGCTGGACAATGACGAATCCGAATCGGCATCCGCCGGAACGAAACGCGCCGCCGAACAGGCCGCAGCCCGCGCCCTTTTGGCCCGGATGGAGCAAGACACATGACCGATGATACAAAACCAACCAGCGCCCCCACTGGTCCGGGCACGACCCAAGAAACCGGCCCCGTGGGGGGCGAAGGTAACACCCGCGCAGGTTTTGTTGCCTTGATTGGCGAACCGAACGCTGGCAAGTCGACGCTGCTCAATCGCATGGTCGGGTCAAAAGTGTCGATCGTGACACATAAGGTGCAAACCACCCGCGCCCGTATTCGCGGTATCGCGATGCAAGACCGCGCGCAGATTGTGTTTGTTGATACCCCCGGCCTGTTCCGCCCGCGCCGCCGCCTTGACCGCGCGATGATTGCTGCCGCGTGGGGCGGGGCTGCCGATGCCGATTTGATCGTGTTGTTGGTTGAGGCCCATCGCGGTATGACCGAAGGCACCAAAGCTATCATTGACACCATGCGCGACCGCATTCCTCAGGGCCAAAAAGTGGCGCTGGCGATCAACAAAATCGACCGCGTCAAAGCCGAGGTTCTGCTGGCGCTGTCGCAAAAGCTGAACGAGGCGTTTCCTTTTGCCGAAACCTTTATGATCTCGGCTGAAAAAGGGTACGGCGTTGATAAGCTGCGCGAATGGCTGGCGGGTGAGTTGCCAGAAGGTCCGTGGTTCTATCCCGAAGATCAAATTGCCGACCTGCCGATGCGCATGATCGCCGCCGAAATCACGCGCGAAAAGCTGACCCTGCGTTTGCACGAAGAGTTGCCCTATCAGCTGACCGTGGAAACCGAGAAATGGGAAGACCGCAAGGATGGCTCGACCCGCATTGACCAGCTTGTCTATGTCGCACGCGATGGTCACAAAGGCATCGTTCTGGGCAATAAGGGCGAAACCATCAAATCGGTTGGCCAAGCGGCGCGGGTCGATCTCATGGAGTTTTTGGGCCGCCCTGTGCACCTGTTCCTTCAGGTTAAAGTGCGTCCGAACTGGTTGGAAGAACCGGAGCGCTATTCCGAAATGGGGCTGGAGTTCAAAGACGGAAACTGATTGGCCCTTGGCAAGGGCCATGCCTTCGGCGAGGATATTTTTGAACAGATGATAGGTGGGGCATGGGCGCGCGGCTGACAGCAGATTTTTGGGTCAAGGCGTATCTGCGGCGGCTAGAGTTGGCCGGTATTCCTGCCTTTATCACCGCGCATGGCGACGCGACTGCGGGGGCTGTTTTGGTGAAACAAGCGCCGCTTGATGGCACAGCCGGTGCGTATCAGCGTAGCTTTGATCTGTTGTCGGGGGCGCGGGCTTGGGTGGTTTTGGCTGAGGGGGTCGAGCCGGACGTTGACGCCGCCATTGCCCGCCAGCGCCAGTTTGACCCTGATCTGTGGGTGATCGAGGTCGAGGACCGCGCGGGGCGGCATTTGTTGGAAGAAGAAGGGCTGGCGGACTAGTGCCGCGCTTGCAATAATCAGCTAATGGATTGGCAAGATGAAGGGGTGCTGATTGCCATGCGCCCGCATGGTGAGGCGTCCGCGATCATAGAGGTGTTTACCGCCCATCATGGCCGCCACGCAGGCGTGGTACGCGGTGGTGCCTCGCGCAAACAGGCCGCCACGATGCAGCCCGGAACGCAGCTTGCCGTGACATGGCGTGCGCGGCTTGAGGACCATATCGGCAGCTACTCTGTTGAACCTTTGCAAAGCCGTGCAGGCCTGTTGGGGGATCGGCTTGGCCTTGCCGGCCTGAATGCGATTTGCGCGATGCTGCGGGTGGCTTTGCCTGAACGTGTGGCGCATCAAGCCTTGTGGCGTGCCACAATGGCGCTGTTGGCCGCCGTTGAATATGACCCCGACTGGCCCGCGATCTATCTGCGCTGGGAAATGACCTTGCTAGAGGAATTGGGCTTTGGTCTTGACCTGTCGCGTTGTGCGGTTACCGGCAACCGTGATGATCTGGCCTATGTTAGCCCTAAAACCGGACGCGCGGTTAGCCGTGATGGTGCGGGCGATTGGGCCGACCGGCTGTTGCCTTTGCCGCAATGCCTGATGGGGCAGGGGCCTGCCTCGCGCCCCGAGATTGCCCAAGGCCTTGCCATCACCGGCCATTTCCTTGGCCGAGAATTGGCTGGTCTAAATGACCGCCCTTTGCCCGAGGCGCGGATCCGCCTGCTTGGGCTGCTTGCCGCCCGGACCCCGGACCAACAGCGCTAACAAACACCATTTGCGCCACCGTGTGTCGTTTTCGACGTGAACTGTCGCGTAGAGTAAAGACGCCGCAGCCCTAACAGGCGCAGTAAGGGCCAAAGACAAAGGACCTGTGCACCTATGGCGAACAAGTATATTCCGGTTCTGCTGCGCCACAGCCCAGTGCCGAAGGTGCAGCATTTTGCGCTGCTGGCGGGGTTGGATGCATCGGTGCGGGGGATGCTGATCTCGGCCATGCCGCTGACAGTATACGATGCTTTGGGCAGTGCGGAATCGGTCAGCCAAGTGTATTTCATCGCAGGGCTGGCATCGCTGTGCCTTGGGCTGATGGTGCCTTGGGGCACCCGCTATATTCCGCGCCGTTGGATGTATACGCTGGGGACGCTGCTGTATATTCTTGGAGCCGCGCTGGCGGTTCATGGCAGTGCTGTCACGGTGCCGCTGGCACTGATGGCGAACGCGGGGGCGACGGCGACCACGTTTGTGTGTTTCAATGCCTATGTGCTGGATTATATCGACCGATCAAACCTTGGTAAGGCGCAGTCGATGAACATGGTCTTTGCAGCAGCACCTTGGGCGATTGGCCCCTTGCTGGGGGTGTGGCTGCGTGAGGTGTGGGCGCCGTTGCCGTTTTTGGCGGCAGGCGGGCTTGCATTGGTATTGCTAACGACGTTTTGGGTTTTGCGGCTGGGCAATGGCAAGCAAATCAGCCGCGCCCGCCGCCCTGCCACCAACCCCTTGGCCTTTCTGGGCCGGTTTTTCGCTCAGCCTCGGCTGATCGCAGGGTGGATGTTTGCCGTTATCCGGTCCTGCGGTTGGTGGGTCTATGTGGTCTATCTGCCAATCTTTTGTATCGAGGCAGGTTTGGGCGATAAGGTTGGTGGGATCGCGTTGTCGCTGTCCAATGCCTTGCTATTCGTTACGCCCTTGATGCTGCGCGTTGCCACACGGCTGTCCGTGCGCCGTTCGGTCCAAGGGGCGTTTGCGCTTTGCGCTGCGGCCTTCATCGCCTCGGCGCTTGTTGCTTCGTCTTTGCCTTGGGCCGCCGTCGGTTTTATGATGGCCGGGTCGGTGATGCTTGTGGTGTTGGATGTCGTCGGCGGGCTGCCGTTTCTGATGGCCGTGAAACCGTCCGAGCGCACCGAGATGGCCGCCATTTACTCCAGTTTTCGCGATGTCTCGGGGATACTGACGCCCGGCGCGGCATGGCTTGTGCTGCTGGTGGCACCGCTGCCGGGCGTGTTCGCCGTGGCAGGGCTGGCAATGGTGGGCTGCATGGGTGTTGCAGGCAAAATGCACCCACGCTTGGGCAGCAGCCGCCCCTCACACGGGCGGCTGCTGCCAGAGGACCGCTAGTCGAGCAAACGCCGCGCGATGACCTGCGCCTGAATTTCGGCGGCGCCTTCAAAAATGTTCAAAATCCGTGCGTCACACAGAATGCGGCTGATCTGATATTCCAGCGCAAAGCCGTTGCCGCCATGGATTTGCAAGGCGTTATCGGCCGCAGCCCATGCCACCCGTGCGCCCAGCAGCTTGGCCATGCCAGCCTCTAGGTCGCAGCGTTTGTCATGGTCTTTTTGCCACGCGGAATAATAGGTGAGCTGCCGGGCGATCATCACTTCAACCGCCATCATCGCCAGCTTACCCGAAACGCGCGGGAATGCGATCAGCGATTTGCCAAACTGCTTGCGGTCAATGGCGTATTGCATACCGACCTCTAACGCATTCTGTGCCACCCCGATGGCGCGTGCGGCGGTTTGGATGCGGGCAGACTCGAAAGTCTGCATCAGTTGCTTGAACCCTTGGCCCGGCACGCCGCCCAGCAGGTTTTCGCCCTTTACCGCAAAGCCGTCAAAGGCCAGCTCGTATTCTTTCATGCCGCGATAGCCCAGCACCTCAATCTCACCGCCCGTCATGCCGGGGGTGGGAAAGGGCACGGCATCGGTTCCTGGCTCTTTTTCGGCAAGAAACATCGACAGCCCGCGATAATCGGTGGTGTCTGGGTCGGTCCGCGCCAGCAGGGTCATCACTTGGGTGCGGGCGGCATGGGTGATCCATGTCTTATTACCTGTCACAGACCAATCGTCGCCATCCTTTACCGCCCGCGTGCGCAAAGAGCCCAAATCCGACCCTGTGTTAGGTTCGGTGAACACGGCTGTAGGCAAAATCTCACCGCTGGCCAGCTTGGGCAGCCATTGTTCTTTTTGCGCATCGGTACCGCCGCACAAAATCAACTCGGCCGCAATTTCCGTCCGTGTCGCCAGCGATCCCACGCCGATGTAGCCGCGCGAAAGTTCTTCACTGACCACGACCATCGATGCCTTAGACAGCCCGAACCCGCCCAGATTTTCGGGAATTGTTAGGCCAAACACGCCCATTTCGGCCAGCTTTTCGATGATATCCATCGGGATCAGCTCATCGCGCATGTGCCAGCCATGCGCGTGCGGCACGACTTCCTCATCGGCAAAACGGCGGAACTGGTCGCGGATCATCTCCAGCTCTTCGTCCAAACCGGTGGCGCCAAAGGTCGCGCGGCCGTGGTTGTCTTGCATTAAGGCCACCAACCGCGTGCGCGCCGCCTGCGTGTTGCCATGCGCGATAAGGCGCGCCGCCGCATCCCCCGGCACCCACGACAAGCCCAAATCGGCAAGCCGCGCAATTTCACCTTGAGACATCGGAATGCCGCCCGAAAGCTGCGATAGATATTCACCAAAGCCGATTTGCAGCAACAGGCGTTCCATATCGCCAAAAGCACCCGACTGGCTCAGTTTGGCCGCCCAAGCGTGCAGCTGCACTAGGCTTTCTGAATAGGTCGCAAGCCAGCTGAGCACATGCGCCGAAAACTGGTTCGCCTCCATCGCGGCGGCGGAAACCTTGCCGTTGACAGTGACCAAACCGCGCAATGCCTCGCGGCCTTGTTCAAAAAGGCCGGTCACTTCGGGCAAAACACCCTCGGTCAGGCCCAACAGATCGGTTAGGATAGGGTTGTCGGTTTCGGCAAAAACTTGTCCATCATGGGCCATGGCGGAATCCCTCTTTCGGCTAATTGCTGCACTTGCGAAGGTTTTAAAGCCTTTGCACCTGCAGCGCAACAAGATTTCAATATTTAGGTTTAATTCGACCGATTGTGTCGCGGGTGAGTTTTTGCTGCAGGGGCTCTGAAATGCGGCTATAGCGAAGAAAACACAAGGAAAACGTGATGGAATTTGTAATGGCTGGGCTGTCAGAGCCCGTGTTTTGGCTTGTCGTCGGCGTTACGCTTTTTGCGGGATTTGTCAAAGGCGCTGTCGGTTTCGCGATGCCGATGATTATGATCTCGGCGTTTTCATCTTTCCTGTCGCCTGAACTCGCGCTCTCGGGCCTTATTTTGCCCACCTTGGTGACCAATTTAAGCCAAGCCTTCCGCCAAGGACCTGCTGCTTTTTGGGGCTCGGTCTGCAAATACTGGCGCTTTTTGGTGGCAACGGTGCTGTTCATCGCCGTTTCGGCGCAATTTGTGCGCGACATCCCGCAGCCTGTGTTTTTGCTGCTGCTTGGGGTGCCAATCACAGCTTATGCAGCGCTGCAACTGATGGGCCGCAACCTTGCGATCAAGCTTGAACATCAGGGCCGCGCCGAATGTGGCTTGGGCATTGTTGCCGGGCTTTATGGCGGGGTGTCAGGCGTTTGGGGGCCGCCGCTGATTGTGTATCTGATGTCGATCGGCGTCGAAAAGGTGGAAATGCTGCGGGTGCAGGGGGTGATTTTTTTGCTGGGCTCGGTGATGCTGCTGTCGGCGCATCTGAATTCGGGCGTGCTGACGGCCAGCACTACGGCGTTTTCGGCGTTTCTGGTGATGCCGGCCGTTGCAGGAATGGTAATTGGGATGCAGGTTGGCAACCGCTTGGATCAGGTGCTGTTTCGCCGCTGTACCCAAGTGTTGCTGGTGTTGGCGGGGCTGAATTTGATACGCCGCGCAATTGGTCTTTAGGCACCAGATGGGGGGCCAAGCAGCCCCCCAGAGTTTTTAGATCGCCGCAGCTTTCACATCTTCGTCGATATAAGGCACATATTGGCCAAAGTTATCGGCAAACATCTGCACCAGCTTGGCCGCTTGGGCATCATAGGCCGCCGTGTCACACCATGTGCGGCGTGGGTCCAGCAACACATCGGCCACACCATCGGCCGACACGGGCACTTCAAACCCAAAGTTCGGGTCGCGGCGGAATTCGCCTTGGGCCAGTGACCCGTCAAGTGCTGCCGTCAGCAGAGCCCGCGTTGCGCGGATCGGCATACGCGACCCCGTGCCATAGGCGCCACCAGTCCAGCCGGTGTTCACCAGCCAGCATGTCGCGCCATGCTGTGCGATCTGGGCTTGCAACAGCTTGCCGTAAACCTCGGGGCGGCGTGGCATGAATGGCGCACCGAAACATGTTGAAAATGTCGGTGTTGGCTCGGTCACGCCACGTTCTGTGCCAGCAACTTTCGACGTAAAGCCCGACAGGAAGTGATACATCGCCTGCGCTGGCGTCAGCTTGGAAATCGGTGGCAGCACGCCAAACGCATCACAGGTCAGCATGATGATGTTTTTCGGATGCCCACCCAACCCTGTTGCCGAGGCGTTTGAGATCGCTTCCAGCGGATAGGCGCAACGCATGTTCGCCGTCAGGCTGTCATCTTCAAAATCCAGCTCCAGCGTTTCGGGATCATAGACCATGTTTTCGACAACAGTGCCAAAACGGTGCGTGGTCGCAAAGATTTCCGGCTCTGCCTCGGCGCTCAGGTTGATAGTCTTGGCGTAGCAGCCACCCTCAAAGTTGAAGGTGCCTTTGTCCGACCATCCATGTTCGTCATCGCCAATCAGCGTGCGGGCAGGGTCGGCCGACAGGGTGGTCTTGCCCGTACCCGACAGGCCGAAAAACACGGCCGCATCATCAGGGTCATCAACCGCGTGGTTGGCCGAGCAGTGCATCGCCATCACACCCTTTTCGGGCAGAAGATAGTTCAGCAAGGTAAAGACAGACTTCTTATTCTCGCCCGCGTATTCGGTGTTGGCGATCAGAATTTCTTTTGCGTCAAAGTTCATCGCGATTACGGTTTCGCTGCGGCAGCCGTGGCGCGCAGGATCAGCCTTGAACGTCGGGCAGTTGATGATCGTCCATTCCGGCACAAAGCTGTCAAGCTCGGCGCGGTCAGGGCGGCGCAGCAAATGGCGGATGAACAGCCCGTGCCATGCCAGCTCGGCCACCACGCGCACGTCCAAACGGTGCTCTGGGTCGGCGCCTGCGTACAAATCCTGCACGTGATAATCGCGGCCCTTCATATGCGCCAGCATATCGGCACGCAGCAGGTCAAACGCCGCTGGCGCCATCGGCGCATTGTTTTCCCACCAAATCGTGTTTTCAACCGAAGGGGTGCGGACTACAAATTTGTCCTTGGGCGAACGGCCTGTAAACTGCCCGGTTGAAACGAGGAATGCCCCGCCTATACCTAGCTTACCTTCGCCGCCGGCAATGGCGGCCTCAATCAATGCGGGTTCGATCAGGTTATAATGAACTGTTCCCAGCCCGGTAATGCCTTGATTTTCAAGCGTATGGCTTGGGTTAACGCGTCCTGTGTTCATCTAGTGCAAGCTCCCGATGCCGATGATGCGACAAGTTTTGGGTTTATTATGCAGGGTGCGACCCTCAAACCGCACTCTGGTCGCCCCCGGAGCCGAGGCCGACAATTCGGCTATAGCACGGCGTTTTAGGATTGGAATAGGTCGCATTAGCACAGTTAGCGCAACCAGTTGAACGTTAGCGCAACCAAATCGCCCTCCGCATCTTTGGGGTGACTTAGCGATACCCCCTCCTGCGGCCGCTCTGTGACCTTACTGAGGCAAATTAGTCATTCATTCGGCTTTTTGTTGTCATCTGAAGGGGTCTTGACGGGTGATTCGCAGATTGCAGTTGATTCTTTGGCGCAAAAAAGTGCAAATAGGAAAAAATATAATGAGCAGTATAGGGAAAATACCCATGTCAAGGATCGCCCTTGTGGACGACGACAGAAACATTCTGACGTCGGTTTCGATGACTCTGGAGGCAGAGGGTTTCGAAGTTGAAACCTACAATGATGGCCAATCCGCGCTGGATGCCTTCAACCGCAGGCTGCCCGATATGGCCGTTCTGGATATTAAAATGCCACGCATGGATGGCATGGATTTGTTGCAGCGTTTGCGCCAAAAATCGGCGATGCCGGTCATCTTTCTGACCTCTAAAGATGATGAGATTGACGAAGTTTTGGGCCTGCGGATGGGCGCCGACGACTATGTGAAAAAGCCGTTTTCGCAGCGGCTTTTGGTCGAACGCATCCGCGCGCTTTTGCGTCGGCAAGAGGCGATTACCACCGAGGAAGTGGCCGTCACCGAAGAAACCAAAGTGATGGAACGCGGCAATCTGCGGATGGACCCATTGCGCCATGCCGTGGCCTGGAAGGGCAACGAAGTCTCGCTGACTGTGACCGAGTTTTTGCTTCTCCAAGCGCTGGCGCAACGCCCTGGTTTTGTGAAAAGCCGCGATCAGTTGATGGATGTGGCATATGACGACCAAGTTTATGTAGACGATCGCACAATCGACAGCCATATCAAACGCTTGCGCAAGAAAATGCGGACGGCAGATGATGACTTTTCGGCCATCGAAACACTGTATGGCATCGGCTATCGCTATAATGAAGAGTGACGCCTTGCCATGACAACAGCGCCGCAAATCACAAAAAATATTGCCCGCCCGCCCGTCAAAAACCGTAATAGCGGTGACGTGCTTCTGGGCGAAGATTGGACTGCCCCCGAAGATCTGGTCGAACCAGAGCTGCGGGGCTTTCGCGGACGGCGTGGTATTGTCGCGCTGAACAAGTCACCTTTGGCCAGAAAGATCATAATTTTCAATATGATGGCCTTGGTGATTTTGGTGGCAGGCGTTCTGTTTATGAACCCGTTTCGCGATAGTTTGGTCACCCAGCGCGAGCAAGGTTTGGTGACCGAGGCCGAGCTGGTTGCGGATGTGTTTGAAACGCAACTTCCCAACCTTGCGGCGGCATCGTTGAACGACCCGGCGGGCATTGATGTTGCGAAAACGCTCGCCAATGTCACCATCGGGCCGGGGGTCGATGCGTTTGTGTTTGACAAAAACGGTCAGGTGATCGCAGCCCAAGAGGGTAAGGGCCGCGCCCTTCCGCAAGGCAGTTCCAGGCCGGATTCGACGCTTATCACGGGGTTTCTGAATTCGGTTTGGGACCTTGTTTCCGGTGTGCTGTCTGGCCCCGAACTAGGGCAGGTCAAGGTAAATTCTGAAAGCCTCGCTCTTAGCGGCTTCCAAGCAGCTTTGGCTGGGAATACCAGCTCGAACATGGCCAAAGACTCTGCTGGGGGCACCTTGTTTTCTGTCGCCACGCCGATCTGGAATGCGGGCGAGGTTCTGGGCGTGGTTGCCTTGACCTCGGCCGAAGGTGAGATCGACCGCCTTGTCCGGCATGAGCGAGAGCAAGTGTTGCAGATGTTCGTCATTGCATTGTTGGTATCGATCGGCCTCAGTCTCGTGCTTGCCTCGACCATCGCTAACCCGTTGTCCGATCTGGCAGCCGCTGCCGAATTGGGCCGTGACCGCGATGCCCGCAAAATGGCGCCGGGCCGTGTGCGTATTCCCGATCTTGCTGCGCGCCCAGACGAAATTGGCCGCCTTTCCGTCGCGATGCGCGGCATGGTTGCAGCCCTGTATGACCGGATCGACGCGAATGAACAATTTGCAGCCGATGTCAGCCATGAAATCAAAAACCCGCTGGCCAGCCTTCGCTCGGCTGTGGGTACGATGCGGGTGGCAAAACGTGAGGATCAGCGCGAAAAGCTGCTTGATGTGATTGAGCATGATGTCCGCAGGCTAGACCGATTGGTCAGCGATATTTCCAACGCCTCGCGTCTTGATAGTGAACTGGTGAAAGAAGAAGAAGAAGAGTTCAACCTTATCAAAACACTGCGAAATTTGTCCGACTATCTTGGCGAACAGGCCAAGAAAAAAGGTGTCGATTTTATCATTGATTTGCCCGCAGATCCGATTGTGATTGCTGGGCTAGAGGGGCGGTTGGCACAGGTCTTTGTGAACCTTATCACCAATGCGGTATCCTTTTGTGACGAGGGCGATGCGGTGCGTGTTTGGGCGCGGCGGCGTGAAAACCGTGTGCTTGTGGTGGTCGAAGATACTGGCCCCGGCATTCCCGAACAGGCGCTGACCAAGGTCTTCAAGCGCTTTTATTCGGAACGCCCTGTCGCGCAATTTGGCGATCATTCTGGGCTAGGCCTCGCCATCTCTAAGCAGATCGTCGAGGCGCATGGTGGTGTGATTTGGGCTGAAAACATTCATCCCACCTCTGCCGATGCCACGTCTGAACCATTGGGTGCGCGTTTTGTCGTTGGCTTGCCAATCTAAAATTGCAACCAGACCCAATTGGAGCCACGGATGACGGCTAGCGCAGTGCCACCGCAAATCGTGCATGGCACATGTGTGGCCCTACAAGGGCGCGGCCTGCTGATTCTTGGGCCGTCTGGCGCGGGGAAATCTGCGCTTGGGCTGGAGCTGATGGCCTATGGTGCCCTTTTGGTCGCGGATGATCGAACGCATCTTGTCAGGCAAGGCAATGACTTGGTGGCAAGTTGTCCCGCGCAAATTGCTGGCAAGATTGAGGCGCGCGGTATTGGTATTCTGGCGGCAACGCGACAGGACTTCGCACCAATCATCCTGATTGTTGACCTAAGCCAAACCGAAACCGAGCGGTTGCCGCCAAAACGGCAACTTGATCTGCTGGGTGTGCCGATTGACCTTGTATTCGGCTCCACATCCCGCCACTTTCCTTTTGGGATATTGCAGTTTCTGCGAACAAAACGGGTGGATTGACGGCTTCATATGACCAAAACCAATCAGATCTTTGAGCATCGCATAGTGCTGGTTACCGGCCCGTCTGGGGCTGGCCGCAGCACGGCGATAAACGCGCTTGAAGATATGGGCTATGAAGTTATCGACAACATCCCTTTGTCGCTCGTGCCGCGCTTGATTGAAGGCGACAATCTGGGTCGCCCGATCGCCTTGGGTCTTGACGCGCGCAACCGTGATTTCAACGCCACCGCCTTGATTGCGCTGATTGACAAACTCACCGTTGATCCGCGTGTATCGCTGAACGTGATTTATCTGGATTGCGCCGAGGATGAGTTGATCCGTCGCTTTTCGCAAACCCGTCGCAGGCATCCTTTGGCCCCCGATGGCACGCCGCTCATCGGGATTGCGCGTGAGGTGGACCTGTTGGCCCCGATCAAAGTGCGCGCGGATCACTTGATTGAGACGACCGAAATGTCGCCGCATGACCTGCGCGCCGAAATTGCGCAGTGGTTCGGCTCGGCTCAGGATGCCAAACTTGCGGTTTCATTGCAGTCATTTTCGTACAAGCGAGGGGTGCCGCGCGGTATTGATATGGTTTTTGATTGCCGCTTTTTGCGCAATCCGCATTGGGATGCTGGTCTACGCGAAATGGATGGCCGTGACGCCGCAGTGGTCGATTACATCGCCGAAGACCCACGTTTTTCTGAATTTCTTGGCAAGGTAACAGATTTGATCCTTTTTCTGCTGCCGGCACAGCTGGATGAGGGTAAAACCCACCTCGCGATCGGCTTTGGCTGTACGGGCGGGCAACACCGTTCGGTTGCCATTACGGAAATTATCGCAGTCAGGCTTGCAGAGGCTGGCTGGCCAGTGGCAAAACGACATCGGGAAATGGAACGCAAGGCGGCTGTGCTGTCGGCAAATGGGGCAGGGTGAAAACGGGTGATCGGTATTGTCATCGTGGCCCATGGGGGGCTGGCGCGCGAATATCTTGCGGCGGTTGAACACGTCGTCGGAAAGCAACAAGACATGATCGCTGTGGCGATTGAGGAAGATCATGATCGCGCCGAAAAACAGGCCGAAATTTGCGACGCCGCTGACAAGGTTGATACCGGGGGCGGCGTTGTTGTTGTGACCGATATGTTCGGTGGTTCGCCCTCTAATTTGTCACTAATGGCCTGTTGTGGGCGCAATCGCCGCATTTTGTTTGGTGCCAATCTTCCGCTGCTGATAAAGCTGGCCAAATCTCGGCAATTGGCAGTCGAAGACGCTGTGGCTTTGGCATTGGATGCTGGTCGGAAATATATAAATTGCTTTGATTTAGGCGATGGGGGAAATGGCTATGACCGAACGACGCCTTAAAATCATTAACGAAAAAGGGCTTCACGCCCGCGCCTCTGCAAAGTTTGTCGAGGTGGCCGAGGCGTTTGACGCCACGGCCGAGGTATCCAAAGACGGGATGTCAGTGTCAGGCGATTCGATTATGGGTTTGCTGATGCTGGGGGCCGCGCGCGGGTCCGAGATTTTGGTAAAAACCTCGGGCGCGCAGGCCGATGCTTTGCTAGAGGCCTTGGACCAGTTGGTTCAAAACCTGTTCGGCGAAGACTTCTAATCTAGCGCGTCGGAACCGGCACCTCGCCGCGATAATCATAAAAACCGCGTTGGGTTTTGCGGCCCAGCCAGCCCGCCTCAACATATTTGGTCAACAGCGGACAGGGCCGATATTTCGTGTCGGCCAGCCCGTCATGCAGCACGTTCATAATGGCCAAGCAGGTATCAAGCCCGATGAAATCGGCCAATTCAAGCGGCCCCATCGGGTGATTTGCGCCCAGTTTCAGCGATTCGTCGATCGATTTGACCGAGCCCACGCCCTCGTACAGGGTATAAACGGCTTCATTTATCATCGGCATCAAGATGCGGTTCACGATGAAGGCTGGAAAATCCTCGGCGCTGGCGGCAGTTTTACCTAGTTTTTCAACGACAGCCATCAGCGTGTCATAGGTCGGACGATCGGTCGCGATGCCCCGAATCAATTCCACCAGCTGCATCACTGGCACCGGGTTCATAAAGTGAAACCCCATAAACTTTTCCGGTCGGTCGGTGCGACTGGCCAGCCGCGTGATCGAAATGGATGACGTGTTCGACGTCAAAATCGTATGCGGCTTCAGATGTGGCAGCAGGTCGTCGAAAATCGCCTGTTTAACTGTCTCACGTTCGGTTGCCGCTTCAATAATCAGGTCCAGTGGCCCCAAATCGGCCAGTTTCAGGGTGGTCTTGATCCGCCCCATCGCCGCCGCCTTATCGGCAGCCGAGGTTTTGCCTTTGGTCACTTGCCGTTCGATGTTGCGGTCAATCAGCGCCAAGGCTTTGTTTAGGCTGTCTTGGCTGATGTCGGTCATCAACACGTCATAGCCCGCCAAAGCAAAGACATGCGCAATCCCGCTGCCCATTTGGCCCGCACCAACGATCCCAACCGACTTGATTTCCATGCGCCCATTCTCCTGCATCTGAATTGGGCAAACCATATGCCCGCACTGGGGGAAGGCGCAAGACCAAGCACTGTTTTCGCGGAAATTCCTAAGACTGCCGACAATTCAATGCAAATGCCGAATTTAGCAGTTTCGTAAGATATATCCGCCAATCTCAATCTCGGGTGTTAAAAAATGGGGTGGGTGCAATGACCTATGCTTATTCGGGCGAGGGGTCGCTCGACTATTATCCGTGCCAATATGGTGCGTCAAAACTCGTGTTTCGTGGGCCCAAAAAAGGGTTTGCGAGGCCATATATAGCTGCCATTGGCGGTACCGAGACCTATGGGAAATTTGTTCAAAACCCTTTTGCCAAGGTTTTAGAAGAGATTGGGGGGCGCGGAGTCGTGAACCTTGGCCTAATGAATGCGGGGCCGGACGTGTTTTTGAACGCGCCCGAGGTGTTGGAAATTGCCTCGGGGGCTGTGTTGACCGTGGTGCAGGTGGTTGGTGCGCAGAACCTGTCCAATCGCTATTACACTGTGCATCCGCGGCGAAATGACCGGTTTTTACGGGCTAGCCCGGAGTTGCAAAACCTATATCCTGAGGTGGATTTTTCAGAGTTTCATTTTACGCGACACATGCTGCAAAGCCTGTTTCAAGCATCGCCGCATCGGTTTGTGAAGGTGGCTGCCGCGTTGCAAGCCACATGGGCGCAGCGCATGGCGCAATTGCTACGCGCGGTGAAGAGCCCAACGTTGCTGCTGTGGATGGGCGACTCGCCGCCAAAGCAGGCCGCTGTAGCTGTCTCACCCTATGATGCAACGGTCTTGGTCAACGCAGGGATGATTGAGGCGTTGCGCAGTCAGGTCACTGCTTATCTTGAGGTGGTGCTAAGCCATGATGCTATTGCCGAAGGGGTTGGAAATATGTCCTTTGGCCCTATGGAACGCATTTGCGCGGCCAACGTACCTGGTCCAATTGCGCATCGGGAGGTCGCGATTGCGATCGCCAATGCGCTTCCAAGGCTGACAAGCGCTTAACAAAAAGGGCACCCGATTGGGGTGCCCTTTTCCTAGCCACTTGGACAGATTTACAGCTTTTCAACCAGTTCAGGCACTGCCGTAAACAGATCGGCAACCAGCCCATAATCAGCAACTTGAAAAATCGGCGCCTCTTCATCTTTGTTGATGGCGACGATGATTTTGCTGTCTTTCATGCCTGCAAGGTGTTGAATTGCGCCAGAAATCCCGATGGCAACATACAGATCAGGTGCGACAACCTTACCGGTTTGGCCGACTTGCCAATCGTTCGGCGCGTAACCGCTGTCAACGGCTGCGCGTGACGCACCAACGGCTGCGCCCAGCTTGTCTGCCAGCTTTTCGATCAGCGCGAAGTCGGCTTGCGAGCCTACGCCACGGCCGCCAGACACAACGATGCCTGCGCTTGTAAGCTCTGGCCGGTCAGATGTCGCCACCTTGTCTTCAACCCAAGACGACAGCGCTGGGTCAGCCGTCGCACCAATAGTTTCCACCGCGGCAGCGCCGCCCATTTCGGCTGCGTCAAAGCTTGCAGTCCGGATCGAACCCACCTTGATTTTGTCCAATGATTTCAAGGTTTGGACGGCATTGCCCGCATAGATCGGGCGTTCAAAAGTATCGGCATCGATAATCGCGGTAACGTCGGAAATGACCATCACATCCAACAACGCCGCGACGCGTGGCAGCACGTTTTTCGCATCGGTCGTCGCAGGTGCCAAAATATGGCTATAATCACCCGCCAAAGACACGATAAGCGCCGCCGTTGGTTCTGCCAAACGGTGGCCCAAGGACGCATCCTCAGCGCAGAGCACCTTGGAAACACCCGATATTTTTGCAGCTTCTGCTGCCGCTGCGGCAGCCGAGGCCCCCGCGCAGAGCACTGTTATGTCGCCCAAAACACCAGCCGCTTTTACCGCCTTGGCGGTCGCATCCACGTTCAACGCGCCATCGGTGACTTCACCTAGAAGAAGAACAGCCATCAGATAACCCCCGCTTCGTCTTTAAGTTTCGCAATCAGCTCATCGACCGATGCCACTTTGATACCGGCTTTGCGGCCCGCAGGTTCCACGGTTTTCAGCACGGTCAGGCGCGGCGTCACGTCTACGCCGTAATCCGCAGCCGTTTTTTCGTCCATAGGTTTTTTCTTTGCTTTCATGATGTTAGGCAAAGAGGCATAGCGTGGTTCGTTCAAACGCAGGTCCACTGTCACCACCGTTGGCATTGCCACGGTGATCGTCTGCAAACCGCCGTCGACTTCGCGGGTGACCACGGCCTTATCGCCTTCAATCGCCAACTCGGATGCAAAAGTCGCCTGCGACCAGCCCAGCAACGCCGCCAACATCTGGCCTGTTGCGTTCATGTCATTGTCGATCGCTTGCTTGCCGCAGAGCACCAAGCCCGGCGCTTCGGCATCGACAACGGCTTTCAACAGCTTTGCCACGGCCAGCGGTTCGATATCGTTATGTACGTCGTCGGACGCCACGATCAAAATCGCGCGGTCCGCCCCCATCGCCAGCGCCGTGCGCAGCGTTTCTTGCGCTTGCTTTACGCCGATTGAGACGACGATAATCTCGTCAACGGTCCCCGCTTCTTTCAAGCGGATCGCCTGTTCAACGGCAATCTCGTCAAACGGGTTCATCGACATTTTGACATTGGCAAGATCAACACCGCTGCCATCCGCTTTCACACGAACTTTCACGTTATAGTCGATCACACGTTTGACAGGCACAAGAACCTTCATTGGCGCGGACTCCTTGGTTGGGTGGGGGGCGGCAAGCCCCGTAAACTTACCTTGTTTTGATATAATCTTGCGTCGCGGAAAAACAGGCCAAAATCGTCATGTTAGCGACAACAGACGCCGCGTTTCTCGATTGCTGCCAAAACCTGCACGAATTTGGCACGGCGCGGCAATTTACCGCGTCAGCCCCGGCACCCATAGCACGTCATCCTTGCCGTCATTGTTGGCAATGCGCCCCGCCACGAAAAACCAATCTGACAAACGGTTCAGGTATTTCACTGCCGCCGGGTTCACATCTTCAACGCCCGCCAGCTCTACCGTCAGGCGCTCGGCGCGTCGGCATACCGTCCGGCACAGGTGCAACTGCGCGGCCAGTGCCGTGCCACCGGGCAAAATAAAGCTGCGCAGCGTGGTCAGATTGGCGTTCATTGCGTCAATCTCGGCCTCAAGCCGGTTTACCTGCGCATCAATGATCCGCAAGCGGGGATATTCGGCGCTTGAGTCATTTTCGCGGTCAGGCGTGCAAAGATCGGCCCCTAAATCGAACATGTCATTTGACACCCGCGCAAGGGCTGCATCCATATCGCCCGTGCTGTGCAACCGCGCCAGCCCAATCGTGGCGTTGGTTTCATCAACCGTGCCATAGGCCGCAACGCGCAGGCTGTGCTTAGCGACGCGGTCGCCGTTGCCCAATGCGGTTTCGCCCTTGTCGCCCGTGCGGGTATATATTTTTGATAAAACGACCATCACTGCGCTCCCATATTACGCAACCAGACAAACAGCACAATCAGTGCCACGGCCGCCGCCTGCGCATAGATACGGTAGCGCATCAGTTTGTTTGACCGTTTTGCAGCGCCTTCACCGCCTTTGCCAAAGCTGCCGATTCCCAGCATCAAGATGACAAGAACAACAAGGCAGGCAATCGCGGCGATGATAAAAAGCGGATCGTTCAGCATGGCAAAGCCCCTTTAGGTTTCTAGCGCATCTAAGCGCGCGCGCCGGAAAAGCAAAGGAAAAGACGCCTAGGCCCGTTTTCCGCCTGCCAGCAACCGGTCCAGCGCCCAAACCGGCAAAATCCGCCGCGCGATCCCCATAATATGGGTTGGCAGCGTCACATAATAGCGGGCTTTTGGTCGCGGGCTTTCCAGCGCATGGATCAGCTTGTCCGTCACCGCGCTTGCAGGCAGCTCAAACCTATCCGGCCCTGTGGTATTTTCAAACCGCGCAATCACCTCGGCATATTCGGCACGGCGGGGCGAGGTTTCCCACTTTATCCAACGTTTGAACTGAATGGCTGAATTGTCGCGAAATTTCGTCGTGATCGGGCCTGGTTCAATCAGAATCGGGTAGATTCCCGTGCCGCGCAATTCCAGCCGCAGCACATCGGTGATGCCTTCCAGCGCAAATTTTGTCGCCACATAGGCGGTACGCCAGCGATAGCCGACCATCCCCAGAATCGACGAATTGTTAACGATTCGCCCATGCCCTTGCGCCCGCATAATCGGCAAAACACGGCAGGTCAGGTCGTGATAGCCAATCAGATTGGTCTCTAGAATCGCCCGAAACGCATCGCGCGGCAGGTCTTCATAGGCGCAGGGAATGGCAAAGGCGCCGTTGTTAAACAGCGCATCCAACTTGCCCCCCGTCCGCGCCACAACTTCGGCGACGGCGCTTTCTAGGCTGGCTACATCGTCATAATCCAGCCGGAAACTTTCCAGCCCTTCACCGCGCAGACGCTCGCAATCTGCCTCATTGCGGCAGGTCGCGAAAACCCGCCAACCGCGCGTCTTTAAGGTTCGCGCCGCATCAAGCCCGATGCCCGATGAACAACCGGTGATGAGAATGGATTTTGCAGTCATTCTGATGTTCTTTTATTTGAATTTCATAGCATTAGCGGCAAGCCACGGGCGGCTCAATTGCCGCTTGGGTCTGTATCCGACAATAGGCGTGCCGCGATATATCCTTCCAGCCCGTCGCCTTCAATCGCGATCCGTACCCAGCCGTTTTCCTCCGGGGAGATGACTGAAACAGCCTCGGCACGCACCAACCGCCCCACAACCTCATAATCGGTTGATGGGCCTTGGCGCACATTCACCGAGCGGCTGCTGATATACATAATCGGGGCCGTCTCTGGCACTGCGGGCGCAGGCGCTGCTTTCACGGCGGCAACCTTTTCCGGCGCGCTCAGAACAAAGTCGCCTGCGATTGTCGATGTCGCCTTGGCAGGTTGTTGTGCTTTTGCGGGCGCAGAGCTTGCCAGTTTAACATTAGCTTTGGGGGCTGGTTTTGCCGGCGCTGCGGGTACCGCTTTGGCTTGGCGCAACACAGGGCGCTCTGCCGGGTTTTGCGACACCCCGACCAAGCCTTGCCGCATCTGGCCATAGTCTTTTCCCCCGATCAAAAAGGTCAAAAACATACCCGCTGCCAAAAGTGACAAAAGCTTCAACATGGTAACCCCACCCAAATTCATAAATACGCAGACCTGCTGCGATATCTTACTATCCAACACTATGTCACTTTTCCCCATGGGAAAAAACGAGAAACGTCCTCAATGTCGTATTTCGTTAATCCCACGCCGCCCGACTCCGGTTTTTTCCGCTAGACCGTGCCACGCCGCCCGACTACATAACGCCCATGACAAAATCGCCAAATGACCCAGACTCTCAGCCGATGACCACGTCGGAACCGTTGCGCCGCGCCATTGGCGAACGGTATTTGACCTATGCGCTGTCCACGATCATGCACCGCGCGCTGCCCGATGCGCGCGACGGGTTAAAACCCGTTCACCGCCGCATTCTTTATGCGATGCGTGAGCTAAAGCTGTCGCCAACTGGCGGCTTCCGTAAATCGGCCAAGATTTCGGGCGATGTGATGGGCAACTATCACCCGCATGGCGACATGGCGATTTATGATGCGATGGCTCGTCTGGCGCAGGATTTCAACGTTCGTTACCCGCTGGTTGAAGGTCAGGGCAACTTTGGCAACATCGACGGCGATAACCCTGCGGCCAGCCGTTATACCGAGGCGCGTCTGACCGCGATTGCCGAAAAGCTGATGGAAGGGTTGACCGAAAACGCGGTCGATTACCGCCCTAATTATGATGGCACGCTCGAAGAACCCGTTGTTATGCCAGCCGCATTCCCGCATCTTCTGGCGAATGGCTCGTCTGGTATTGCCGTGGGTATGGCGACAAATATTCCGCCGCATAACCTGCATGAATTGATCGACGCTTGCCAAGCGATGATCGAAACCCCCGAGATATCCGATGATGCGCTGGTCGAATTTGTTCCCGGCCCGGATTTTCCGACGGGTGGTATTATTGTCGAACCCCGTGCCAATATCCTTGACGCCTACCGCACTGGCCGCGGCTCTTTCCGGCTGCGCGCGCGGTGGGAGGTTGAGGATCTGGGCCGTGGTCAGTGGCAAATCGTCGTCACCGAAATTCCCTATCAGGTGCAGAAATCCAAGCTGATCGAAAAGTTGGCCGAGCTGATTTTTACCAAGAAAATCCCGATTTTCGGCGATGTCCGCGACGAATCTGCGGATGATATCCGCCTGATTATTGAGCCGAAGGTCCGCACCGTAGACCCTGAGATGCTGATGGGTATGCTGTTCAAGAACTCGGATCTAGAGCTGCGTTTCAGCCTGAACATGAACACGCTGATTGATGGCCGCACTCCCAAAGTGTGCAGCCTGAAAGAAGTTCTGCGCGCGTTCCTTGACCATCGCCGCAATGTTTTGCTGCGCCGCAGCCAGCACCGGATGGATAAAATCGACCACCGGCTGGAGGTGCTTGAGGGCTTTATCACCGCCTTCCTGAATCTTGACCGCGTGATCGATATCATCCGCTATGACGTCGATCCAAAGCGCGCGTTGATGTCGGAAAACTGGGGCCTGAAACATCCCCGCGCGATGTCTGAAAAAGACTACGTCTCGCCCCCCGAGGCCGAGGGCGAGCTGACTGAAGTGCAAACCGAAGCCATCCTCAACATGCGTCTGCGCAGCTTGCGCAAGCTTGAGGAACTGGAGTTGATGGCCGAGCGTGACGCCCTGATGAAAGAACGCGCCGACCTAGAAGACCTACTTGCCAACCCGCGCTTGCAGTGGGTTCGCATCAGTGCCGACCTGAAAGACGTGCAAAAAACCTTTGGTCATTCTTGGGCCAAAGGCACCCGTCGCACCACCTTTGCCGATGCGGGCGAGGTCGAAGACGTGCCTTATGACGCGATGATCGAGCGTGAGCCGATTACGGTGATCTGTTCCAATATGGGCTGGATCAGGGCGATGAAAGGCCACGCGGCATTGGACGGCGAGATCAAGTTCAAAGACGGCGATGAAGCCCGCTTTATGTTCCATGCCGAAACCACGGACCGTCTTATTCTGGTCGGCAGCAACGGGCGGTTTTATACCCTTCTGGGTGCCAACCTTCCCGGTGGCCGTGGCATGGGCGAACCCGTGCGCCTGATGGTCGACTTGCCGAATGAGGCCGAGATTTCCGACCTGATTATCCACAAACCGGGCATCAAACTGCTTGTCGCCTCTACCGATGGCGATGGCTTTATCTGCCCGTCGGATGAGGTGCTGGCCCAAACGCGTGCAGGCAAGCAAGTGCTGACCCTGCGCGGTGAGGCGAAAACCGCCGTCTGCAAACCGGTGGTCGGCGACCATATTGCCGTCGTCGGTGAAAACCGCAAAGTGTTGGTTTTTGCACTGGATGAGCTGCCGGAAATGGCCAAAGGCAAGGGTGTAAGGTTGCAAAAGTACAAGGATGGCGGGCTGTCTGATGCCACCACCTTTACCCTGACCGAGGGGCTCAGCTGGAAAGACCCAGCCGGTCGCACCCGTGTTGAGAATAATCTGGACGATTGGGTTGCCAAGCGTGCAGCGGCAGGTCGCATGGCGCCGCGTGGCTTTCCGCGCGATAATAAGTTCAACTAAGACCCTGACGTGGGGCGAGGCATTCTACGCTTCGGCCCACATCCGCAACAGGTTTGACCGTGTCTTGCACAGCGTATCAAACACCGCTGATTTGCCCGCACTGGCGTGCAGCTCTGCAATCGACCTGTCTAAATCGAACAAAATCTCACGTTTTTCGGCGCTACGGATGCGGCTTTGCACCCATCCTACAACAACCAGACGTTCACCTGCCGTCACCGGCTCTACCCTGTGCAGCGTTGTCGAAGGGTATAAAAACACCGACCCCGCCGCCAGCTTTACCGCCCGCGATTCCAGACTGTCCTCAATAATCAGCGCGCCGCCGTCATAGCTGTCCGGCTCGGACAAAAACAGCGTAAAGAAAATATCCGTCCGCACGCCGCCCATCACCGCATCATCAACATGCAGGCCGTAAGTTTGCCCCATACGGTAGCGCGATAAAATCAGCGGCGTCATGGCCTTTGGCCGCGCTGCCGCCGCAAACAGCGGGTTGGCCTGCAAGGCCCGCGTCACCACCTCTAGCACTGCATCGCGGGCAGGGCTGGCAGCTGCTTGGTCATTCGCCTTTACCTCGCGGGCAAAACGCCCCGCCGTTTTTGCGCCGTCTTCAAACGCCAGCGCCGCCGACTCTTCGCGCAGCACGGCCACGGTCGCGGGGTCGATGAGCCCTTCAATCGCCAAGAACATCTTAGCGCACCTGAGAGCCGATGAGTTCGACCCGCGCCGCCACGCCCAGCAAAATCGCGGGGTCATTGGCCGTGAACGTGCCGTCGGCCATGCCAAACGCCTCTGCCGAAGGGTCCATCGCGGCCAGTGCCCGCACGACCAGCGCGTCCAGCTTGGCATCACCGCCCGCTTGCCCGACCATTTCACGCGCCACATCAATAAAGGCCTGTGCCTCGTTATAGGCCAAAATATCCGTCACTGCGCCGCCCTCAATGCTGCCCGTATATTCCGCCGCTGCTGCTTTCAAAATCGCCACCGCTACGGCAAAACGCTGTTTCGCGTCGGGTACCGCTGCGTTGATTACACCGTCAACCGCTGCCTGAAACGCGATCAGTGCCGCATGCACCTCGGTCGCCGGCGCGCCGCTTTCCATGAACTCGGAAAATACCTGCATTGCGGGGGTGAAATCTTCTTGCCCATGGGCTGCAAGCGATTGGCGCACGTCGTCCATCATCTCGGCCTCGGGGTGATAGGACAGTCCAATCGCTTCATCTGTCAGGCCCTTTTCGTACAAGGCCTCGGCGGCAATCAGATGCCCTTGAACAATCGCCAAGCGCACAAGATAGGCTGTGTCCACATCAACTCCGGCCACTGCACCGGCCTCGCCGCCCTCGCCACCTTCGGCTTGGGCCAGCCAAACTGTCTCCTCCTGCGGCATTGCAAGCGGTGCCATTCGCGCCTCGGCTACGCCTGCACCAAGTGCCGTAGTGGCCAGCAAAAGCCCGGTCCATTTGCGGGCTGTAACAGCTCTGATTTTTGTCATGGTGGTCCTCGTTGCAATGGCAATAATCTGGAAATAGCGGCCAGCAAGGGGGGCGTCAATATAAACCTAGTAAAATAATCGGGATATGGGGGGCGATCGTCGTCGATCACAAGGTGAGTCTGATCGCGGCAGTCTGGATGAGGTCAGCGCAGGCAGTTTTTTTCAAAGCATTTAAGCCCGCACCCGCGGTATTCCCGCAGGGCAGGCGGCCCCGACACCGGTTTTCACCAATGCCGAGGTAGGCGCTTAAGATGATTTTTAAGGGCGGATTAGCCCATCCGCTCGGAGGCATAAGACCCTGGCGATGCAGGGAAAACCACCGTTTTATTGCCGTTCAAAAACACGCGGCGGTGAATATGCGCATGGATTGCGCGCGCCAGAACCTGGCTTTCCACATCGCGGCCCAGTGATACGTAATCGTCGGGCGATTGTGCATGTGTGACGCGCACTGTGTCTTGCTCGATAATCGGGCCTTCGTCCAAATCGGCGGTTACATAATGCGATGTCGCGCCGATCAGCTTTACCCCGCGTTGAAACGCCTGCTTGTAGGGGTTCGCGCCTTTAAAGCTGGGTAGGAACGAGTGGTGGATGTTGATAATCCGCCCCGACATTTTTTGGCACATCTGGTCTGACAAAATCTGCATATAGCGCGCCAGCACGATCAAATCGGCGCCCGCGTCTTCTACCACCGCCATAATCCGCGCCTCGGCATCGGGTTTGTTGGCAGGGGTCACTTTGATGCAGTGAAACGGGATGTCGTAGTTTACGACAACCTTTTGGTAATCCATGTGGTTCGAAATCACGCCGACAATATCAATCGGCAACGCGCCGATGCGCCAGCGATACAGCAGGTCGTTCAAGCAATGGCCAAAGCGCGACACCATGATGATAACCTTCATCTTTTGGGTCTCGTCGTGGAACTCGTAGTTCATGTTGAACTGCTTGGCCGTCGCAACGAACCCATCGGTGATTTTGGGCAGATCAACCGCACCTTCGTCATCGGCTTCAAAGCTGACGCGCATAAAGAAATTGCCGGTTTCCTTGTCGTCAAACTGCGAGCTGTCCGTGATATTGCAGCCGCTATCCGCAAGGTAATTGGCGATGGCAGCAACAATCCCGCGGGTCGAACTGCAGGTAACGGTTAGGGCGTATTTGCGCATGGTGGGTCCTGTCAAAGTCTGGTGTGGTTTGCGTTCGGGATGTGTTTCGCAGGCCGATTGGCCTGTCAAGCTGTGTGGCCCCTTTGTGCCGCCTTTGTTGGCGTGCAGATGGACCGAAAACGACGCGTCGTTTCCTATATTACACATTTTCCCGTTTCGGCCCCGAATTAGGGCAGCGGTCAGGCCGCATCCACCTTTAGCCAAACCCCGCCTTCGGGCCGCAATGTCAGGATCATCACGGGTTTCGGGTCCTTTCCTTCAACCGCTGAAAACCGATGCCGCGCCAGTAGGGTCGCCAAGATAATCACCGCCTCTTGCAGCGCAAAATTCGCGCCGATGCACACCCGCGGCCCGTCACCGAACGGCAGATAGGAAAACCGCTCTATCGCTTTGGGGTCGGCAAATCTGGCGGGGTCGAATTGATCGGGGTTATCCCACAGCATATGGTGCCGATGGAGCGCGTAAATCGGCAAAACCACGGTGTCACCGGCTTTGATCTCGCGTCCGCACAGCTCGTCCGCGACCTGCGCGGTGCGGGATAAAAACGCGGCTGGTGGATACAAGCGCAGCGCCTCGTCAATGATCTGCCGCACCAGTGGAAGGTTTGCAATATCGGCTTGCGTGGCCGCATTGCCGCCCAAAACGGCCTGTGCCTCCGTGCGTGCCGCCTGTTGCACGCCTTGATCGAAGGCGCATAAATACAAGGCCCAAGACAGCGTTAAAGCAGTCGTCTCATGGCCTGCCACGATGAATGTCAGCAAGTTATCGCGCAGCTCGGAAGTCGACATTTTTCGCCCCGTTTTCGGGTCTTCGCCTTCTAACAAAAGGTCCAGCAAATCCGGCACGGTGCAGCGCCCATCTTTGCGGCGGCTTTCAATGGCCTCATCTGCGATGCGCTTCATCTCGCGCATGGCCGCGCCTGCCAATATCCGCCCCGGACGCGGCACCCAGCCGGGCACGCCCAGCAAATCCAGAACCGAGACTTTGGCCGCGTGGGAAATATAATCCTCTATCGCGTGTTGCACCGCGCTTCGGTCAAACCCCTCACCGCCTGAAAATGTGACGTCCGAGATCACCTCAAATGTCGCGGCGACCATTTCGGTAAACATATCCGCCGCCCGCCCGTGCGAGGCCGCAATCCGTGCGCTAGACCGCTCGGCCGCCGCCGTCATCACGGGGGCCAGCGCCGCCACATTGCGATGGCTGAAAACCGGCGCCGCCGTGCGCCGTTGCCACAGCCATTCCGCGCCCTCGGCCACAAACATGCTGTCGCCGATCGCCTGCTCAAGGATCAGCTTGGTCACGGTCGATTTCGGATAGTCCTCGACGCGGTCGCGCAGCACGCGCTTCAACGCCTCGGGGTCCATAATCATATGCCAGCGCTTGCCCGTCCGCCCTGAAAGCATCGGTTGCCGTGTCGCGATTTCGGGGATCAGTTCCAGTACATTCCGTTGCCCCGCCCGCGCCGAGGCAAGAATGCCTAGTGGCGTGTTATGAAGCGGCACCCGAACCGGAACCTTTTCGAGCATAGTCAGTGGGGCGGCTTTTGACGTTGGCATCTTAGGCTCCAATCTTTACGCGTCACTTTTGAAACTATAGGCCTCTTTGCCGCTATTGAAAGGCGGCATGGTTGCGCAGTGCCTTGGCAACAGCTATGCGTTAAGGGTTGTTTGCCAAAGGAACGCCGCATGATCATCGCCCGACTGTCCGCCCTGATACTGATTGCTGGCTTGCTTACAGCCTGTGCCAAGCAAAATGTTGTTGAAGCCCCGGTTGAGCTGGGCGATTTCAAAATGGGCCTTAACATCGTCGTGGCTGACAACCCGCAAAAGGTTCCAATCTCGCGTGAGGCAAAGCCGCAGGATTTGGACGATAGTCTGACCAAAGCGCTGCAAGAGCGGCTGGGGCGGTATGACGGTGACAAGTTCTATAACCTTGGCGTTTCGGTCGATGCCTATGCGCTGGCCCCTCCTGGTATTCCTTTGGTGTTGTCGCCCAAATCTGCGTTGGTTGTGACCGCCACGCTGTGGGACGATGCTGCCGGTACAAAATTGAATGAAAAGGGTGCGCAGTTCACTGTTTTTGAGGGCATTGACGGCGATACATTGATCGGGTCTGGCCTGACCCGCACCCCCGAGCAGCAGATGGATGTTCTAAGCTTTAACGCCGCCAAACGTATTGAGCAGTGGCTTTCGGACAACCCAGAATGGTTTGGCTTGCCACCAAAGCCGAAACCGGTTGTAGAATCCACAAAGTGACCTTGATTTTTCAGTCTAAAATGGCTATCTCGCGCTCGATGTAGAACGGGGTCCATTGTGGTCCCCCCCAATGTTTGAGGCATTCCGCGATGGCTAAGGCAAAGTTTGAACGTAACAAACCGCACGTAAACATCGGCACGATTGGTCACGTTGACCACGGCAAAACGACGTTGACGGCTGCGATCACGAAATATTTTGGCGAATTCCGCGCGTATGACCAGATCGATGGCGCGCCAGAGGAAAAAGCCCGCGGGATCACGATCTCGACCGCGCACGTTGAGTACGAATCCGAAGCACGTCACTACGCACACGTCGACTGCCCCGGCCACGCTGACTATGTGAAAAACATGATCACCGGTGCGGCACAGATGGACGGCGCGATTCTGGTTGTGAACGCGGCTGACGGCCCGATGCCACAAACCCGTGAGCACATCTTGTTGGGTCGCCAGGTTGGTATCCCTTACATGGTCGTGTACATGAACAAGGTTGACCAAGTAGACGACGAAGAGTTGTTGGAACTGGTGGAAATGGAAATCCGCGAGCTTCTGTCTTCGTACGACTACCCAGGCGACGATATTCCGATCATCCGT
>NZ_JBGQOQ010000017.1:0-85709 GCF_052119765.1 Pseudorhodobacter sp. W20_MBD10_FR17 | reverse complement strand
TTCATTCAAACCTCCATTTGGGAAGTTTGAATCAGAAATCAAACCCAATGGGAATCCTGATTGTCCACAGGCCCTAGAAACGCCTGCAAGGCTGTTTTAGGCCGCGCGACGGGCTTTCATCGCTTCGGCGAATCGCTCAAACAGATAATAGCTGTCTTGTGGGCCGGGGCTGGCCTCGGGGTGGTACTGCACGGAAAACACAGGCTTTCCATCTACCGCAATGCCACAGTTAGATCCGTCAAACAGGCTGACATGGGTTTCGCGCACGCCTTTGGGCAGGGTTTGCGCATCCACCGTAAAGCCATGGTTCATCGAGGTGATTTCGACCTTGTTCGTGTCATAATCTTTCACCGGATGGTTTGCCCCGTGATGGCCGTGGTTCATTTTGATGGTTTTGCCACCCAGCGCTAGTGCAAGCATTTGATGCCCAAGGCAAATCCCAAAAACAGGGATGTCCGCGGCCAATACGCCTTTGATCATCTCAACCGCGTATTCGCCGGTTGCCGCAGGGTCGCCCGGGCCGTTTGACAGGAACACACCTTCGGGGTTCAGTGCCAAAACATCCTCGGCCGTGGCCGACGCGGGCAGAACCGTGACATCACAGCCGGCCGAGGCCAAACACCGCAAAATGTTTCGTTTTGCGCCGAAATCGATGGCGACAACGCGAAGGCCTTCGCCCTCACGCTTTGAATACCCGTCAGGCCAGGCCCAACGCATTTCATCCCAGCGATAGCTTTGCGCGCAGGTCACGTCTTTGGCAAGATCGAGGCCTTCGAGGCCACGCCACGCGCGGGCCGCCGCCACCAGCGCTTCAATGTCAAAATTCCCTTCGGGATCATGGGCAAGCGCTACATGTGGTGCGCCTTGCTGGCGGATCGCGCGGGTCAAACGCCGCGTATCAAGGCCGCCAATGCCGATGCGACCCTTAGACAACAGCCAGTCGGTCAACTCGGCAGTTGCACGCCAGCTGGAAGGCTCGGTCGGGTCCCATTTCACAACCATGCCTGCCGCGACAGGATCGGTAGTTTCGTCATCCTCGGGGGTAACCCCGGTGTTGCCGATGTGCGGGAAGGTAAAGGTGACAACCTGCCCAGCATAGGACGGGTCGGTCATAATTTCCTGATAGCCAGTCATCGCGGTGTTAAACACCAGCTCGGCCACCGTTTGGCCGGTTGCGCCAAAACCGCGCCCGTAAAAGATGGTGCCATCTGCCAGCGCAAGGCAAGCGGTTGGTTTATCAGTGATTTGTGCAGTTTGGGGCATAGTACGACTCTCTCTGGCCGGATTTTGGGGAGACTACGGGCCATGGCTTGCGGGGTCAAGGGTGCGGCTGAAATGGAATATATAAAGATAACAATGGCTTGCATTTTTTATCGTCAGTTGCCTCGCCTTTCGCTTCGCGCTATGGTCGGCAGTTGCTGAAACTCTGGGAAAGATATCAGAATGACTTTGCGTGATCGGCTGCAAGCCGCCCTAAAAGATGCAATGCGCGCCAAAGAGGTGGAGCGGCTTTCGACGCTGCGCCTGATCAATGCCGCGATCAAAGATCGTGAGATTGCCCAGCGGGGCGAGGGCAGTGAAGGCGAGGTCTCAGAGGTTGAGATCACGGCGATTTTGTCGAAAATGGTCAAGCAGCGCCAGGAAAGTGCGCGCGTTTATGAAGAGGGCGGGCGGCTGGAATTGGCCGAGAAAGAGCTGAACGAAATTACGGTGATCGAAGAGTATCTGCCCCGTCAGCTGAAAAGCGACGAAGTTGACGCCGCGATCACCGCCGCGATTGCCGAGGCGGGGGCCACCTCTATCCGTGATATGGGCAAGGTGATGGCCGTGCTTAAGGCCAAGTTCACCGGCCAGATGGATTTCGGCGCCGTTGGCCCACGGGTTAAGGACCAGCTTGGATAAGCCGACGAAGCACGGATACATCGAATGAATAAGCCCTGCACAGGAATGTGCAGGGCTTTTATATCTAAAATCAATTTTATAGGCCTTGGCAGATCGCGCAGACGCGGGGGTCATACGCCTGCCGAAAGCCGCCTCAATGGCTTTAGACTAGACCAAACATGACTCAGTTTCGTGACAGTTTACAACGAATTGTGGTCGCTGATGGCGCGGCGCAGGTCATCGGCCAGCTTTACCCGTTCATCTTCGGATAAGAAGGCCCCCACCTCCACCTCACGCGGGCCGCCCTTTAGTGTGATGTACTGCGGCACCGGCCCGCCGGTTTTATGCACGACAACCCGAACCCAATGCGGATTGGCCTCCCATTCCTGATGCTTGCCTCGCGGGCCATGGCGCACCAAATGTAGGCGAGTGGGCTCAAACGTCAGGGTCTCGATGATCTCGCCATCGCGGTAGCTGCGGTTTAAGGCCCAATACATTCCACTGACGGCCAAAACCAAAAATGGCAATAGCCCCCACAAAACAGCGGAACCGATGACGGCGAACAAGGGTACTGTGACCATCGTGGCGGTTGCCCCGATAAATATCACAAATCCACGCCGCGGCAGGGATCGGTAGGGCCACAAATGCATCACGCGTTGTGCTGGCGGAGCAGGTGTTTTTGTCCATTCATAGGGCATCGGTGGCCTTCGATCTCTGCTTTGCGTTCGAAACCTAGCGGGATTTGCAACAGGGGCAAGCCCGTTTTGCGCTGCCGGCGCGCAATAAAAAGGGCCCCGGCATCGCTGCGGGGCCCCCGTTCTGATTTGTGTCGCCTATGCCTTAGTGGCTGTGGCCTTTATCCCAGTCAGACTGCTTTGGCAGCTGCTCGAACGTGTGCTCGGGCGGCGGGCAAGGCAGGGTCCATTCCAAGGTGTCTGCGTATTCATTCCAGTAGTTGTTTTGCGTGATGCGCTTACCGTAGCGCAGCGAGTAAAACACGATCCCGATAAAGAACAGGAACGACGCGAATGACAGGAACGCACCAAGGCTCGACCAGAAGTTCCAATAGGCAAATGCCTCCGGATAGTCGATGTAACGGCGCGGCATGCCTTGACGGCCAAGGAAGTGCTGCGGGAAGAATGTCAGGTTTGCACCGACGAACATCATCCAGAAGTGCAGCTTACCTGCCCACTCAGGGTACTCACGGCCCGACATTTTGCCGAACCAGAAGTAGATGCCTGCAAAGATCGCAAACACCGCACCCAGCGACATAACATAGTGGAAGTGTGCGATCACGTAATAGGTGTCATGGTATACACGGTCTACACCTGCCTGCGACAGAACAACGCCAGTAACGCCGCCAACTGTGAACAAGAAGATGAAGCCGAAAGCCCACAGCATTGGCGTGCGCATATCCAGCGAGCCGCCCCACATGGTCGCGATCCATGAGAAAATCTTGATGCCTGTTGGCACCGCGATAACCATAGTCGCCAGCATGAAGTAGGATTGCTGGGTCAGCGACATGCCGACTGTGTACATGTGGTGCGCCCAGACAACAAAGCCCAGAACCCCAATTGCCACCATCGCGTAAACCATTGGCAAATACCCAAACACTGGCTTGCGCGAGAAGGTCGCGACAACCTGTGAGATGATACCAAAGCCCGGAAGGATGATGATATACACCTCTGGGTGGCCAAAGAACCACAAGATGTGCTGATACAAGATCGGATCACCGCCGCCAGCTGCCTGGAAGAAGGTGGTGCCAAAGTTGCGGTCTGTCAGCAACATGGTGATCGCGCCTGCCAAAACGGGCAAGGACAGCAGAATCAACCACGAGGTTACAAAGATCGACCAAGCGAACAATGGCACTTTGTGTAGGGTCATCCCCGGCGCGCGCATGTTCAAGAACGTGGTGATCATGTTGATCGCGCCCAAGATCGACGATGCACCCGACAGGTGAACCGCGAAAATCGCGAGATCCATCGAGTAGCCGCCTTCGTTGGTCGACAGAGGCGGGTACAGAACCCAACCCACGCCAGAGCCCATCTGGTCATTGCCGCCCGGTGACAGAACCGAGGCCACAGCCAGCGAGGTGCCCGCAACATACATCCAATAGGACAGGTTGTTCATCCGCGGGAACGCCATGTCTGGCGCGCCGATCTGCAACGGCATGAAATAGTTGCCGAATCCGCCGAACAGGGCAGGAATAACCACAAAGAACATCATCAAGATGCCGTGAGCCGTGATGATCACGTTCCACAGGTGGCCGTTTGGCGTACAGACGTCGTCTGGACCTGCGGCAATAAAGCGCGAGCCTTCCATACACATGTACTGAACACCTGGGTGCATCAGTTCCATACGCATGTAGACGGTGAAAATTACCGAAATCAGGCCAACAAGGCCGCCGGTAAACAGGTACAAAATACCGATATCTTTGTGATTGGTTGACATAAACCAGCGAGTAAAGAACCCGCGTTCGTCATGCTCGTGGCCATGAATGGCTGCGTCGGCCATGCCTGCCCTCCCGTTTGCGTTTAATTTCCAGCGCACGGGAAAAAACAGATTCCCGCCGCCACTTGTATTCATGTTCTAGAATGCCCAAGCGTCGGCGGCAATTGCTGACTTTGACGCAGATCAAATAAAACGGCGTCAAAGTCACATTTTTGCGTGTCAGTTCGCCGCAGGACCAACCGAAGCAAGGTAGGCCGCAACATCTTCGCCGCCTTTTTTCAGTTTAAAGGTCATTTTGGATTTACCTTTCGCATCGCCCGAATGCTCTTCTAGGAAGTCGGATGGGTCAGGCAGGTACTCTGCCAGCGTCGCCTCGTCCCAGATCAGGCCGTTCGCGCCGGATTCTTTCATCACGTCTGAATAGTTGAAACCTTCAACACTGCCCGCAGCACTGCCAATAACGCCGTAAAGGTTCGGGCCAACTTTGCCGCCTTTAACGATCTCGGTGCCATCATCGGCAATGATCGCATGGCAAGCTTTGCATTTCTTGAACTCTTTCTCACCATTTGCCGCATCGCCTGCAAAGGCGGGGGCGGTCAGGGCCAAAAGGGCAGCAGTCGCAATAAGGCTAAGTTTCATGATCTTTCCTTGTTTGTTTCTTTCGAACGCGGTGTAGCAAAAGCCCAAAGCTCTTACACGTCAGCGTAGAGCTTTAACATAGGGCGGGGCGACAACGGTTGACATAGGTCAAGCTGTCGCGCGGGAAAAAATGTTAGCTTCCATTGGCAGCGATGGGGCCATGCTATAGGGATCATGCAACAAGAAGGATTGCACCTTCTAGATATCAATTTTGTATCTTCGACGGGTTTTTTGACACTCGATTATGGTATTTAGCCATGGTATAACGTTAAATCGGTTAGCGCTAACATCTGTCTTGCCGCAATTGTTGAAAACCATATAAATTGGGGTAGTAGAGTATGTCACCGTCAGAAACGATCAGTGCAGAGGCAAGCGATGCAGATCCAAATCGCTATAATTTAGAGAAGCTGCAAGCGGCTGCAAAATTGGTAGAAGAAGTTGCTTATGAGCAGGCGTGTTATAAATCTACCGAGTTCACCGAGTATTTGATACTTGTCGCCGCCAGCCTTCAACGGCTCGTGCAACGTCCAGATGATTTTGTGTTGCCAGCGACCGCGCTGAGGGTTGTCAAAGACTGAACGCTTGTATCAGGCAGGCTGAATTTAGCCTGCCGCTGCGTCATAATGCGCGGGCGCAATTCTTGTAGTTACAATTGTCTGACCTAACGTTAGATTTGCGTTATTGAACGCTTGTGGGTGCACCATGTCGGTTTTAAATGTCTTTGGTCAAAATCTACGACTGCTTGCTAAGAAACGTGGCACTTTTGCGGGTGTGGCCCAAGACCTTGATATCTCGAAAATTCAGTTCCAGCGGTATATGCGGGGCGATTCTTTTCCCAAGCCGCATACACTGAAGCTGATTTGTACCTATTTCAATGTTGATGCCCGCATTTTAACCGAGCCGCTGAGCGATGCGCTGCTCTATGCCATGCGGACAGATGCGGCAGCGTCCGAGGCGTGTGATCCGGCGATGACTGCGGCCATGGCCTTTGCTTGCCCGACCCAAGACTACTTTCAAGACCCCAAAGTTTTGCCGGATGGGTTTTACCGCGTTGTCCGAAAATCTTTAACATTTCCAAACTGTTATGTGAATCTGTTGTTTCTGGTGAAAACCATAGGCAAAGCCCGCGTTATGCGGTGTTATGACGACAAGCGTATCTCGAATGACCCGATGCCAGCGCCGATGCGACAGTATCGGGGCATGGTTTTGGGCCATGGTGATGGGGTGTCGATCGTGGTTTTTCATAGCCCGCCCGCGATGAGCATCTCGCATATCTTTGTTGCGCCATTCTTTCACACCAGCGGCATCCGCGCGCTGACTGGTTTTAGCACCAGCGGCCGCGCTGAACTGGTCGGGCGGCCAAGGATCGTGCGCATCTATATAGAGCCAATTATCGGCGGCTTTTCGGGCGCTATGGCTTACCGCCGCCGCAAGGCCTTTATGACACCGCAAGAGGTGGATCCGATGATTCTCGGGATTATCGAGCAGCCGTTGAACTAAGCGCCATTGCCAAACACCGCGTCAAACTGCCGCCGCAGGGCGACATCCAGATCATCGATGGTCACGGGTAGCCCCAGATCAACCAAACTGGTCACGCCATGATCGGAAATGCCGCAGGGCACGATACCCGAAAAATGGCTCAAATCCGGCTCAACATTTATGGATATACCGTGAAAGCTGACCCATTTACGCAGTTTGACGCCGATCGCCGCGATTTTATCCTCGGCGGGCTGGCCGTACGGCCCTTTGCGGTCGGGGCGCACAACCCAAACACCAACACGGCCCGCGCGGCGCTCTCCCGTGACATTGAACTCGGCCAAGGTTTTGATAACCCAATCTTCCAGCGCGCAGACAAACTTGCGCACATCGCGCCCGCGTTTGTTTAGGTCAAGCATCACATAGGCCACCCGTTGCCCTGGCCCATGATAGGTGTACTGCCCGCCGCGCCCCGCCACATGGACCTCAAAACGGTCGGGTTGTACCAAATCCTCTGCCCTTGCACTGGTTCCGGCGGTGTAAAGCGGCGGGTGTTCCAGCAGCCAAACCGCCTCGGGTGCGGTTCCCGCTGCAATCAAGGCCACACGTGCCTCCATCGCGGCCAAGGTTTCGGCATAGGGCGCCAAGCCGTCCAGCACCCGCCACTCTATGGCCGAAATATCGGTATTTGATGTATTTTCCACCGCTCGCCCCTTTGCTGCGTCGGCCAATACCCTTGGCATGTGGCCAAATAATCTTGGTCCGCTCACAATCGCATCTTACGCTTTTTCTATATTGAGTTGATCTATTCACTAGATGCGGAGTTTTCAAACGTTATTCAAAACCATTTCGTCAGCTTTGGCAGCCTCAGTCCTTATTATTGCAGCGATAGAATCGAATGGGGGTGATGGCTTGGTTGGTGGTATCATTGGTGGTGTGATTGTTAACGGCGTGAATAATAACTGCCGCACGACGACACGGGGCACGACAAAAAGTGCGTCTGTTTCCAGCAGCCAGCGCGTTGAAAACCGCGAAGTGTGGGTCGCACTCAATTATTTCGGCTTTCCGCTTGGCATCCCCGACGGCTCGCTTGGCCCAAAATCGCGCGGCGCTATTCGCCAGTACCAAGCCCCGCTTGGCTTTGCCCCGACCGGCCCGCTGAACACGTGGGAACAGGATTTGCTGGTGCAGTCCTATCATGGCGCGCAGGCTGGTGGTCCACTGACCGCCCAACAAATCGCCAGCGACCCGCGCGGCACGATGGGGCAGCTAACCTATCGCGACGAAAAACTTGGCGTCGCTACAGCGCGCCCACCCAGCCTGCTGCGACGATGGCCGATCCGGCCTTTACGCTGGCTGAACAGTTCTGCCTTGCCCGCACCTATGCCATTGCCCAGGGCGAAGAATTGGCTCCTAAGGTTTCAGGCTTTACGCCCCAGAAAATTGCCCAGCAATATGAAGGCTTTGACCCCGTCCTGAAAGATCAAGTCGCCGCATTGTCTTTGCGGTGGCTTGGCCCAAGGGCAAGGACTGCTGCTATCAATCTATCTCGGTGTGCATAATTTACCTTGAGGTCCGCGCAAGCCTTCGCTAAGAGGCGGCTTGTCAAGATCGTGCGGTCGTGGCGGAATTGGTAGACGCGCAGCGTTGAGGTCGCTGTTCTTTAATCGGAGTGGGGGTTCGAGTCCCCCCGACCGCACCACTTTGACCTTGGGATAGCGCCCGAAATCCCACTCAATCTCATCACCCCCACCAAAAAATTTTAAGCGAATAGTTTTTGCAGCTTAACACTGTGTAAGCCGTGACATCATAGCCTCAGCCCTTACTAGGCAAATTGCCGCACAGATTCGGCCTGCATCTTGGCGGCCGTATGTTTTCGGGGGTTAAAAGATGGCAACGATCAACGGATCAACAGGTAACGACAGCCTGTCCGGAACTTCGGGCGCCGACCTCATCTATGGCGGCGGCAGCGGCAACGACACGATCAACGCGGCCGCGGGGAATGATACGATCATCGCTGGCAGCGGTGCCGATAGCATCAACGCCGGTGACGGCAATGACAGCGTTAATGCAGGCGGTGGCAATGACACCGTTTTCGGCGGCAACGGCTATGATCTACTCTATGGCGGCGATGGCGATGACAAGCTGTATGGCGGCAATGACACCTTTGATGACCTTTTTGGCGGTACTGGCGACGATACCCTCTATGGGGGCAATACGAGCTTAGATTGGCTTTATGGGGGCATCGGCAACGATGTCATCTATGCCGACCAAGGCGATGATTCCGCCTACGGCGAAGATGGATTCGACACGCTGTTTGGGGGTGACGGCGCAGACTATCTGGATGGCGGCGCCGATGACGACTCGGTCAGCGGTGGTACGGGCGATGACAGGCTGATCGGCGGGACCGGCAATGATACCCTCATCGGCGACACCGGCAATGATATCGCCTATGGTGGAACCGGTAATGACAAGATTTATGGCGGTGACGGCGCAGACACCCTTTACGGTGGAACAGGAAATGACATTGCCTCCGGCGGAACTGAAAATGACACCCTGCACGGCGAGGATGGCAATGACACGCTCTATGGTGGAGACGGCAACGATAGCATCGACGGCGGCAACAACGATGACAGTATTCTGGGCGACGCGGGTAATGACACGATTTACGGCGGTTCTGGTGCCGATATCATTTATGGCGGTGACGGCGACGACAAGATCGGCGATTTTTCGGTAAGTAATGCCGGCAATGATACGATGTACGGCGATGCGGGCAACGACTATATCGTAGGCGGTGAGGGCGATGATGCCGTCTTTGGTGGGGTTGGGAACGATTATCTGTCTGGCCAGATGGGCAATGACACGTTGTATGGTGGCGACGATGCCGATGTATTTGCTATTACCGATGATCACGAAGGCGACACGATCTATGGCGGCGAAGGCGGCACAGATAACGATACCATATCTTTCGCCAATTGGATCAGCACTCAAGGCGTTCAGGTAACCTTTACAGGGTCCGAGGCGGGCAGCTATTCCTATTTCGGCAGCAATGCGTCGGGTGATTTCAGCCAGATTGAGACCATATCGTCGACCGAATACGCCGATTACATTGATGCCACAGTCTCGACCACCAAAATGAACCTTTACGGCGGTGGTGGGGATGACACCATCATCGGTGGCGCGGGGGGTGATGTTCTGTCAGGTGGCGCCGGGGCCGACGTGCTGTCTGGCGGGGAAGGCAATGACGTGCTTATTGGCGGCGGCGGCGCCGATGTGTTTCATTTGAACCGAGCCGGTGGTAAAGACACGATCGTCGATTTTGATCGTGCCCTTATTGATGGCAAAACCAACGACCAGCTTGACGTGTCGGACCTGCGCACCTTGCAGGGGCAGCCGGTTAGGTGGAGCGATGTCACCGTCTCGGATGATGGTTTTGGCAATGCGCTGCTGACCTTTCCCCAAGGTGAGGCGGTCATTCTAAAGGAGGTCGCCCCCGAAGATGCGACGGGCAAGCAAAACTTGGGCCAAATGGGTATTCCGTGTTTTACCAAGGGCACGAAAATACGCACGACGCAGGGGGAACGCGCGGTCGAAACCCTGCGCGCGGGGGATATTGTAATGACGGCCGATCATGGCCCGCAACCGTTGCTATGGGTGGGGCACCGCCATGTGTCGCGCGAGGACATGCTGCGCAAACCAAAGCTTTTCCCCATTCGGCTGCGCGGGGCGTCGCGTGATCGCGATCTGACCGTGTCGCGCCAACATGCCGTGCTAATTGCGCATCGGGGGCAGCAAGTGCTTGTTCGTGCGGGCCATTTGGCCGATCACGGTATCAAAGGCGCGCGCCAATGTTTGGGCATGCAGCGGGCCAGTTATTACCATTTATTTCTCGCCCGGCATGCGTTGCTATGGTCAAATGGCGTGCTAAGCGAAAGCTTTTATCCCGGCCCCATTGCCCTGCAATCGCTTGGCGCCGAAAGCTGCCGCGCGTTGATTTTGGCCTATCCGGCCTTGGCACCTGCGATGACGGGGCAGGCGGCAACCTGTGCGGTCTATGGCCCGCCAGCCCGTTTGATATTGCCGCGCAAGGATGCTGGTCGCGCAGGCTGGGCGGGCGTCACGCAGCTGCAAAGCGTACGACACCCTATGCCTGCCTAATGCGATGTGGTCAGGGTGAAGGCTGTGCATTTGCGACACATTTATCCGCGATGGGGCTAGCGGAACATCCATTCAAGAATCGAATTTTGGACCAAACTGCACGCAATAGAGGCACTGGGCTGCCGGAGAATCGTCGTCAAAACGCCCGTTACAAGGCAGTTTGCCTGAAAATTACAGGTAAAATCCGCAAAATCCCTGTATTCGTGCAAAATCGCCCAGTTTCTAAGCGAAGTAGTTGCAAACCGCGCGCTATATCGCTTTAGTCATAGGTAATAAGAGCGCAGGTCACCTGCCGGAACGATCAGGGAGATAAGGGTGGTTAATCAACCCAAGAACGACGGTTTCGTCGTCTTCGATCATGTGCAAAAAAGCTATGACGGAGAAACATTAGTCGTCAAAGATCTGAACTTGTCGATCGGCAAGGGTGAGTTTTTGACAATGCTTGGGCCGTCTGGCTCGGGCAAAACCACTTGCCTTATGATGTTGGCAGGGTTTGAAACGGCGACCAGTGGCGATATTCGCCTTGATGGGCGCCCCATCAACACCGTGCCTCCGCACAAGCGTGGCATCGGGATGGTGTTTCAAAACTACGCCTTGTTCCCGCATATGACCGTTGGTGAAAACCTTGCTTTCCCGCTCGAAGTGCGCGGCATGGGCAAGGATGAACGCGAAACCAAGGTCAAACGCGCGCTGGATATGGTGCAGATGTATGACTTCATCAACCGCCGTCCTGCCCAGCTTTCGGGTGGTCAGCAGCAGCGGATCGCTTTGGCCCGCGCTTTGGTGTTCGACCCTAGCCTTGTGTTGATGGATGAACCGCTGGGTGCGCTCGATAAACAGCTGCGCGAACATATGCAGTTTGAAATCAAGCATTTGCACGATAGTCTTGGCATCACAGTGGTCTACGTCACCCACGACCAAGGCGAGGCGCTGACCATGTCAGACCGCGTTGCCGTGTTCAACGATGGCAAAATCCAACAGCTCGCCCCACCGGATGAGCTGTATGAACGCCCCGATAACGCCTTTGTGGCGCAGTTCATCGGCGAGAATAACAAGCTGGAAGGTGTGGTCGAAAACATTTCCGGCAATGAAGCCGAAGTGCGGCTGACCACAGGCGAGTTGATCGCCGCAACGCCGGTGAATGTGACCAAAAAGGGCGAAAAAACCCTTGTGTCCATCCGCCCCGAGCGGGTCGAATTCAAGCCCGAGATGATGCCAGCGGGCGCGCATATGATTGAGGCCGAAGTGTTGGAGTTCATCTATATGGGTGATCTGTTCCGCACACGGCTGCGCGTGGCTGGCCACGATGATTTCGTGATCAAATCGCGCAACACGCAGGGGCAAACCATGCTACGTCCCGGCGAAAAGATTAAGATTGGTTGGTCGCCTGCAGACGCGCGCGCCCTTCAGCCTTAAACCCTTTGACGGTGTGGCGGCCTGCCGTTCGCGCTGTCAAAACTATAAAAAAAGTTCAACAAGGAGACGACTCTATGAAGAAACTACTCATTCTGTCCACCGCCCTTAGCACCTTCGCCTTTGGCGCTTCTGCGCAAGAAGTTGTGCTGATGTCTTGGGGCGGCGCTTACGGTAAAAGCCAGAACGAAGCCTATTTGAAGCCGTTTACTGCCGAAACCGGTATCAAAACCACGATGGTTGACGCTGACAACCCAGCAACCCCGGTGAAAGCCATGGTTGAGGCGAACAACGTGACCGTTGACGTGGTCGATATCGAATACGCCGATGCGATCCGCCTGTGCGACGAAGGCCTGCTGGAAACCATCGACCCGTCCATCCTGCCTGCTGGCGCTGATGGTGTTGCGGCCGCAGACGACTTCCTGCCCGGCGCTGTGACCGATTGCTCGGTTGCGACGATCGTGTTCTCGACCATGTACGCTTATGACACCACCAAGTTCCCGGATGGTGGCCCAAAGTCGATGGCTGACTTCTTTGACATCGAAAAGTTCCCTGGCAAGCGCGGCCTGCGCAAAGGTGCCAAAGCAAACCTTGAGATGGCTTTGATGGCTGACGGCGTGCCCGCGGCTGACGTATATGCCACTTTGGCAACCGATGCAGGCGTTGACCAAGCCTTTGCAATGCTTGACAAAATTAAAACAGACACCGTTTGGTGGGAAGCAGGCGCGCAGCCTCCACAGCTGTTGGCTGATGGCGAAGTCGCTATGTCGACCGCGTATAACGGCCGTATTTTTGCTGCAGCAGTAGCCGAAGGCAAGCCGTTCGAATCCGTTTGGGATGGCCAAGTGTATGAGTATGACGTGTTGGCGGTTCCAAAAGGTGCCAAAAACAAAGACGTAGCCATGCAGTTCATCGCTTATGCCACTGGCACCCAGCGTTTGGCTGATCAAGCAAAATACATTGCTTACGGTCCTGCGCGTAAGTCGTCCGGCCCACTGGTCGGCATGTATGAAGACGGCAAAACCGCAATGGCACCTTACATGCCAACCGATGCGGCAAACTTGACCAACGCTTTGGCATCCGACTTTGAATTCTGGGCTGACCACGACACCCAGTTGAATGAGCGTTTCAACTCTTGGTTGCTGAACTAATCAGCCACTTCGAAGGGGCGCCGCTTGGTGCCCCTTCACCCCAAATACTGACGATCCCAAAGCCCCGCCAGAGGGCGTGTAAATACCCAACCGACAGGACCAAATCGCCATGGCCTCTCCCGATATATCCAACCAAAACGACGTTCTGCGCACGGTTGACGGTGTTCCTCTTAAGGTCGCCTTGGCCACTGCCTCACGCCGTGCCCGTATTCGCGCATTCCTTTTGGTCGTACCGCTTTTGGTCTTTATTTTGCTGACCTTCGCCGTGCCGATCGGACAAATGCTGTCGCGCTCTTTCACGGATGATAAATTCTCGGCCAATATGGTCGAACTTGGCAAATGGTTTGATGCCAATGGCAAGGCCGCGCCGGATGAGGCCGCCTATGCCGCCCTCGCAGCCGATCTGAAAACCGCCGCCGAGGAGCGTTCGGCCGGTAACATCGGCACGCGAATTAACTATGAAATTCCCGGCACGCGGTCGCTGTTCACATCCGCTGCCCGCAAGGCCAAAGCCCTTGAAGCACCTTATCAAGAGTCTATTCTCGCGCTTGATAAAGAATGGGCGCGCCCCGATCTTTGGGCCGCTATGCGCTCGGCCTCGGCTGCCGCCACGCTTAACTTTTACCAAGCCGCCCTTGATCGCCAGATCGGTGCCGATGGTGAGTTTGAGGCTGGCCCCGAAAATACCCAAATTTACGTTAAACTCTTTATCCGTACCTTTGTGATGTCGATTGTCATCACCGGATTGTGCCTGCTCTTGGGCTTTCCTATCGCGCATTTGTTGGCCGTGCTGCCGCTGCGGCACGCCAGCCTGCTGATGATCCTTGTGTTGCTGCCCTTCTGGACCTCGCTTTTGGTGCGCACCACGAGTTGGATGGTTTTGCTGCAATCCCAAGGGGTTATCAACGACTTGCTGGTCTGGGCGCATATCGTATCGGATGATGGCCGCTTGGAAATGATGTACAACCAGCTTGGTACGATTATCGCGATGACCCATATCTTGCTGCCGTTTATGATCTTGCCGCTCTATTCGGTAATGAAGACCATCCCGCCTTCTTATGCCCGTGCTGCGCGCAGCCTAGGGGCTACCAGCTGGACCACGTTCCGCCGTATTTACTTGCCGCAAACCGTGTCTGGCATCGGGGCAGGGGGCATCTTGTGCTTTATTCTGGCCGTTGGGTACTACATCACGCCGGCCTTGGTTGGTGGTGCAGATGGTACGCTGATTTCCAACCAAATCGCCTTCCACATGCAAAAATCGCTGAACTGGTCGCTGGCTGCCGCATTGGCCGGGATGTTGCTGGTGGCTGTGCTCATCCTGTATTGGGCCTATGACCGCATCATTGGCATCGACAATATGAAGTTAGGGTAAAGACACATGGCACTTCCTGTATACGCAGACCCGCTAGAGCGCGCATGGTACTACTCTTACCGCGTGATTTGCGCACTGATCTTTATCTTTCTGATCGCGCCGATCCTGATCATCATGCCGCTGTCGTTTAACACCGAGCCGTATTTTACCTTTACGCCTGAAATGCTGCGGTTGGACCCAGCCGCTTATTCGATGCGCTGGTATGATAACCTGCTGACCTTTGGCATGTCGGCCCCCGATGCTGTGCGCGATAGCAGCTGGTGGGCTGATGTGTGGCAAAATGCGAAATGGGTGCAAGCGGCGAAAAATTCGGTCATTGTTGGATTCTTCGCGACCATCGTTGCCACTGTTTTGGGGACCATCGCCGCGATGGGCCTGTCGCGCCCAGAAATGCCGTATCGCAAACTGATCATGGCGATCTTGATCTCTCCTATGATCGTGCCGATCATTATTACCGCCACCGGCCTATTTTTCTTTTACTCAAAAATCGGGCTGTCCGGCACCTATTTTGGCTTGGTCATGGCCCACGCGACTTTGGGCATTCCCTTTGTTATCATCACGGTAACGGCCACGATGATGGGGTTTGATCGCAGCCTGATCCGTGCTGCGCAAAACATGGGCGCAGGGCCAGTGACCACGTTCTTCAAAGTGCAATTGCCGCTGATCACCCCCGGCGTCGTGTCGGGTGGCTTGTTCGCCTTTGTGACCTCGTTCGATGAGGTGGTCGTGGTGCTGTTTGTCGGCAGTCATGAACAGCAAACCATCCCGCGCCAGATGTGGAACGGTATCCGTGAGCAAATCAGCCCGTCGATTTTGGCTGTGGCGACGATCCTTGTGATCTTCTCCATCTGCCTGCTGACAGTTGTCGAATTGCTGCGCCGCCGGTCTGAACGGATGCGCGGTGTGACACCGTCGTAACCGCTACAATACGCTAGTGAAAAAGGCCGAGGCAGTCACCTGCTTCGGCCTTTTTTAGTCTTTTCAGAGGTTTATGCCTTTAACCGCAGCCCATTCACGGCAAAATATGCAGCCAGCCCCAAGCCGTGATAATCGTACCCGCCGTTGCCAGCAAAACGGTTGAGGCCGCGACCCGTTTCGCCACCCCATACATATTTGCAAACAAAAACGCATTCACCCCCGGCGCCATTGCGGCTGTTATCACCGCCGAGCGCGTCTGTTCGACCGACAGGTCAAAGGCTTGGGTCAGGCCAAAGGTGATCGCGGGGTGCACGATCAGGGTTAGCAAGCTGACAAAAGCGATGGTTTTCATGTCACCTTCGGGGCGGTAGCGCAGCAAAATTCCGCCCAATCCGAACAGTGCTGCGGGAATTGCCGTCTTGGCCATCATATCCACCGCTGCCGACACCACAGTCGGCACCGGCAAGTGTAAAAGATTGACCGAAAAGGCCAGCAAAAGCGCAAGAACCAAAGGTTGAACAAAGATCGATTTCAGCACCCGCCGCACCAACGCCGTCTTGGAAAGCCCCTGACCTTGGCTCCGCGCGAGCTCGATCAGGGTGATGCCAACGCCATAGAGAATCGGCGAATGGATGGAAATAATACCGTAATTCCCTGTTAAAGCCTCGGGCCCATAGGCGCGTTCTGTAATCGGCAAGCCGAGCAGCAGCGTATTGGAAAAGCTGGCTACAAACGCAATTGCAATTGCCTCAACAGGTGTTCGGTTGAACAAAAACCGCGCGCCGAGATAGCCCAAGGCCCCGGCTGTGAAAGCGCCGGTATAAAAGCTGATGAGAAGCCCCGGATCAAAGCTTTGTGCCAAATCCAGCGTGCTGACCGATCGAAACAAAAGGATCGGTACGGCGAAGTTTTGCGCAAACCGCATGATGCCATCGACTGCCGCTTCATCCACAATCTTACGCCAAGCTGCGAAATAGCCCGCGCCGATGATCAGGAAAACCGGCAGGATGACATCAAGCAAAGCATTCATTCGGGTGCGTCAATCTCTATGATCATGCCGTCAAAGGCGGGCGTGATATTGGGGGGGGTCTCGGCCTCGACCATCGCATAATCAAGGTCGATGTGCATGTTTGTCAGCACCGCCCGCTTTGGGGCCACACGGGCGATCCATTCCAGCGTGAGCGCAAGGTGGGCATGGGTTGGGTGTGGCTTGCGCCGCAGGGCATCGACCACCCACACATCCAGCCCTTCCAGAACCTTCCAGCTTTCGGGGGGGATCGCCACAACATCGGGCAAATAGGCCAAGCCCCCGACCCGAAACCCAAGGGCATCCATCGAGCCATGATCAACGAGGAAGGGTTGCAACACAAGATCGCCGCCTTTGCCAGCAATTGTGACCGGCCCATCCAGTAAATACAGGTCCAAAATCGGCGGATAGGGCGAACCGGGAAGCTGCTCAAACGCGTAACCGAACCTGTCACGCAGGGCGGTTTGTGTGGGCACATCGGCCCAAACCGGCAGCCGCCCGTGCATGTTGAAAACGATCTGGCGCAAATCGTCGATGCCATGGGTGTGGTCGGCATGGGAATGGGTGAAAACCACGGCGTCCAGCGTGCCAACCCCTGCATCCAGCAGCTGCGCGCGCATATCGGGCGAGGTGTCAATGAGCACGCGGGTCGTACCTGCATCGGTCACCCGCTCGACCAGCAATGAGCAGCGGCGGCGGCGGTTTTTGGGGTTGGTCGGGTCGCACTCGCCCCAATGGCCGCCCAGCCGAGGGACGCCCCCAGAAGAGCCGCATCCCAGAATGGTAAAGCGCAGTTTCGCGGTCATATTGTTTTGGCTTTCCAGAACAAGCGGTCGAAATTTGCGGTTGTGGCAGTGGCGAATTCGGGCAGCGACAGGCCGAACACCTCGGCACCGACCTTTGCGGTATGGGCGGTATAGGCGGGTTCATTGCGCCGCCCGCGATGCGGTGGGGGGGCAAGATAGGGGCTGTCGGTTTCCAGCAAAATTCGGTCTAGCGGGGCGGTCGCAAAGATGTCGCGCAGGTCGCCCGATTTGGGAAAGGCCGCGATGCCCGACATGGACAGGTAAAACCCCAGATCCAGCGCCGCACGCCCCAGCTCGGCGCTGGACGAAAAGCAATGCATGACGCAGGTGTATTCACCTTTGCGGTATTCATCGGCCAGAATCTCGGCCATGTCGTCATCAGCGTCGCGGGCGTGGATGATGAGAGGTAGCTTGGTTTCGCGTGCGGCGGTGATGTGGATGCGCAGGCTGTCGCGTTGAATAGCCCCGCTTTCGGCAGTGTAATGATAATCGAGGCCCGACTCGCCGATGCCAACGAATTTCGGATGCTGGGCAAGGGCAACCAGTTGGTCCACGCTGGCCATCGGCTCTGTCGCCACGCTCATCGGGTGGGTGCCTGCGGCATAGAACACGGACGGGTTGGCCTCGGCAATCGCGCGGACTGCGGGCTCGTTTTTCAGCTTAGTGCAGATCGTTACCATGCGGGCCACGCCGGCGGCATGGGCGCGGGCGATGATATCGGGCAACTCGCCGTTGAAATCCGGAAAATCGAGATGGCAGTGGCTGTCTACGATGGTCGGGGCTGCGGTGTTTGGGGTGTCGGTCATTGGCTCACCTCTGGGCGAGCATCCCCGCCGTCTGATCAATCTGTAGAACCATATCCATGAGAAGGGAGGCAGGGTCAAGGTTTACGGCCCGACCACGGCGCGCACGATTGGCCAAACCCTGGGCCAGATCTGCCCAATGGCGGGCATCAGCGGGGTTGGGCGACAGTCGGGCAATCAGCTCGGCCTCGCCTTTGGCGGCCTCGGGCGGGCAATAGCCCAGTGTGCCAGCACGCGCAAGGCGGGCGAGAAACAGGTCAATCAGCATCAACAGCAGGTCGAATTTTTCTTCATTGCCACGGCCTGCGCCAATTTCGGCCAGCGCAAGGGCGCGGCTGCGATCAAGGCGGGGCAGGGTGGCGAACAGCGACACAAGGCCCGCATACAGCTTTAGGCCGTCAAGGTTCATAATCCGGATAGCTTCGCCCACGGAACCGCCCGAAAGCTCGGCCAAGGGCACAGGGTCTTCGGGGGCGTCGCCAGTGACGGCAAGGGCGGTGGCCATATCTTCGGCACCCAAAGGGGCCAGCCGCAACTCGCGGCAGCGCGACCGGATGGTGGGCAACAGTTTCGACGGTTGGTGGCTGATCAGCAGCAAGGTAACATTCGGCGGCGGCTCTTCGAGCAGTTTTAGCAAGGCGTTTGCGGCGGCGGTGTTCATCTCATCCACCGAGTCGATAATGGCCACGCGGCGGCCGCCATCTGCGGCAGAGAGCGCGAAATAGTTTTTCATTTTGCGCACCTCATCCACGGTAATCATGGATTTCAGTTTGCGGGCGGTATCATCCCACGCGCGGCGCAGCAGGAACAGGCGCGGTTCCGACAGTGCCATAAGGCGGTGCGACACAAGGTGATCGGCCGGAATATCAAGGGCTTCGGGCGGCGCAGAGGCAAACATGCCGCCGTCATCCTGAGGCGTGGCTAATAAAAACCGCGCGATTTTCCATGCCAGTGTCGCCTTGCCAAGCCCAAGCGGGCCGGTGATCATCCAGCCATGGTGCAGCTTTCCGGCGCTATAGGCATCTAGGAATGCGGCTTCGGCCTTGTGGTGGCCGATAAGGGTAAGGGTTTCGCGCGGATGCGGGGCACCAGTGACCCTATCAGGTTCGGGGCGGTCCTCAACGGCGACTTTCGGCGCGCGGCTCATGCCAGCTTGGCCGTGACTGCGGCCAACACATCGGCGGCGATGGCGGCGGTATCGCGCGCGCCGTCGATCACCGTGAAGCGGGCGTGTTTGGCGGCGAGGGCAAGGAAGCCGTCACGCATACGGGCCTGAAGCGCTGTGCCCATTTCCTCAAACCGCAGTTCGGTCCCTGCGCGGGTGATAGCGCGCGAATGGCCTGTCTGGGCGTCGATATCGATCAGGATGGTCAGGTCGGGTTCCACGCCGATCATGCGGGTGTGCAGATCATCAACCATCGCCCGCAAATCGGCACCTGCGCCACGGCGAATGCCTTGGTACATGCGGGTGCTATCGGCGAAACGATCGGTTATCACGATCTCGCCGCGGGCAAGGGCAGGGCGGATGGTCTTTTCCAAATGGTCACGGCGGGCGGCGGTGAACAGCAGGATTTCGGTTTCAGGTGACCAGCGATCTGGGTCGCCTTCCAGCACAAGGCGGCGAATATCTTCGGCGCCCGGGCTGCCGCCAGGTTCGCGTGTTAGCAAAACGGTATGCCCAAACGCGCGCAGCGCATCGGCTAGCAAGCGCGCTTGTGTGCTTTTGCCCGAGCCGTCGATGCCCTCAAAGCTGATAAAAAGCCCTGTGTTGGCCATACCCGTATTGGCCATATTAGGTGGCCGGCTCGGCATCAGAGAGAAACCGCTTTTGCAAAACGATCGCAGCTTGTTGCAAATGCTGCATAAATCCGGCTTGGCCAACTGCGGTTTGCGTCAGCAGCGGGATGCGGCGTTCGGGCAATTCGGGCACAGTGATGATCAACTCACCCACCTCAGTCCCCGCAGCAAAAGGCGCTTTCAGCGGGCCGTTATAGCGCATCTCGGCCTTGACCCCGTCTTGCACAATCGCAGGGACCAGCATCGAGACATCTTGCGCCGCGACCAGCCCGACGGTTTTAGCAGACCCCAACCAAACATCGGCATCTGCAATCGGATCGCCAGCCTTGACCACGGTTTTCAGAACAAATTGGCGAAAGGCCCAGCTCATCATCCGATCGGCTTCCTCGGCGCGTTCCTTTTCAGAGGCCATGCCTGACAGCACAAAGATCACGCGGCGCTCACCTTGCTTGGCCGAGCCGACAAGACCGTAGCCTGCCTCTTCGGTGTGGCCGGTTTTCATGCCATCTGCCCCGCCGCCAAGCGCAAGCATGGGGTTGCGGTTGTGGCGGTTGGCGGGCGCGCGGTCGGCATAGTTGAACTCGGTTTCCGAAAAGATCGGGTAATATTCGGGGAATTCCGTAATCAGGCGCAGCGCAAGGATGCCAAGATCGCGCATCGACATGCGTTGGCCCGGATCAGGCCAGCCCGAGGCGTTGGCAAAATGGGAATTGCTCATCCCCAAGGCTGCGGCGCGTTCGGTCATCTGCCGAGCAAAGGCCTCTTCAGTGCCAGCCAGCCCTTCGGCGACCACAACACAGGCATCATTGCCCGAGTTGATGATGACACCATGGATCAATTCGCGCACCGTCGGGCGGTCACGCTCGTTCAAGAACATCGTCGAGCCGCCCATGCTTTTCGCGCGGGTTGAGACGTTGAAAGTTGTTTCCATCGTCACACGCCCGTCGCGCAGGGCCTCAAACAACAAGTTCAGCGTCATCAGTTTCGACATCGACGCAGGCGGCAGGGATTCATCAGCATTTTTGTCCATCAACACCGTTTGGGTGGCCATGTCATACACCCAAGCTGCGCTGGCGCGTGTTTCAAAGGCCTGCGCCTGACCGATGAACGGCAATAGGGCAAGCACGCATAAAAAGCGTTTGAACAACATGGATGGCTCCTTCAGTTTTTTGGTCCGGCAGTTTTAAATCCGCGAGGTTTCAAGTCCGGGGTCGTTTAGGGCGTAGTATCGTCGGTGGCGTTTTGGCGATCAGCGCAGGTAATAGGCATCAGTAAAGCCCAGACCCTTGACCTTGGTCAATGTGGCATCACGCGCATTTGACGCAGCGGGGCCGGCGGTCACGCGCCAGAAGGTTTTGCCTTGGCTGCTGTCTTTTGACACATTCGCCGCAATACCTGCCTTGGTTAGCGTGGCGGATGCGCGATTGGCGTTGGTCTCGACACTGAAAATACCGATTTGGATCAAGCCATTGCCGTTTGTTGCCGCGGCTTTTACAGGCGCAATTGGCGCAGGTTTTGCAGGCGCGATACTTGGCGTTGCATCGACTTTATCCAATGCGGTGCCTGCGGCCGAGACCGGGTCAAGCGACGATGTTTGCACGGCTTCATTGGCATCAAGGATCGGGCGCGCGGCATCAGGTGCCTCGGCTTTTGCTTCTTCGCGGCGCAGGGCGGTTACATTCAGCTTGGTCGGGCGGCCTGCAAGAATCCCCAATGCGGCGGCGGCATCGGATGAGATTTGCAAAGCAGGGCCGGGGTTGATGCGTTCACGCCGAAACAAAGCGCCGATCACAAATTTGCCATTTGTCGGGTTGCGGAGAATAACGCGCTCGGGGTCTTTGGCATCGGGCGAGGCAACCCAAACGCCGCCAAGCGACGGGCGGCCATCCCACAGGGCCTCATCGCTGACCTGAAAGACCTGCGGCGCTTCGACGTCACGGTCAACCAAACGCACCGAGGTTTCGGCAGGTGCGCTGTCTGGCGCTGTTTCGGAATTATCTTTGCTTGCGAAGGGGTTACTGCCACTTTGGCACGCAGTAAGGCCAAAAGTTGCGACCGAAACGAGTAAAAAAGTCGTAAATGCTGCCCGTGCCATTCTTAGCCCTTATTGCGGCGCGAATTCTGTGTCGCGCTTGTATTTTGCCATCAAAGTGATGGCCTACTGCCTCATAAGCGGAATTCGCTTTGGCGCATCATATCGTGATGGTGGCCCCGTGGGAAGTGCCGGCCCCGCATTCGGCGGAAATTGGCAAGCAAATATGTGTTATGGCCCCCAGCGCGGGGGCGCGATGCTATATTTTCAGCCGCCATGCTTGCCCATTTTGACAACACGCAAGGGGATATGTTCAGGGAGGTGAAAAAGCGCGTGAGGCGCTGGATATGATCGAACGCGGCATTGGCCCGATAGCCGATGTGCAAAAGGGAAAACTGTCGTTGTTTCTGCCGTTGAAATTCCAAGCCTTCGATTCCGGAAACACTGACGCAGGTCAAAGTGCCATCGTGCAATTTATGCGATCATACAGGCAGTCGTCCGATTTTTAGGAGTTTGCTATGCAATTCGCGTTTGACAGTAAGACAGCAATCGTTACCGTAGCAGCTTCGGGAATAGGGACGGCTATTTCGCGTGATCTCGCGCGGTTTGGGGCCACGGTTATTCTGGCAGACATGGACGAAGCGGGGATGGCCGTTGTTGCTGCCGAGATTGAAGGATCCGGCGGCAAAGCGCTAACCAAAAAGACCGACACCAGTGATGCGGCCAGTGTGGCCGATCTGGTGGCTTTTGCTGTGGCGCAGACCGGCGGTTTGCATCTGCTCGTCAATAACGCAGGCATTGGCGGGCCGTCGGCCCCTGTGGGGGAATATCCGCTTGATGGCTGGCAAAAAGTGATCGATGTTGACCTTAATGGCGTGTTTTATGGCCTGCGCTACGCAATTCCAGAAATGGTCAAGGCGGGCGGCGGCGCCATCGTTAATATGGCTTCAATTTTGGGGTCGGTTGGTTTCGCATCGGCTGGGGCCTATGTGGCAGCCAAACACGCGGTTGTTGGCCTCACGAAAGTCGCAGCCATGGAATATGCCAAGGCCGGAGTTCGGGTGAACTCTGTCGGGCCGGGATTCATCAACACGCCGCTGCTTGAGAAGAACTTAGACGAGGCCACGCTAGGTGTTATTGCGGGAATGCACCCGATGGGGCGGCTAGGGACAGCCGAAGAAGTTTCGGCGCTTACCTGCTTTTTGCTTTCGGATCAGGCCAGCTTTATCACGGGCAGTTATCATCTCGTCGATGGCGGATACACAGCGCAATAGGGCCACGCGGCGGCCAGAACCAACAGCCGTTTCTTAGGGCTCACGCTTCAATTCGCGCGTAACACCCTGAGCAGGTAAAAGAGTTTTTAAAGCATGAAAATACATTCTATCATTATTACCAGCCTGTGTGCGGCGGTTTTGTCGGCTTGCACTTGGGCGTCAACATCGACACATGGTGCCGCTAAACGGGGGCAGGTTGTCTATGCTAAAGAGTGTTCACAATGCCATGGCCCCCGCGGCGAAGGCGCAGGTATTGTGCCCGTGGGTGCGGGGGTGGTGCCGCCCAATCTGACCGTGCTGAAACAACGTAACGATGGCATTTTTCCCCGTGACTTTGTTAGGCGGTTTGTCATGGGCGTGTCAAAAACCGATAATCGAAGTGTGGTCATGCCCAAGTTTGCGTTTGTCGGTTTGCGGCATGTTTACCCGAATGGCGGCGCGGACGGCGAGGTGCTTGAAGCAGATTTTGATGATTTGTTGGACTATCTTGAAGCAATACAAGAGTAGCCTGCCTTGCCATTTAGCGGGTAGCATTTGAGCATCCGAATGCCCCTTGCCATGCCAGGCCGCTGTTATCATTGCTCAGCCCAACGGGTACGTGTGCCCGAGGCTATGTAACAAAACCGTTTTCTGAGAACTTGCCGTCATGGGCGACCGCAGACGAGGTTAGGAAAACTGAACACTTGATCTGCGTGCAAAATCAAGCAACCGTGGCCGAAGGCGGCGGGTCATAGGTTGGGGATGTCGGTTTCGAATAAACCAAGCTCAGGACGCTGGGCAAACACACCCTAGACGTAGTGTCAGAAAATGGGTCAGATTGCCATATGACATCAGTTGAAGACGCTCAGGCGGAAATCTGCAGGGCCTTGTTTGGCAAGGGCCCTGACAGCGTTTTGTTTCCGGGGGGCAGAGGGCGCCAGACATTTATTGTCGTTATTGATGGAGAGCCTTTTGCCGTCTCGCGCAGGTCTGGCAAGTGCCGCGCAGCGCTGGAGGCTGAAGTGTTGCAAAGGCTGGGCAACACGGGGCTCGTTCCCAGATTGCGGCGTCACAAAGGGGCGCTTCTCGCCCAAGAATATGTGCCCGGCAAGCGCCTGACCTCGGCGCTGGATGAGGCCACAGCGCGTCAACAGCGGGATTTGCTGACGGCCGCTGCACAAAGCTTGGTTGAAATCCGGCGGGCGGCGGAAACGGCTGGCTTGCTGGGCATTGTCCCAAAGATCGGTGTGCGGCAAGGGTGGCTGGATGATCTGATGCAACTGCCAGCCCTGATCGCAGCCGATCACGGCATAGAAGTGCCTGCGCCGGACTATGGCGTGCTGCGCGACCTTGTCTCACCACATCGTGAGGCCTTTGTAAAATGGGATGCGCGCGCTGGCAATGCAATGCTGCGGTCCGACGGCAGCCTGTGCTGGTTTGACTGGGAGCACTGCGGCCGCAGGTCACCTTTTGACGATGCCGTTTGGCTGCTCGCGGATGAGTGGAGCCCAGACTGCGCGGATGCTGAAGACCGCGTGCTAACCGCGCTGACACGGGCCAGTGGCCTCTCGGACACCGAAGTCGCCAGCCGTTTTTACGCAATGGCCGTGCTGCACAGTTTCGTGCGTCTGTCGCTTATCCTGTCGCGCAAACCGGCGCAGGGGTGGTGGTCATATGACGCGTGCCTGACATACGATAAGATCGGTGTGACACATCTTCACTTTACCCGCGTTTGCAGCAGGGGCGCACGTTGGGCGCGCCAGTCAGAGGTACTACGGCCCTTTGGCAGGCTGTTCACCGATCTTGCAACAGTGATACCCGCAGAATGAAAATGCGCTGCACAGATGTTTGGGGGCAAACGTTGCGCTGCCGCTTTGCCCAGAGTATCGGCGTCTTGGTTCTCGCCTTGCCCATTTGGTTTTCTGCCGCACCTGTTGCCGCACAAAGCGGCGCTTTGCCGGAAATCGCGCGGGTCAGTTCGGCAGGATTTAAGACGCGCGGCCACTGTACCGGGTTCGCTGATTCTGACGGCAATCTGATTACGTCGGCACATTGCCTGCCACGATTTAAGAAGGATTCGCTGCATTTCCTCTTTGGATATGACCGTGGAGACTATCAAACCCATATTCAGGCAAGGGCCGCAGAGTTTGTGACCAATCCGGCCATGGATATCGCTTTTGGCTGCGGCCTCGCGGTTGGCGTGCCGGGCATCATTGTTGCGCAAGCAGAGACAATGGCGGGGCGAAACGTCGTTCTGATGGGCTACGGCATCCCGAAATCGCAGGTTCTGCAACAAAGGAACTGCACGATCGAAGGCCCTGTTCAGGCCGGTTTTCTAGCGCTCGACTGCCCGCAGGCACCCGGCGGTTCCGGCTCGCCTGTGCTGATCTGGCAAGGCGGCGAATGGCGTGTCGCGGGCGTTGTTTCTGCGACACGCAAAACGCGGTCAAAGGCAACATATATTGCCGATTCCGCATCAGACCTCTGCGGGAAACCAGACCGATAGGGCGTGCTTTAGAAGGCCTATGGAAGCCTAAGGGAACGCAGCTTGTTGCCATATGGGCTATCACAAAAACAAGCCTGCTGAGTTTTCCACTCACCCCTGTACGCATGACGTGAAGATAAGGAAACAATATCAGGCCGTATACCGCGCTGACTGCAGACGACTTTATCTTTGCCTGATGTAAGGACAAGACCAAGCGGCTCTGGCGTCTGGGGCGCCAGGGCACCAGACGGGTTAGCCCACTTTTGCAGAGGCGGAATTGTTGTGGGCTGCAAGACCCCCCGCAGCGCGCCTTCTATCATCAATTATCACGATGGTTTGCCGGTGTGGGTGGCTGATCTTCTCGATGCGCGTGATCTGGGGGCTCATGATTTCTGGTTTTTGGGCTCTCTTAAGCGCATGTGGACACGTTAACGTGGCTGGCGTCGGCCAGTTCAGCAGATAGCAGAGCCGCTTTATTCCATCCCGGCATTTGGCTGCAAGGATCAGGTTTCGCGAAACGCATTGCGAAAGTAATCGGTGAACGGCTTTAGAAGGTAGGACAATGGCGTCCGGTCGACGGTTCGGATGAAAGCGTCTACCGGCATGCCGGGGACGACACCGACCTTGCTGATGTTCTGCAGGCTTGTGATGTCAATCGCAATCTCCGTCCGATAGTACGTCATCCCCGTTCGTTCGTCGATCGATGCGTCTGCCGCGACGAGGGTTACACGACCGATGACCTCTGGCGTTGTACGTGACGGCAGCGACGAAAACACCAGACGCACGTCTTGGCCAAGGCTGACCTCGTCTACATGCGTGGCGGGGACGCGAACCGCGACCAAAAGGGGACGGTCTTGCGGGACGATGAACATCAACGGATCGGCTGGCATGATCACGGACTGTGGCGTGGTCACCAGAAGGCCGAACACAATTCCTTCTGCTGGGGCGCGAATGTCCAAACGTGCAATGCGCTCGGCCAAGGCGCGTTGTCGCTCGGACAGTTCAAGCTCGCGCGCGGCAACATCGCGCAGTTCAGCCTCGGCCCCTTCGCGCAGTTGCGTGGCAAGGGCGCGGATCTCGATCTCGATCTCGGTGATCCGGCCAGCAGCTTCGGCTTGGGCCGCCATCAATTCACCGACGCGCCCCTGAACCTGCGCCAGTTCCCGTTCAATCGCCGACACCCGCGGTGCCTGCGTCAAACCCTTAGCCAGCAAGTCGCGTTGCACCTCAAACTCGGCACTCAGAAGTGCCACCTGTGTCTCTACGGCGGCCTGTTGCGCCGCAATACCCTCGGCCTGACTACCAATCTGCCCGATGCGCTTTTGACGCTGGTCTATCGCCTGCTCAAGCGTCTCGCGATGGGCGGCAAAAAGACTTGCCTGCCCATCGAGCATCTCTGCAACGTCTCGCCAGCGCGTGGCCGCCGCTAACAGCTCCGCAGAAAACTGCACGTCATCGGCATTGTCCCGCTCGGCCTCCAGTCGCGCGCGCCGCGCACTCATTTCATAGAGCTGGTTCTCGACGATTGTGAACTCGGATCGCAACTGGCTGCCATCCAGCCGCAAAAGAACATCACCCGATTTAACCTTGTCGCCTTCGGTAACAAGGATTTCCGCCACCACGCCGCCATCGATGTGCTGGACGACCTGACGGTTTTGAGCAACCTCAATCTGGCCTGGGGCGACGATTGCCCCGGATAGCGTCGTCAGGACAGACCATGTGCCAAGACCGCCAACCAGCAGCGCCAGAGTCAGAAAACCCCAGAAGAGCGGCCCGCGTGCAGACCAGTTCATGTCCTCGTCACTCATGTCGCACCATTCGTCGAAGAGGGTTTCAAGATGTCTGTATGATTTCGGACAAGCTCTCTCAGGACTTGGTCGCGCGGTCCAAAGCCTTTGCGCATGCCGTCCTCAAAGACCAACAGCAGATCGCATTCCTGAATCGCCGCAGGACGATGCGCCATGATCAGCACCGACTTTCCTTCCGCCTTAATCGTCCGGATCGCCGCATTGACAGCGGCCGAGCCGTCATTGTCGAGATTGGAGTTGGGCTCGTCGAGGATCAATAATACGGGGTCGCCATAGAGAGCCCGTGCAAGGCCAATACGCTGTATTTGGCCGCCGGACAGCCGCCCGCCTGCTGCCGAAATGCGGGTATCATAGCCATTGGGCAGTTTTACGATCATATCATGCGCATCGGCTTTCATTGCTGCTGCAACAACACGTTCGCTATCAGGCTGTGGATCAAGACGGGCGATGTTATCGGCAATCGTTCCGTCGAACAATGTGATCCGCTGCGGCAAGTAGCCAAGAAGACGGCCAAGGACATCTGGGTCATACTGATCCAATGTTGCCCCATCTAACCGTATCTTTCCTGCAAGCGGGCGCCAGACACCCGTCAACGCCTTGGCGAGCGTCGACTTCCCTGACCCAGAAGGGCCGATGACACCGACTGCCTGACCTGGTTCAAGCTGAAAGCTGACATTGCGCAGAATGGTTCCCTGCTCGCCGGGCGGCCCGACACTCAGGGCCTCGACTTCCAAAAGGGCGCGCGGGCGTGGCAAGGTCGTGCGCGGTTGCGATTGCGGAACGCGCGAGAGCAGGGTGGACAGCCGTTTCCAAGCTTCATGGTAGCGCTGCGCGACCGCCCATTGACCAACGAACACCTCGATCGGGGCAAGGGCCCTTCCCATCAAAATCGAGCCTGCGATCATCGCCCCCGCCGTCAACTCGCCTTGCAGGACCAACCATGCACCCAAACCCAGCATTCCCGACTGTAGGAATAGACGAAAGCTTTTTGTTATGGCGCCGAAGGCCCCGACCACACCACCCGCCGCGATTGCTTTTTGCAATGCCCTGCGCCGAGAGGCCTGCCAGCGGTCAAAACCAGCGTTGGACATCCCGAGCGCCTGTAGCGTCTCGGCTTCGTTCTTCAACTGGTCGGAAAGGCGTTCCGATTGCACCGATGCTTGGCCAGCATCTATCTGCGGTTGTCGCGACAGGACCTGGTTCAACAAGGTGACACAGATGAGCAATGCGCCGCCACCGACAGCGAGCCAGCCAAGATAGGGATGAAAGATGAAAACCGCCGCAAAGAATAAGGGTGTCCAAGGCAGATCCATCAGGGCAAGTAGGACGGGGGAGGCCAGAAATGACCGGATTGCTTCCAGATCCCGCTGCGCGACCACGGCCCCGGCATCATTCGGTGCGAGTGCCGAAATCTGCATCGAGGCGCTGAACACCCGTCGGTCGAGCCGTTCCTGAAACCGCGCGCCAACAATCGCCATCACCCGGCTTCGGACAAAATCCAGGATTCCCATAGTCAGAAACAAGCCAACCACAAGGATCGAGAGCGCGACAAGCGTCTCCTCAGAGCCGCTGCCCAAGACCCTGTCATAGACCTGCAACATATAGAGAGGCCCGGTCAGCATTAGCGCATTGACCACAAAACCGAACAAAATAGCCGCCCAGATCAGGGCGGACGCTTCCCGCCGCGCGGACCTAAGCTCTCTCGCGCCTTGCGTCAGCTTACCCTCGTCCAAACGGGCTCATCCTTTTGCTGTGCGTTGAACACGATGTGCCTACGGAGAAAACATTTGCAGAGCGTGACCCCAAATATGCGGCGTTCCGGCAGGTATTTTTTACAGCCTGCTGGCAACTGCCCCGAGGTTCGGTGGGCGTCCTGTTCACGTCTCGGGCAAGATAAATCTTCATGGTGCTCCCATAACTTTCGAGCGCGTTGATCCGGTGTCGGATTAAAAAGGGGGGCCGTCCTCGGGCGAAATGTTCGGCCTTTTGTTGCGTACACAGGACATCGAAAGCGGTGAGATCCTTGGCATTTGTGAGGCCAGCCAGCGCCACTACTATGTCTGTCACGCCATCTCCGTTCGTATCCGCCACAAGCTGGCTGCCAAACACGGGCGCCTCGGAATTGTCAGAAACACCCGTGAACGCGCCACCGCCGAGAGGCACACAAGAGCTGACCATCTACTCTGCCATAGGTCAACGCGTTGACATCACAGATCACATTCACGCCGCTGCTCCGAGCCTTTGAAGCAGGCTATCCACGCCAAAACCACCAGTCAAGGCGTTATTAAAAGCCCCGGCTTTACCGGAGGGTGTTATATCAATTGATCTGTTCGTCGGTAGGCGAGGTTTGCATCAGCGTAACGCCATTTCAGTGTTTCCCATTCGACTTATAGTTTGATCCTTTCGGCTGCAGCAGTGTTTGTGGAGATGTTTCCAGAACACGACCGTCTTTTCGGCTGTACAGTTGGTTTCATCTCGAGGGTTGGTTCTTTTATGGGCCTGACGCCGATGATCGAAAGCAGCTTGATCATGGTAACAGGTGGAGTGACCGAACTGGCATTTTATATGTCGGAAGCAGGGTTTGCTGCGGCCGCCACCCTCTGCCTCATACCGGGCCGCAGCGGCGAGCCATAGCGTGAATTGACGCAAAGCGCGCAATCTTTCCGGCTATGATCCGGAGCCAGCGTGGTTGCCTCAAGTCAGTTTTCTGATCTGCATCAATGCGCATCCCTCAAATTGCGTAAACTGTCCGTTGGGGCGATCAATTGTGGCGGTTTGGTTTCGTCGGCGCGGATATTGTAGGTAGCAGCAAGATGGATAATCACACGACACCTCCTGATAAGCCAAAGTTCGACCCGCGCATGCTGCCGGTTTGGCAGTTGGTTATTGCTGCTCTGATTATCGGCTCGTTCTTGTTCTCCATCGTTGAAAATCCATCGACATATCAGACCGTTTCTTACAGTGAAATCAAACAATTGATACGAGATGGGGGTATCGACCAAGCGACACTGGAGGCAACGGCCATCACTGGCCACCTGAAGGAACCGAGTGCCGAAGGGATGGAAACGGTTCGTGCGATCCTTCCGCAGCAGATCGACCCGACACTGCTGCCGTTGCTTGAGGAACAGGGCGTTGTGGTAACCGCAGAAGAGCCGCGTACGCCCTCCATACTTGTTTCTTTCCTGCCGTGGCTTTTGATTCTCGCCTTCTATTTCTGGCTCAGCCGCCGGATGGCGGGCGGTCTTGGCGGCGGCTTCGGTGCGGGAACACCGGGCGGCCTGAGGGATCTGATGGGAGGGCGCTCCGCCAAACCAGCGAAGAAGATCACCAACACCACCTTCGCCGATGTGGCAGGTCAGGACCAAGCCAAACGTGAAGTCTCGGAACTTGTTGAATTTCTGCGTGATCCTGAACGATTTCAGAATGTCGGCGCGACCGTGCCTCATGGCGTGCTGCTTATGGGGCCGCCGGGTACTGGGAAAACCCTGTTAGCACGTGCCTTGGCGGGTGAGGCTGAGGTGCCTTTCTTCTCAACATCGGGATCAGAATTTATCGAGGTTTTCGTCGGTGTCGGGGCGAGCCGCGTGCGCAAAATGTTTGAGGAGGCGAGAAAACAGGCACCCTCGCTGATTTTCATAGATGAGCTGGACAGCATTGGCCGCACCCGTGGCACGGGTGTGGGTGGGGGCCATGATGAGAGGGAGCAGACCCTGAACCAGATCCTTGCCGAAATGGATGGTTTTGGCGACCGCGAGGCCGTGGTGGTTCTGGCCGCAACAAACCGTCCGGACGTGCTTGACCCTGCGTTGCTGCGTCCCGGTCGCTTTGATCGGCACGTGACCCTTTCGCTGCCAGATAAAGTCGCCCGCCGCGCGATCCTTGATGTCCATGCGCGACACCTGTCTATGGATGGCGATGTAGATCTGGATCAGGTGGCGGCCGGGACCCCCGGATTCTCGGGTGCCGATTTGAAAAACCTGCTCAACGAGGCTGCGATAACAGCGGCGCGACGCTCTGCCAGAATGATCATCATGACTGATCTGGACGAGGCACGCGACAAGGTCATGATGGGGACTGTACGCACTTTGGCGATACAACCCGACGAAAAACATCGCCTTGCCGTGCACGAGTCAGGGCACACTGCGGTTGCGTATTACACCCCCAATGCAGATCCGCTTTACAAAGTATCGATCATTCCGCGCGGTCAAAGCCTTGGCAACACTCAGATGTTGCCGACCAACGAACGGCATACACTGCCCGAAGCACATTTGCGCGGTCAGTTGCGTACGCTCTTGGCTGGGCGGGCAGCAGAAAAGCTGCTGCTTGGGTCAGTCAGTTCCGGCGCGGACGACGATATCCGCCGCGCCACAGAAATTGCGCGCGCGATGATCTCGCGCTGGGGCATGGATCCGGAAATCGGCCCGGTTGATCTGCGTCAGAGCGTCGAACACCCTTTCCTTGGCCAACAGATGGCCCAGCCTCGCAGCTTTGCCGACGAGACGGCCGCTAGGGTTGATCAGGCGGTCATGGACCTTTTGCACACGGCCGAAAATGAAGCGCTCCATCTGATCGAATCCCATCGCGACGCGGTTGATCATCTTGTCGCCAGACTGGAAGCGGAAGAAACGTTGGATCTGGCCGCTATCAAAAGCTGCCTTGATCCGAAAATTCCCTCAAAGACCTGCCCCAAAACGACGGGCACAGCAGGCCAACCTGCATTGGAAAGTTCCGAATGACCAAAGGCAAAAAAGCAACCAAACCACAGCCCGAGGCACCTGCGCGGTCCCAATTGCCTGCGGTCATCGCATCCAGCCAGCAGGCTCGCCAGCATGAGAACCATCCACACGAAAATCTGGACCGAGCTTCTCGTGCGGCGGCTGCCATGATGACTGGGGGAATTTCGCCACATGCATTTATAGAAGCCTGGAGCGACTGGGCGCTTCACATCGCGCGTGCGCCGGGACGGCAACTTGAACTGGCCGAGCACGCACATGAAAACATAGCGAAACTGATGAAGCAGGCCATCAGTCCAAAGGCGGATGTCGCCCCCGCCTTCAGCCCCAAACCCTATGACCACAGGTTCCAGCATCCGGGCTGGGACAAGGCACCTTTCAATGCCTGGAGCCAGGGTTTTCTGGCGATGCAGGACTGGTGGGATTACGCGACCGACCATCTGCGCGGATTGCGACCCGAAGATGCTGACCGGACCCGTTTCATGGCACGCCAGATGCTTGACCTTATGTCACCATCCAACTTTCCGGCGCTCAATCCCGAGATCATCGAACAAACGCTGGCCTGCAAAGGCAAAAACCTCGCAGAAGGCGGCGCTCATTTTCTACATGATTACATGAGCACTATCGCGCAACGGCATGAGCCTGCGCCTGAAGGCTACCAGATTGGCAAAGATCTGGCCTGTACGCCCGGCGAAGTGGTGTTTCGCAACGATCTGTTCGAACTGATCCAATACGCGCCCCAGACCGATAAGGTTCAGGCCGAGCCGATCCTGATCGTGCCTGCATGGATCATGAAATACTACATTCTTGATCTGAGCCCGCATAACTCCATGGTCCGCTATCTGGTTGAGCAGGGCTACACTGTCTTCATGATCTCATGGTGTAACCCGACCTCGGATCAGGCGGACTTGTCACTGGAAGACTATCGCAAGAACGGCGTGATGGCCGCACTTGATGCGGTCAATGCCATAGTCCCCGAAAAACAAGTCCATGCCGTTGGTTACTGCCTTGGCGGAACAATGCTGGCGATCGCTGCGGCGACCATGGCGCGCGACAACGACACCCGACTGGCCTCGATAACCCTTATGGCAGCACAGATTGACTTTATGGAAGCGGGAGAGTTGCTCTTGTTTCTGGACGAAAGCCAGATCTCCTTTCTTGAAGATATGATGTGGGAGAAAGGCTATCTTGACCGCCCGCAAATGGCGCGTGCCTTTTCTGCGATACGATCCGAAGATCTGATCTACAGCCGCGCTGTGCGTCGTTATTTCCTCGGCAAGGAAGATTTGCCGACGGATATGGGGGTCTGGGTGACCGATACCACCCGTATGCCCGCCCGTATGCATTCGGAATATCTGCGTGGCTTGTTTCTGGAAAACCGGTTGACCGCTGGTCGCTTTGCCGTTGAAGGGCGGGTGATCGCGATGAAGGACATAGCGGCCCCCATTTTTGCCGTAGGCACCGAAACAGACCATATTGCGCCTTGGCGTTCCGTCTACAAGACGCAGCTGTTCACTGATGCCGATCTGACCTTTGTGTTGACCAGCGGTGGGCATAACGGTGGCATTATCAACGAACCCAGCGCCGAACGCGGCCACTTCAGGTGCTCCTTGCGACCTGCCGGTGCGCGCTATGTTGGTCCTGACGCCTGGTTTGAACAGAACACGGCCCTGCCGGGATCGTGGTGGCCTGCGTGGGTTGACTGGCTGAATGCAAACAGCAGCGGCGTCACGCAGCCACCCGCAACTGGCGCACCAAAGAAGGAGTATCCAGTGCTCGCGACAGCGCCCGGCACTTATGTATACCAGATGTGAGGGCTGCCCCAAAGTGACGGCGTCAAGAGAATGTTATGACAACATTTCCGCTTGCAAATCGCTCTATCAAACGCAGCGATGACAAAGACTAAGGCTTGCATTTTCAAGGGTATGCCCGCCATCACCGTGAATTACTGAAACTTACCCCAAAAGGAAGGCGAATACCTCCAACACGCAACCACCGCCGCCCCAGCCGGACCATCAACGGCCACATGCGCGCAAGGGCGCGACATTCTGACGCACCCCTGCCCATCCTATCGTGATGGAGTCGCCAACAAAACCAACACGGCCAGCGCCAAGAGGTTTAGGGGCTGGTTAGGGGCTGGGCCGTGATGTCCGGAATTATTTAATGATTTCAATAGTATTGGCGGATGGGGTGGGATTCGAACCCACGGTACGGTTCCCCGCACGCTAGTTTTCAAGACTAGAGCCTTAAACCGCTCGGCCACCCATCCTATACGTCGCCCTAATACCATGGCCATTGGGGATTTCAAGCCCAAGTCTCAGCATTCTTGCATAAGATCTGAGCGATAGTGGCTTTGATTTACTTTTGATTAGGGTGACTTGGTTAGGTTGGTGATCTTGGGGCATTGGATCAGCCTGCCTAAGCGTTTGGAATTCGGCAAACGCTGCCCTACCGCGCAAAGGAGTGCAGATGGTGAGTGAGGTTTTTAGTGTGCCCCGTGTCCTGCATGTGGTGCCGGGACAAGTTGCTGTATCGGCAAATCCGGATGTGACGTTTACAACCATCCTTGGGGCGTCCGTTGCAGTCTGTCTGTATGATCCTGCGGCAAAACTTGGGGGAATGGCGCATTTTCTGTTTCCGGACGGTCTGGCCTATTCCCCACAGGACAGGCGGTTTTGCAATCAAGCGATCTCAAACTTGATTGCGCAGATCGAAGAGAAGGCTGGAAATGTACGGCGCGTAAAAGTCAGCCTTTTCGGGGGTGCCAAGATCCATGACGGGCGGCGAGATATCGGCAAGCGCAACGCCGGTTCTGCGGTTGGTTTTCTTGCACGACATGATTTATCTATCGTGAAACAGGGATTAGGTGGCGATCAGGTGCGGCGTATTCGGTTTTCGCCGTCAACAGGGGCCTGTACCGAACGCTCAATGAGCGATGGTCTGCCGCATGAGGCCCTAGCCTCTTATAGCGGAGGGGGGCACGCGTAGCAAAAGCTGGTTTTCGCAGCTTAACCGGAACGATCCAAGATGTAGATATCCATGATCCAGCCATGCTCGGCACGCAACGCTTTGCGCGTTTCAATTATGCGTGGCGCAGTTTGTAAAAGCGGACCCGAGAGAATGGTCTCATGCGGCATACCCGCATAGGCGGCCCACCAGATCTGCGTATTATCTTGGGGCAGGCTTTGGAAAGAGCATTCGCCATCAAGCATGACCGCAATACGGTTAATGCCCGTTGGCCAACCGTTATCGCGGAGCTGCCGCCCTGTGGTTACAGTAAATGGTGCCGCTAGATCATTCAGTGCAATTGCATGCGCAGCCGTTAGGGCTTGTAGTGACGTGATGCCGGGGATGACTGTTATGTTCGGATTGGGAGACAGCCGCGCAGCAATGCGCAACGTACTGTCATAAAGGGATGGGTCCCCCCAGACGAGCAGTGCGACTGTATCCTTGGGGCCTTGGGTTCCTGCCAGTGCTTGGGCCCAAACTTCGGCGATGCGGTCATGCCAGTGTTCGACACGTTGAACATAATCAGGCAGGGCCTCATCACGTGTGGGCAGGTCAAATTCAACGATGCGGGTGGCTGGGTTGGTCAGCACCTCGGCACAGATGTCACGGCGCAGCGCGGCGAGGTCGGCTTTGCCATCGCCCTTTCGTGGAATCAAAATAACATCAACGGCGTTCAGTGCGCGAATTGCTTGCAGGGTTAGATGTTCGGGGTTGCCAGTGCCGATACCAATCAGGAAAAGTTGTTTCACCTTGGATGCTCTCATAAAAAAACAGCCCCTAAGGGGCTGCTTTTGTTGTCGTTTGTCAGATTAGGCTGCGTTGTGCAGGCGCGGTGTGACGAGATTGGAATCTTTAAGGTTTTTCGCAATTGCCAGAACAGCCAGATCAACCAGCGGCTCTAGCAAGATCACCGACATGTAAGCGATGCCGAAGGTCGCAACGCTGGCCAGATTGGCAGCAGCAAAACCGTTGCCAAGGATCGCCCAGAACGCCACCCAAGCCACAACACCAGCTTGATACGTGGTCGAAAGCATCAGCGCTTGCTTATAGCTCAGGTCAACATAGGCGGTGTTGGCCGAAATTGTGCGCGCAGCAATGGCCTGAATGGCGAACAGGGGCACCAAAAGGGTGGTCATGTTCATGCCATATTGCGGCAGATCGATCGGTGAGAAAAACATGCCTTGGAACAGCAGGCCAAGCGCAAGGCCAATCGCGGCCGGCGCGGCACCCAGCAGCAAGAACAGCGTCGAGCCGAGGATAAAGTGAACCTCAGACACGCCGACCGAGAAATGCGGCATAATTTGGAAAAACACAAAGACCGAAACGGTTGAGATCATCGCGCGGGCGGCAAGCGACAGCACACCCTTTTCGCGCAGCGACTCTGCGATCAGTTTTACGGAATAGGTCGCAGCTGCGGCAGCGGTGCCATAGCTGAACAAGATTTTGGCGCCGGTTACGATGCCTGGTTCGATATGCATGGTCAGTCTCCTATGCCGTCACACCCGACGGCGTTAATGTTTCTTGCGCAGGCCGGTCTCCTGACTCGCGGGTCGTTGCTGCTTTCCGCCTTCCCAACCGGAACCCCGGTCAGTGGCAATTTGGAAAGCCGCTCGCCGCATACAGTCGCGGGGGCGGTTGGGGTTTGGGCGCCGCATTTGGTCCGCCCGTTCCCATTCCCGTTTCAGTTCGGGCGCTTTGCGCCGATCGAACACCTTGCACTTTCATTTGCCGCCTTTGGGGCGGTTTGGTCAAGGTAAATTGCGGCGAACTGGTGCAGTTTCACGACCTCGGGGCGTTTGTGTCAATGAAACTATTCGCTTTCGGCCAATGGCCCGATCATAATAAGGGCAGGGCCGTCATTACCCTCATCGGCCACGATTTGGGCAAGTGTGCCAAGCGTGCCGCGCGTCAGGCTTTGATCGGGTTTTGAGACGTTTTGCGCAAGCAAAACCGGGGTGCTGGCGGCCATTCCATGCGCTTGTAATTGGGTCGCGAGTGCCGCGCTGGTGCGTTTGCCCATGTAGACCACTGTTGTCGCATCAGGGTCTGCCAGTGCCGCCCAGTTCAACCCTTTGGGCAATGCCCCTGTCACATCGGCACCGGTCAAAAACTGCACGCGCCGCGCGGTCAACCGACGGGTCAGCGGGATTTTTGCCGCCGCAGCGGCGGCCGAGGCGGCCGTCACACCGGGGATAATTTCGAAGGTGATGCCCGCTGCGCGCAAGGCAGTAATTTCTTCTTCCAACCGACCAAAAACGCCAGCATCCCCCGATTTCAGGCGCACCACGCGCGACCCGTTTTGTGCATGTTCGACGATCAGACGATTGACATGGTCTTGCTTGGCCGAGGGCTTGCCGGCGCGTTTGCCGACGCTAATCAAGTCTGCGCCTTGCCTTGCATGTTCTAATATCGGGCCGGACGACAGGTCGTCATATAAAACCACATCTGCGCTTTGCAGCCGTTTTAAGGCGGCGAGTGTCAGCAGATCAGGGTCGCCGGGGCCAGAGGAAACAAAAGAAACAAATCCGGTCATGTCGCGCGCCCGATCAAGTGGAAATAGGTTCCGGTTGCAATGCCACCTTGTGCCTGTCTGCGCAAGGAGCCGGTTTCAGGAACGATCGCGCCGCTTGCATCAAAGACCTCGGCCAAAGGCGTGTCGGGCTGTTCTAGAATCGTGGAATAGTGAAATTCATGCCCGCGCAGGCCGGTGCCCACAGCATGGCCGGGAATGGCATTGGCCAGCCGTGCCCGCCGGTAGCCAAGGTGCATTTTGCGCTTTGCATAAGATGTCACAAGGCCCAAAAGCCCCGCCATTTCATGCCGCACACCGTCCTTATCGATCAGCCCCGCGCCCATGGCCATGTAGCCGCCACATTCGCCATGCACAGGCTTTGTTTCAGCAAAGCGTCTGATTTTTTGTAGAAAAATCGTGGCCCCTGCAATTTTTCCTGCGTGCAGTTCGGGGTATCCGCCGGGCAACCAGCAACAGTCGGCGCTGTCATCGGGGCCCTCATTGCCAAGTGGCGAAAAGGGCAAGATCGTAGCACCTGCCTGACGCCAGCTTTCAATCAGATGCGGGTAGACGAATGAAAATGCGGCGTCACGCGCAAGGGCAATGCGCGTGCCTGGCGGGGGCGATTGCGGGCTCGGGTCTGCCGCAAATGAAGCCGTGTTTGCGGCCTCAATCAACGCCGCAATATCAACATGTGCAGCAATAAATGTGGCTGCGCGCTGTAGAATCGCCTCTAATTCCGGGTTTTCCTCGGCCTGAACCAGCCCAAGATGGCGTTCGGGCAGGGTGATGTCGGGGTTGCGCGGCAGCGCGCCAAAGACCCGAATGCCGACGGTTTCCATTCCCGCGCGCACCAGCGCTTCATGCCGGGGTGATGCCACACGGTTCAAAATTACCCCCGCAAAGGGCATTTCCGACCGCAGTTTTGCAAAGCCAAGCGCCACGGCGGCGGCCGATTGTGCCTGACCCGAGACATCCACAACCAGCACCACAGGCCAGCCCATCAATGTGGCGATATCCGCGCTGGCACCACTGCCCGTTTCGCCCGGCAGCGCCACACCGTCAAACAGGCCCATTGACCCCTCGGCCAAGATCAGATCGGCCCCGGCTGCATGGGTGAGCATGTGGCCAAGCGCGCCCTTGGGCATCGCCCAGCTATCAAGGTTAAATGAGGCCCGCCCTGCGGCTGCGGTGTGAAAGGCAGGGTCAATATAATCCGGCCCGCTTTTGAACGGTTGCACCGTGATACCTTGCGCCCGCAAGGCCGCCAGCAGCCCCAGCGTGACAGTGGTTTTGCCAGTGCCCGAGGCGGGCGCCGATATGAGTAAGCCTTTTATCATTCTGCGGTATCGGGAAAGCGCGGCTCGGTGCCGACAGGGCGATAGCGGCGGTCATAGTCACCTGCGTAAAGGCGGCTTTCATCAAAGCTTTCGGCCCCAATCGCACGCCCCACAAGGATAAGCGCCGTGCGCTCCATTTCTGCGCCAATAGCGGTTTCGAGTGTTTCCAACGTGGCCTTGACCACGCGCTGGTCTGGCCAGCTTGCCCGCCACACCACCGCCACGGGGCAATCGGGCCCGTAATGCGGGGTCAGTTCTCCAATCACGCGGTCCAGCACATGTACCGACAAATGGATCGCCAGCGTCGCCCCCGTCGCGGCAAAGGCCGACAGCGTTTCACCCGCAGGCATCGCACTGGCACGTCCCGAGGTGCGGGTCAAAATCACCGATTGCGCCACGCCCGGCAGGGTTAGCTCGGCCCCCAAGGCGGCGGCGGCGGCGGCAAAAGACGGCACGCCGGGCGTCACATCATAGGGGATGTCAAGGCTGCGCAAGCGCCGCAGCTGTTCGCCCATCGCCGACCATACCGACAAATCGCCCGAATGCAGGCGCGCCACGTCTTGGCCAGCGGCATGGGCGGTGGAAATCTCGGCCATAATCTCATCCAGCGACAATGATGCGGTGTTCACGATCCGCGCACCTTCGGGGCAATGGGCCAGCAACGCTTGTGGCACCAGCGATCCGGCATAAAGGCACACAGGGCTGGCGGCGATCAGATCACGCCCGCGCAGGGTGATCAGGTCGGCGGCACCGGGGCCTGCGCCAATGAAATGAACGGTCATGCGGTTTGTCCTTGTGCAAGGGCCATGGTCGCCGTGCCGTCGGGCGCGGTGATACGGCTTTGGATCAGTATAGACCCCGGTCCAGCAGCAGCAAGCGCCGCCGCCTCGGCCACCGAAAAGCGGCCATAGCGTTGGGGTTGGCGTGGGGCAGGGGTTTGGGCGCGGTTGGTCGCCAGCGCGTCCAATGCAATTCGGTGCAGCGGTTTTTGGAGGTCATGGCTAAGGGCAACAAGCGCCGGATGATCGGCTTTATCGGAGACCACGGCCAGCGCATCAACTTGGGCTGTCCCTAACAACCCGCGCAGGCTGGTCAACGTGACCGAGGCCCGAACGCCAAACCCTGCAACGATCATAGCGCCACGCTCCACTGCACCACGGGGCGTGCGGGTTGCCAGCCGCGCATTGTGCCAAGCGGGGCGGCGCTAGCCAGTTCAATCCGCAACAAGCTGCCGCCTTTGCGGGCGTGCCACTGGGCCAGCAGCATTTCCGTTTCCAACGTCACGCCGTTGATCACCAGCCGCGTGCCTTGGGGCAGCAGGTCACACAGCGCCTTGACAAGCGCCTCATTTGCGCCGCCACCTATAAATACGGCATCGGGTTGTGGCAGATCGTGCAGGCGGGTCGGATCTACTTTGCCCTCAACCAACGTCATCTGCTGCGCCAGCCCAAAGCGGGTGATGTTGGTGGCGATATTGGCGCAGCGCTGGGGTTTTGCCTCCATCGCCACAGCACGCCCCCCCGCAAGGCACCATTCGACCGATACTGAACCCGAACCCGCGCCGATATCCCACAGCAGCGCGGCTTTGCGCGGGGCGAGGGCGGCGATGGTGAGGGTGCGTATCGGTTGTTTGGTGATTTGGCCGTCATGGGCAAAGCTGTCGTCGGGCAGGCCGGGCGCATTGGCGCGGCCCGCGTTTTGGGCGATGTGCAGCGCCACAGCGACAGGCGCCTGTACATCCGTCAGATCAAACGCATTTGCGCGGGTATGGCGCACGCGTTGGTTCGGCCCGCCGAGGCGTTCCATGATGAACATTTCGGTTTTCTCGGCCCCCTGCGCCACCAGCCAAGCGGCCAGTTCGGCGGGTGCAGTACCATTTCGCAGCAGGCAAATGAGCTGGGCGTCTTTGTGCAGATGCCCCAAAAGCTGTGAAAAAGGCGCTGCGTGCAGGCCAAAACAGTGGGTCTCTTCAAGCCGCCAGCCCAAATGGTTGACGGCAAGTGCAAAGGTGGACGGTGACGGAAACGCGCGCCATTCATCAGAGGTAAGATGCGGGGTGATCGACCCGCCCGCGCCAAACCAGAACGGATCGCCTGACGCAAGGATAACCACCTTTTGCCCGCGCAGGGCCATCACAGGATCAACGGAAAACGGAATCGGCCAAGCCTGCCCGCGTGGGCCGGCATCTGCCAGTTCCAAGTGACGCGGGCCGCCAAAGATCACCTCTGCCGCGCCAAGCGCGCTGCGGGCATTGCTTGACAAACCGGCCAAGCCGTCTTCATTCAGGCCTATGATATGCAACCAAGGATCAGCCATGCGCATTCTCCTGCTGGGCGGCACGACCGAGGCATCCAGCCTTGCCGAGGCTTTGGCCGCGCGGGACATGGACGCGGTGTTTTCCTATGCCGGACGCACCGCGCAGCCCGCCGCCCAACGCTTGCCGATGCGTGTGGGCGGGTTTGGTGGTGTTGCAGGGCTTGCAGCCTATATTCAGGCCCACAGCATCACCCATATTGTCGATGCAACCCACCCGTTTGCCGCACAGATGAGCCGGAATGCGATTGAGGCCAGCCTTGCCTGCGGTGTTCAACTTTTGGCGTTGGAGCGCAAGCCGTGGCGCGCTGCGCAGGGGGATGATTGGTTGCATGTGCCGGATATTGCAGGCGCTGTTGCTGCCCTGCCCGATGCGCCCGCCCGCGTTTTCCTTGCGATTGGCAAGCAAACCCTTGCACCTTTTGTCGCAAAACCCCAGCATTTCTATCTGCTGCGCTTGGTTGATCGGCCCGATGCATTGCCCTTGCCCAACGCCACGGCGATCATCGCGCGTGGGCCGTTTGACGTGGCCGGCGATACGGCCTTGCTGCAAGCCCATGCCATCACCCATATCGTGGCCAAAAACGCCGGTGGCAGCGGTGCCGAGGCCAAGCTGACCGCCGCCCGCGCGCTGGGCGTGCAGGTGATCTTGATCGACCGTCCGGTTTTGCCGCCACGCCAAGTTGCGGGCTCGGTGGCCGAGGTGATGGCGTGGTTGGGTCATAGCGCGGAACGCGGCGTGTAAATATGCGGCCCGATGCGGCGGGTCTGTGAATTTCCGACCAGCACGACGGTGCGCATGTCGGCCATTTCAGGCGTCGCCTCGGCCAGAGTGACCGTGTTCAACGCCTCATCCGGTGTAGAAACCGCGCGGGCAAAGATAATCAGGCGTGAGGGCTCGCAGTGTTCGCGCAAAACCTCGAGCACACGGGCAAATTGATGCGGGCGGCTGGCCGAACGCGGGTTGTAAAACGCCATCGCGAAATCACCCTGCGCCGCCAATGCCACACGTTTTTCGACCGTGGCAAAGGGTTTCAGGTTATCGCTCAGGTTAATCGCGCAGAAATCATGGCCCAAGGGCGCACCCGCACTCGCCGCCGCCGCAAGCATCGCAGTGATGCCGGGCAGAATGCGAATATCGAGGCTAAGGAATTCAGGCCGCGCCTCTAACGCCTCAAAAATAGCCGATGCCATGGCGAAAACACCCGGATCACCAGACGACACCACGACCACGCGGCGGCCCTCGGATGCCATTTGTAAGGCATGCTGCGCGCGGTCAATTTCAACGCGGTTATCGGACGGATGCAGCGTTAGCCCTGCACGCGGGGCCACGCGGGCGACATAGGGAATATAGCCGACAACATCGGTCGCCTGCGCCAGTGCGGCGGCGACTTGCGGTGTCACCAATTCATCCGCACCGGGGCCAAGCCCTGCAACAACCAGCCAACCTGTCATTCTGCAATCTCCGGCCGCCGACCATGGCCATGAACCAGAACGATGGCAAAGTACGGCGTGTCACTGTCATGCAAATCGGCCAGCTTCATCACCCGTTGTTTGGGCATCGTGCCACGTTCGACCAGCCACGCCTCATCCAGCCGCCCTGCCTTTTCGAGTGCGCGGCGCACTTTGGGCAGGTTCCGACCGGTCTTCATAATCACCAGCGCATCGGCTTGGCCCATGTGACGCACCAAATCTTCCTCGGGCAGGGTGGCCATCAGAACGCTCATTACGTCATCCCCCCAAGTGATCGGCACGCCGGTCGCATTCCAACAGCCGGTCATGCCGGTGATGCCAGGGATGACGTCAATCTCTACCCGCCCCAGCAGGCGCGTATAAAGATGCATGAACGAGCCGTAAAAGAAGGGGTCACCTTCGCACAGCACCACCACCTCACCCGGCATGGCGGCAAGCCGTTCGGCCCAATCATCGTAGAAATGCGCCAAAAGGTCGTTGTATTCTGGGCTGTTAAACGGAATTTCGGTGGTGACTGGGTATTCCATCGCCAACTCGGTCGCATCTGCGCGCAACATGCCCTCAATAATCTGGCGGGCTTGGCCACGTTTGCCCGCTTTGCGGAAATAGGCAATCACTTGGCCGCCCCGCACCGCACGGTCGGATTTAACCGAGATCAGATCGGGGTCGCCCGGCCCAAGCCCTGCGCAGATGATACGGGCCATGGTTATTCCTTTCGGCTGGCGAGGGCATTGACCGCCGCCACGGTGATGGCCGACCCGCCAAGCCGCCCCGATACCACCAAAGATGGCACGGGCGGTGCCGTGATCAGCGCCTCTTTGCTTTCGGCCGCGCCAACGAACCCAACAGGGCAGCCGATAATCGCGGCAGGGCGGGGGCAGCTTGGGTCTTCTAGCATGTTCAGCAGATGAAACAGGGCGGTGGGCGCGTTACCAATGGCCACCACAGCGCCCGCCAGTTTGGGGCGCCACAGCTCTAACGCCGCCGCAGATCGGGTATTCCCCATGTCCGCCGCCAAGCCCGCCACAGCAGGGTCACGCAGGGTGCAAATCACCTCATTTTCGCGCGGCAGGCGTTTGCGGGTAATGCCTTCGGATACCATATGCGCATCGCACAGGATCGGTGCGCCGTCTTCTAATGCGGCCCGCGCGGCAATCGCCATCCCTTGCGAAAACTGGATGTAGTGTTCCAACCCAACCATGCCCGCCGCGTGGATCATCCGCACAGCGACAATCTCTTCCTCGGGGGTGAAACGGGCCAAGTCAGCCTCGGCGCGGATCATCGCAAAGGATTGCAGGTAGATGGCGGCGCCGTTGGTCTCATAACTATGTGGCATTGGGGCTCTCGAACAAAAGGTCGGGGTTTGCAGTCAGATCGGCGACGGAATGGGTGGTGCGGGGCCTAGCGGCTGCGGGCACATTGTGCAACGGGGCAAAGCCTGCGGCGGTGGCAACAAGCGTAAAGTCGGCGGCGGCCGGGTGCGCGCATCCTTTGGCACAGCCCGAAACATGCAGGGTTTTACCCACCGGCACATGCGGGGCCAAAGCTGTGGCCAAGACGCGGGTTTCCCCCAACGCCTGCGGGCAACCGGGCGCACCGGTGCAAGCGACCACGCGCAGCATAGGGTCATCGGGGCGGGTGATCAAATCGGGCAGGGCGGGTGGCACTGCCAAGCCCCCGATTAAAATCATGCGCCACGGCGTCAACCGCAAGTCGCCAAGTTTCGCAAGGCCAGCGAGCGTTTCCGCCTGCATTTGCCCAAACGCAAAACCCAAAAGCATGCCATTTGCGCAGGGCCCTACTTGGGGTGGCTGCGGGCTGGCTGGCCGCGCAGGCTGCGCTTGAAAGGCTGCGGGCAGGCGGCTGTGGCGATCTTTGGGCGACAGACCGGCGAAAACAGTTGCCATCCGTCCGCGCCCGTTTTGGATATGCCCAGTTTGGGTGAACCAATGGGCCAGCGCATGCGCATGCTCTGCGGCTTCTTTGGCCGAGGTCGCCAGCGCACCGGTGGAAAAACCCTCGGCGCGAATGAGTATCCCGTTTTCACCAGCCTCAATACGAATATCGGCGGGGGCACTGGCAAGCAGGTTCTCGGGGGTAAGGTCGATGGAAAAGCCGAACTTTCCGGGCAGCTGCGGCGCATCTGGCGCGGCAAGGGCGGCTTCCAAGGCCTGCGCGATCGCTTGCGTGTCGTCCTTAGCCCAAAACGGAGAGACCATGATGTTGCGGCGGGCTTCGACTTCGGCGCTGGCATCAAGACAGCCGAGCACGCGCAGCCCGTCGATCAGGGCAGGGTGGCTGGCGGGCGTTACACCCCGAATTTGCAGATTGGCGCGGTTGGACAAATCCAACAATCCGTTGCCATACTGTGCCGCTAGCGCGGCAATGCCCGCCGCCTGTGCCGCCGTCAACTTGCCACCACGCGGGCGCACCCGCACCACAAGCCCGTCACCCGACATCATCGGACGCAACGCACCGGGGCACCAGCCCTGAATGATTGGGCCATGCGTGGTTAGGGTTTGCATAACAGGCAAAATCAAGGCTGTGCCTCCAACGTGGCGGCGATAGAGTTGCGGCGCGTCAGCCACAGACCTGCGTCACGCAGCGCGGTAAATTTGGCCTGCATCGCGGCCAGTGCAGCGGGGTTTTCATGCTCCATAAAGGCCACCAAATCTTCACGGCCCAAAGTCGCCTCATGGTACAAATCGAACAAATGCGGCGGCACGGCGCGGGTGAGGTGCGCAAAGGACGCAAGGTGGTCAAGCGTGGCCGCCACCTCGGCCGCACCGCGGAAACCATGGTTCATCATCGAACTGGCCCAGTTGGGGTTGGCGGCACGGGCGCGGATAACGCGGGCGATTTCCTCGGCCAAAGTGCGGGCGCGCGGGGTATCGGTACGGGTGGCATCAATGTGATACAGGGCGGGCGCTTGGCCGCCAAGGGCTGCCACGGCGGCTGCAAACCCGCCTTCGTGCGCGGCGTAATCTGATGCCACCAACACATCGGTTTCCGCCAGATCCTGCACATGCGCAAAACCGTCAGCGGCCAAAACGCGGGCCTCAAGCGCCGCACGGGCGTGGCGGGCGGTGCCTGTCGCATCAATCGCCCATTCGGAGCCTTTCAGCCACGCCTCACCTGCGGCCGCACGGCCTGCATCGGAAAAATCCTCCAGCGCGTCGGTCATGCCCATGCCGTAAAGCCCCGGTTTGGGGCCGAAAACGCGGGGGGTGCGCTGGGTGTAGGGGTTATCCTCGGGAGCCTCATCACGTTGCGAAAGCGCTTCGGCGGCGGCTTCAAACATCTGCGCAAGGCCGGGGAAAATATCGCGAAACAGGCCCGACACCCGCAAGGTCACGTCAATGCGCGGGCGGCGCAGCAGCGCCAGCGGCGTGATCTCATATCCCGATACGCGTTCCGACCCGTCATCCCAGCGTGGGGCCACGCCTGCCAAATGCATCGCCATCGCGAATTCTTCACCACTGGTGCGCATCGAGGCCGAGCCCCAAAGGTCGATCACCAGCCCGCGTGGCCAATCGCCTTGATCCTGCAAATGACGGCGCAGCAATTCCTCGGCCAGTTTCACGCCTTGGGCATGGGCCGAACGGCTGGGCACGGCGCGTGGGTCAACCGAGAACAGGTTGCGGCCCGTTGGCAAAACATCTGTGCGGCCACGGTAGGGCGACCCAGACGGGCCGGGGGCCACACGGCGGCCCGACAGCGCGGTTAGCAGCCCGACCATCTCGCCGTTCGGGCCAAAGATGTGCAGACCTTCGCCGTACTGACTTTCTTTAATATCGCAGACAAACCGGTCAATCCGCGTGATCGCCTCGGCGGGCGAGGCATCGGGGGTAAGGCCCAAATCCGCCTCAACCCCTGCAGCCTGCGCCTCGGCGCGGACATCGGCGATCAGGCGGTTGCGGCGGGCGGGGTCCAGCCCATCGGCGGTGGAATATTCATCCAGCAGACGTTCCAGCCGGACCATCCCCGCAGGCGTTTCCGATTGCGCCATTGGTGGCGGCATATGGCCCAGCGTCACCGCACCGATGCGGCGTTTGGCCTGTGCTGCCTCACCCGGGTCATTCACGATGAACGGATAGATCACGGGCAGCGCGCCAGTCAGCGCCTGAGGCCAGCACTGCGCCGACAGCGCCACCGATTTTCCCGGCAACCATTCCAGAGTGCCATGCGCGCCGACATGTACTAGCGCGTGCAGGCCTTGGGCACGCAGCCACAGATAAAACGCCACATAGGCATGGCGCGGGGTGCGCGACAAATCGTGGTAATCGTCATCGCGGGTTGCCGCCTCGCCGCGTTCGGGTTGCAACGCGATCAGGGTGTGTTCGCGTTGGACAGCCTTGAATTGAAAGGCATTATCGCTGACGGTGGGGTCCGCGTCCGGGGCGCCCCATGCGGCGGCCAGATCATCTTGCAAGGCTTGGGGTAACGATTGCAGGGCGGCTTTATAATCGGCAACCGGCCAAGACAGGGTTTTATGCGTCAGGTCCAAACCAAGTTGGTCGCCCGTGGTTGCAGCATAGCCAGCAGCCTGAAGGCTGGCCAAAATCGCCTCGGTTGAGGCAAGTGCATCAAGGCCAACAGCATGGGCAAGCTGATAGGTTTTGCCCGGATAGGTGGACAGCACCAGCGCCAGACGGCGGGCTGGGGCGGGTGTTTGCGCCAGCCGGTGCCATGCGGCCACCTTATTTACCACGGCTTCAATCAGCGCTGGATCGGCACGGTGGGTAAAGCGGGAATATTGCAGATCAGGGTCGCGTGGGGTGGGGGCCTTAAAGCTGACCGCGCCGGTGAAAATGCGGCCGTCCACCTCGGGTAAGACCACATGCATCGCCAGATCGGCGGGCGACAGACCACGGTCGGCGCCCGCCCATTCGCGGCGGCGCGCGGTTGATAGGCCAACCTGAAACACCGGACAACCGGGCGCATCCAGCGGCGAGGTGCCATCGGCACCCTTGGCTGAAAAGGCGGTGGCGTTGATCACGGCAACAGGCGCTAGGGTGGTCAGCGATTGGCGCACCCATTCGGCTGAAACGGGTGCTTTCAGCGAATTGGCGAACAGGCCGATTGCATTGAAACCCGCAGCACGCAGACGGGTGATCAACGCATCCACAGGGCTGGTATCGGCCGAGGTCAGATAGCTGCGGTAAAAGGTAACGGCGACGGTGGGGCCATCGCCAATAGGCCCCGCCACCACGCCCAAATCAGGGTCATACCAGCCGCATTCCGGCATGGATTTGTCGCCCGCCACCGGCCCCGCATAAAGCCCTGCCGCCAGCGCCAACTGTGCCAATGCGGCTTGGGCCGCCACCGCACCGCCTGCCTCACACAGCGCAGATAGGCGGCGCAGGGTGGATACAGGCAGGGTAGAAAGATCGTCCAGCCGTGCATCTGGGCGACCATCAGCAGGCACAATCGCCAGCGCAATGTTACGGCGGCGGCAGAGGTCTTGGACCTGAGCCAACCCGTAAGGCCAATAGCTCTCGCCACCGATCAGGCGGATCAGAATGCCTTTGGCGCCGGATAGGGTGTTTTCGACATAAGTATCAACGGAAAGGGGGTGCCGCAGCGCCACCAGATTGGCCAAACGTGTCGGGGGCAGCTTGCTCTGCCCCTCCGCGTTTGCACCACTATTGGCTCTGTGCCAGCCTGCCGCGAAAGCGCCCAAGTCACTGTCGGAAAACGACAACACCACCAGATCGGCAGGGCTTTGCCCCACGTCAAACGGTGCGTCCGTTTCCTCTAGCCCGTGGCTTTCGCGAAAGACGACATGCATGGGTTAGCCCACCAGAACGGCGCGAATGGCGGCCTCATCGATATGGTCATGCTCGGCAATCACCACCAGCCGCGTTTGGCGCGGCATGTCGCCCCAAGGCCGGTCATACTGCGCTCGGATACGTTCACCCACGGCCTGCACCAGCATCCGCATCGGCTTGCCCGTCACGGCGACATAGCCTTTGACGCGCAGGATGTGCTGCTCACGTGCAAGGCGTATAATCGCGGCTTGCAGTGCGTCGGGGTCGGCCACTTCGGGCAGGTCGATCACGACAGATTCGAAATCGTCATGCTCGTGGTCATCATGGCCATCATGGTGGCTGGGGCGGGCGTCGATATCATCTTCGGCGGCGGAATTCAGGCCAAGGATAACGCGCGGGTCGATGATGCCATCGGTCATTGCGATCATCGGCACCTCGCGCGGGGTTTCCGCTGCAATCACGGCACGTGCGGCAGCAAGACCGGCCTCACCGGCCAAGTCGGCCTTGGACAGCAGGATGATGTCGGCGCAGGAAATCTGATCCTCAAACACCTCGGACAGTGGCGTTTCATGGTCAATGCTGTCATCAGCGGCGCGCTGGGCATCGACGGCGGCAACATCGGGGGCAAAACGGCCAGCGGCCACAGCCTCGGCATCGGCCAGCGCGATCACGCCGTCAACGGTGATTTTAGAGCGGATCGCAGGCCAATCAAACGCCTTAAGCAGCGGTTTAGGCAATGCCAAACCCGAAGTCTCAATCAAAACATGGTCGGGGCGTTGCGGCAGCGCCATCAGCGCCTCAATCGTCGGGATGAAATCATCGGCCACGGTGCAGCAGATGCAGCCATTCGCCAGCTCGACAATATTTTCAACGGGGCAGTTATCATCGGCGCAAGATTTCAGGATGTCACCATCCACGCCCACGGTGCCAAATTCATTGACCAAAACCGCCAGCCGTTTGCCTTGCGGGTTCATCATCAAATGCCGGATCAGCGTGGTTTTGCCCGAGCCAAGGAAACCGGTGATCACGGTGACGGGGATTTTAGCTAGATCAGACATTGGGGATTTCTTTCGTCAGGGTAAGAGGGGGAATGCGCGCGATGCAATTCTTGCGAAAGTGTTGCGATCTTTCGCGCCACGGGACTAGCCCATCTGCGGCGGCTTGATAACGGGCAGCGCCATCGCGCAGGGTTTCGACATCGGTTTCGGGGTTCAAATTGCCATATACATAGGTCCAGCGGTCACCACCGCGCAGCGCAACCGTGCAGCCGCGCGTGCAATTGGACAGGCATTCAACCGCATGCACGTTTACGCCTGCGGGAATCTCACCTGCCATCAGGGCGGCATAAAGCTGTGCGCCGGGGCGGTTTTCATCATCCATCGTGGCCAGCGGATCGCTGGATTTGCAGGTGGTGCAGATCAGCAAGTCTACATCTGTCGGCGCGGCTGTTAGGTCTGGCATCTCATCGGTCCTTTTTGGCAACAGGGACCGGGGTAAATGGCGGGCGCTTTCAGTTGCCCGACACCGGGGCACCCCGCCCGGAAACGTCTTGTCATTCTGCTGGCAGGTCTCCCGGCTTGCGGATGTCAGGGGTTAGCCTGTCGGTTGCCCCGCCTTCCCGCACCTTTCGGCCAGTGGCATTGGGCGACCTCTCCGGTCACGGTCGCGGGGGCGGCTGTGTTTGGGGCGGATCGCCTTGGCACATTCCCTTTTCACCCGATCAGATCGGGCACCAGCACGGCACGTTTGGCGTAAGTCGCAGGGCGGAGTCAAGCGTCACTGTGCCGCAAGCAGCGGTGCGGCTGGGCGGCTTTGGGTTGTAGTAGGGGCTGACTGGTGCCAATGATACGCCAAGCCGACTGAAAAGGACCCGCACCCATGACCGATACCGTACCCGATACCAAAGGCGAAAAGCCGCCCGTCGATAACGCCCGCCACGCCAGTAAAATGGCTAAGAAAAAGGCCGCGCGGGATAAGATTATGGCGACTAAAGAAGGTGATAAGGGGCTTGTCATCGTCCACACTGGCGCGGGCAAGGGCAAATCCTCGTCCGGTTTCGGGATGATCTTGCGCTGCATCGCGCATGAAATGCCCTGCGCCGTGGTGCAGTTTATCAAAGGCGCGTGGGATACCGGCGAACGGCGGTTGATCGAGGCGAATTTCTCAGACCTCTGCCAGTTTTATGCGATGGGCGAAGGCTTTACCTGGGAAACCCAAGACCGTGAGCGTGACGTTGCCGCCGCCCAAGCCGGTTGGGCCAAGGCCAAAGAACTGATCCTCGACCCTGAAATTCAGTTTGTCTTGCTGGATGAGATCAACATCGCCCTACGCTATGATTATCTGGATATTGCCGAGGTCGTGGCCTTTTTGCGCGATCACAAACCGCTGATGACCCATGTGGTTTTGACAGGCCGCAATGCGAAAGAGGAACTGATCGAACTGGCTGATCTGGTCACCGAAATGACGCTGATCAAGCATCCGTTCCGGTCCGGCATCAAGGCGCAAAAAGGTGTGGAGTATTAAGTGAAAAAACGCATGCTTACCGAGATGGGGATGGGCACATCCCTGCGCCGTCAGGACTATACCGAGGCCGCTGTGCGGGCGGTCAAAGATGCGCTTTGGCACAATTCAATCAATCTGGCCGAGCTGTTTGGCCGTGATAAATCGGATATGTTGATCGATCTGGAAATTGGTGTCCAGCAGCCTGACCGCGTGGACGCGAGTGCGCTCTCGGTCGTGTTCCCGTACGGGCAGGTCACCGTGTCGGTCGTCAAAGGCGGGCTGGATGTGCCGCGCGGTGATGGGGGCTTGCCTACTGTCATCGCCAACGCCGCCATTTCTGTTTCATTCGAGGTTTAGATGCAGCGCTTTATCATTGAAATGGGCATGGGCAACGACCAATACGGTCAAGATTACACCAAGGCCGCCGCCCGCGCGATTGAAGACGCGATCCGCCATTCCTCTATCCCGATGTTCGAGGCCATGGGCATCGCGCATGATGACATGGAGGTCCGCGTGACCATCGGCGTGCAAAACCCTGATGCTGTGGATTGTGCCGCGCTGGCCCAAAACCTGCCGCGCGGTAAGGCCAGCGTGACGGCCACGCATGGCGGGTTGAACATCACCAATCCCGATAACGGCAATGTGCTGGTCATCGCCACGGCGGCGGTCGAGGCCTTTTTGCCCAAGCAAGGCTAAGCAAATGCGCGCGCTGATGATCCAAGGGGCGGGCTCTAACGTCGGCAAGTCGCTGCTGGTGGCGGGCTTATGCCGTGCGGCCAAGCTGCGGGGCCTTTCTGTGCGCCCCTTCAAGCCGCAAAATATGTCGAACAATGCCGCCGTCACCGCCGATGGAGGTGAGATTGGCCGCGCACAGGCTTTGCAAGCCATGGCCTGCGGGGTGGAACCGATGGTCGATATGAACCCCGTGTTGTTGAAACCGGAATCCGAGGTGGGCTCGCAGGTCATCGTGCAGGGCCGCCGCGTGGCCACGGTCAAGGCGCGCGAATATTCGGCGCTAAAACCCAGCTTGATGGCGCCGGTTCTGGAAAGCTTTAACCGCCTGAAATCGCAGTGTGATCTGGTGATTGTCGAAGGGGCGGGCAGCCCTGCCGAGGTGAACCTGCGGGCCGGTGATATTGCCAATATGGGCTTTGCCGCCGCCGCAAAGGTGCCGGTGGTTCTGGTCGGTGATATTGATCGTGGCGGCGTGATCGCGCAGATGATCGGCACCCAAGCGGTGCTCGATCCCGCCGATAATGCCCTGATCGCGGGGTTTTTGATCAACAAGTTTCGCGGGGATGTGTCGCTGTTTGATGACGGCTACCGCTTGATCGCCGATCGCACCACTTGGCTCGGTTTCGGCGTGGTGCCGTTCTTTGCCGATGCCGCGCGCTTGCCTGCCGAGGATGCGCTGGACCTGCCGCGCGGCGGTGGCACGGGCGGCTATAAAATCGCCTGCCTTGCCTTGTCGCGCATCGCCAATTTCGACGATCTTGACCCGCTGGCGCAGGAACCGGGTGTCAGCCTGCGCATGATCCGCGCGGGTGAGGTGGTGCCGGGCGATATCGATCTGATTATCATCCCCGGCTCTAAATCTACGCGTGGCGATTTGGCCTATCTGCTCGCTCAAGGTTGGGATGTCGATATCGCGGCGCATGTCCGGCGCGGTGGGGCTGTGCTGGGAATTTGTGGTGGGTATCAGATGCTTGGCGCATGGGTGCGCGACCCGCACGGCATCGAAGGCGCGGCAGGCGATACGCCCGGTCTTGGCCTTTTGGACATCGAAACCGTAATGAGCCCCGATAAAACCCTGACCCGCATTTCCGCCACCCATGTGGAAACAGGTTGCCCGATTTCAGGGTATGAGATTCACATCGGCCGCAGCGAAGGGCCTGCACGGGCGCGGCCATTTGCAACCGTGAATGGCACGCCCGAAGGCGCGGTCTCAAACGATGGTCGCATCATGGGCAGCTATCTGCACGGCCTCTTTGCCGATGACAGCTTTCGCACGGCGTTTCTGGCGGCGCGTGGGGCGGCGGCGTCGACCATGTCTTATGGCGCGGCGGTTGAACAGACTCTGGATGCCTTGGCCGCGCATCTGGAGCAGAACATCGATGTTACGGGGCTGCTTGCCTTGGCTAAGCAGTCACCCGCGGGCGCTTAAAAATGACGCACTAAAATAGGAACCGCCCTCATTTTATGCGAAAATGCCGAGGGCTGGCTGCTAAAACAAAAGTTAACGTGCTTGCTTGTGGCGAATCGCATTCTCGCTTTACCATCTGGTCAAACATGAAAAACAAACAGGGATAGGATAAGACATGCACAAGATGATGTATTCGACGTCACGCCGTAGCCTTCTTATGGGGGCAGGGGCTGCACTTGGCGCGGGCCTGCTGCCACGCCTTGGCCGCGCGCAAACCCCGATCAAGGTTGCGGGCATCTATACCGTGCCGGTTGAACAGCAATGGGTCAGCCGCATCCATGTCGCGGCCGAGGCGGCCAAAGCGGCGGGGCAGATTGACTATACCTACTCCGAAAACACCTCAAACACCGACTACCCGCGCGTCATGCGCGAATACGCCGAAAGCGGCGTGCAGCTGATCGTAGGTGAGATTTTCGGCGTCGAGCAAGAGGCCCGCGAAGTGGCCGCCGAATACCCCGATGTGGCGTTTCTGATGGGGTCAAGCTTTATGCCCGATGACGCGCTGCCAAACCTTGCGGTGTTCGACAATTATATCCAAGACGCCAGCTATCTGTCGGGTATCATTGCGGGTGCGATGACCAAGGGCAATATCGGCATGGTTGGCGGTTTTCCGATCCCCGAGGTGAACCGCCTGATGCACGCCTTTATGGCCGGTGCCAAAGAATCCAATCCCGAGATCACGTTTCAGATCAGCTTTATCGGCTCGTGGTTTGACCCGCCCAAGGCCAAAGAAACCGCCTTTGCGATGATCGAAAATGGCGCGGATATGCTTTATGCTGAACGCTTTGGCGTGTCGGATGCGGCGATGGAAAAGGGCGTGCTGGCAATTGGCAATGTGATCGATACGCAGGCCGATTACCCCGAAACTGTAGTCGCCTCGGCGCTGTGGCATTTTGAGCCGACCTTCAACGCAGCTGTCGCCGCCGTGCAAGCTGGCAACTTTACAGCCGCCAATTTCGGCACCTATTCCTTGATGAAAGAGGGCGGTTGTTCGCTGGCACCTTTGGGTACCTTTGAAGGCAAGGTGCCTGAGGCCGCACTGGCACTTGTGGCCGAGAAAGAGGCCGCGATCAAATCGGGTGCCTTTACGGTTGAGGTAAACGATGAAGAGCCAAAATCGTCGTGATAACAAAAGCTTCTGGGGCGCAGGACATTGTTCTGCGCCTTGACCAAATCACGAAACGTTTCGGCGCATTAACCGCGAATGACGCTATATCAATGGTCTTGCGGCGGGGTGAAGTTATCGCGTTGCTGGGTGAAAACGGCGCGGGTAAGACCACGTTGATGAACATCTTGTTTGGCCAATATACGGCTGATGAAGGCACGGTTGAACTGTTCGGAAAACCCTTGCCCCCTGGCAATCCGCGCGCGGCTCTGGCGGCGGGTTTGGGCATGGTGCATCAGCATTTCACGTTGGCCGATAACCTGACTGTGCTGGAAAACATTCAGCTTGGTACAGTGCCGCTGTGGCGATTTGGCCTGAAAGGTGCGGCGGCGCGGGCCAAGCTGACCCAGCTTATGGATGATTTTGGCCTAAAGGTTGACCCCGACGCATTGGTCGGCAGCCTGACGGTGGGCGAGCGGCAGCGGGTTGAAATTCTTAAGGCACTGTACCGTGACGCCAGAATTTTGATTTTGGATGAGCCGACAGCCGTGCTGACCCCGCAAGAAAGCGAGGCGTTGTTTGAGACCCTGCGGCGGGCGGTGAAAACCGGCCTGTCAGTGATCTTTATTTCGCACAAATTACATGAGGTTACGGCCTTATCTTCGCGCGTTTTGGTGCTGCGGCATGGGCGCTTGGTCGGCGAGGTGGCTACCCATGATACCGACCGCCACGCGCTGGCTGAAATGATGGTGGGGACCGAGGTCACGCCGCCACAAGTTTCGCCCGCCATGCCCGGCCCGGCGCTATTAACCCTGCGTGACGTAACCACCCGCAACATTGGCGCGGCCCCCGGCCTGAAATCTGTGTCACTGGCGCTGCGGGCGGGGCAGATTACGGGCCTTGCTGGCGTGTCGGGCAATGGCCAATCGGCCCTGTCTGACCTGATTTCAGGGCTTGTAACGCCCGAAAGTGGTGTGCTGGAAATGGCCAATAGCACCGCTGGTTGGTCTCCCCGCGCGGCCGTTGCAGCGGGGATCGCCCGCATCCCCGAAGACCGGCATAAAACCGGCACGATCGCCGATTTTTCACTGACCGAGAACGCTATTCTGGAAACCTATGCACAGGCCCCGTTCAGCCGAAATGGCCTGATGAACTGGCGCGCCGCCGAGGACCATACCCGCAAGCTGATTGATACTTATGACGTGCGCTGTCCCGGCCCCTCGGGTCCGATCCGCCAGCTTTCGGGCGGTAACATGCAAAAGCTGATTTTGGGGCGGGTGTTAGAGCTGGAGCCCAAGATCGTGCTGGCCAATCAACCGGTACGCGGGCTGGATATCGGTGCGATCACCTATGTTCACGGGCGGCTGTTGGCGGCACGCGATGCCGGTGCCGCTGTCTTGCTGATATCAGAAGATTTGGATGAAATCATGGGCTTGTCGGACGTAATCCACGTGGTTTCTGAGTGGAGACTATCACCCGAGTTCAAGCGCGGCCAGCTTTCGGCAGCCGAATTAGGGCTGTGGATGGCAGGGCAAGGGTTTTCACATGCGGCTTGAACCGATTGCCAACCCCAGCGTTGCGCGCAGCCTTGGCTTTACAGCATTGGCGATTTGCGCGACGGTGCTGATTGCATCGGGTTTGGCGGCCGTTGCGGGGGCCAATCCGCTGCTGACTTTGGGTCTGATTATCAAAGGCGCAGCAGGGTCGAAATTCGCGCTGTTGGAAACGCTGAACCGTGCGACCCCGCTTATCTTTACCGGCCTTGCGATTGCTGTCGCCTTTCGGGCAAAGTTGTGGAACATCGGGGCCGAGGCGCAGCTTTACGGCGGCGCGATTGTGACGGTGATCCTTGGCACCTCGGCGCTTTCAGGCATGGGCGGGGCTGCTTTGCCGATTATCGCTTTGGGGGCGATGGTGGCAGGGGCGGTGATCTTGCTGGGGCCTGTCGTGCTGAAAACCCGATTTGGCGTGGATGAGGTTGTCACCACGCTTTTATTGAACTTTATCATGCTGTTACTGGTGTCTTACCTGCTGGAAGGCCCGATGAAGGACCCGATGGGCATGGGCTGGCCCAAATCGGCCCCGCTGGACAAAGACCTGCGTTTGCCGCGGATCGTGGCGGGTCTGCGCCTGCATTGGGGGTTTGGTTTGGCACTGATTTCTTCGGGGCTCATCTGGTTTGTGCAAACCCGCACCACGTTGGGGTATGAGATGCGGGCCGTTGGCCTGAACCCGCAGGCGGCGCGGTTTGCGGGCATTCCGGTGAACCGTGTGTTGGTGAAAACTGCGCTTTTGTCGGGCGGGTTGGCCGCATTGGCGGGCTTTTCCGAGGTGGCGGGGCTGAAGGGGCATCTGAGCCTCGATCTGTCGCCGGGGTTTGGCTATACGGGGATTATCGTTGCGATGCTGGCGCTGCTCCACCCGTTAGGCGTTGTTATTTCAGCCATTTTTGTCGCAGGTATTTTTGTGGGCGCCGATAGTATGAGCCGCGCAGCACAGGTGCCGACCTATATCGCAGATATGCTGCTCGCCACCGCGCTGCTGTTGATGGTGCTGGCGATCGGCCTGACCAAGTTTCGCGTGGTGCGAGGATGAGCGCGCTGTTTGACATTTTGCTGACCGCCAGCTTTTGGGCAGCCGCTGTGCGTATCGCCTCGCCGCTGATCTTTGCCACGATGGGAGAGTTGATTTGCGAACGCGCAGGCGTGCTGAACCTTGGGATTGAGGGGATCATGGTCATCGGCGCGTTTTCGGGTTGGATGGCGGTGTATCTGGGCATGGGCCTGTGGGGCGGGGTTTGTGTGGCAATGCTGGCGGGGATGCTGTTTGGCCTGCTGCATGCCACGCTGACCGTGCCTTTTGGATTAAGCCAACATGTGGTTGGGCTTGGCGTCACTCTTTTGGCCACTTCGACCAGCTATTTCGCCTATCGGCTGATCTTGCCCGAGGTGACAAGCCCACCAAAAATCGAACCTTTTCAGGCTTTGGAAATTCCCTATCTTGTTGATATTCCATTGCTGGGCCCCGCGCTATTTGCACAAACCGCACTTACCTATGCTGCCTTTGGCGTGGTGGCGCTGACGGCGCTTATCCTTTACCGCACGCCGCTTGGCCTTGCCATTCGGGCAGCGGGCGAAAGCCCGAATGCGGTTGCGGCCCAAGGGCTTTCGGTCACGGGCCTGCGGATGGGGGCGGTGATTGTGGGGTCGGGGCTGATGGCGGTTGGTGGGTCATTCCTGACGCTGTCTGCGTTCTCCAGTTTTTTCTTTGAAATGGTGAACGGGCGCGGCTGGATCTGTATCGCACTCGTGGTTTTCGGCGCATGGCGGCCGGGCAAGGCGATGCTGGGCGCGCTGCTCTTCGCGGGCTTTGACGCTCTGCAGATCCGCTTGCAGCAAACACCCATCGGTCAAGCCGTGCCGTACCAAGTGTTCCTGATGGCGCCGTATTTCCTATCTATCCTTGCGCTGATCGTGATGTCACGTCGCGCCCAAGTGCCTGCCGCACTGATGGTGCCATTTAACAAAGGGGAACGTTGATGTTCGATCTGCTTATCAAAGGCGGCACGCTGCCTGATGGCACCCGCGCCGATATTGGCATAACTGGTGACCGTATTGCGGCGATGGGGAACCTGCCTGATGCGGCTGCGCAAACCATTGATGCAACGGGTGATTTGGTGTGCCCGCCCTTTGTTGACCCGCATTTTCATATGGATGCCACGTTGTCCTATGGCACGCCGCGGCTGAACGCCTCGGGCACGCTGCTGGAGGGGATAAACCTGTGGGGCGAGCTGCGCGATATTGCCAGCGTAGATGAAATGATCACCCGCGCCATTGAGTATTGCGATTGGGCGGTGTCGATGGGTCTGTTGGCCATTCGCAGCCATGTTGATACCACGCCCGACCATCTGCGCGGCGTCGAGGCGATGCTGGAGGTCAAGCGCCGCGTGGCACCGTACCTTGATTTACAACTGGTGGCCTTTCCGCAAGACGGGCTGTACCGCACCAAAACCGGCCGCGAAAACCTGATCCGCGCGTTGGATATGGGCGTCGATGTAGTGGGCGGCATTCCGCATTTTGAACGGACAATGGCCGAGGGGGCGGCGTCCGTCACCGACCTTGCGCAGATCGCGGCAGACCGTGGTTTGATGCTGGATTTGCATTGCGATGAAACCGACGACCCGCTGTCGCGCCATGTGGAAGTGCTGGCCTATGAAGTGCAACGGCTGGGGTTGGGTGGCAGGGCTGCGGGCAGTCACCTGACATCAATGCATTCGATGGATAATTATTATGTGTCAAAACTGCTGCCTCTGATCGCAGAAAGTGGCATGTGTGCTATTCCCAACCCGTTGATAAACATCACCCTGCAAGGGCGGCACGATACATTCCCCAAACGCCGTGGCCTGACGCGGGTAAAGGAAATGCAAGCGCATGGCATCACCGTGGGTTGGGGCCAAGATTGCGTTTTGGACCCGTGGTACAGCCTTGGCACCGCTGATATGCTGGATGTTGCGTTCATGGGGCTTCATGTGGCGCAGATGACCTCACCTGCGGATATGGCGCGCTGTTTTGATATGGTGACCACGCAAAATGCGGGCATTATGAACCTGCCCGATTACGGGCTGCGGGTCGGCGCACAGGCCAGCCTTGTGGTGCTGGATGCCGGCGGTCCGGTTGAGGCGCTGCGCTTGCGGCCAGATCGGCTGGCGGTGGTGTCAAAGGGTAAACTGGTGGCCGAGCGCGCGCGCAATGATGCACAGCTTTCTTTGCCGGGGCGGCCTGCGACGATGAACCGCCGTCACCCGACGGGCATGGCTTAAACGGGCAGGGCCTAACCGCAAGATACGGCTAAAGCTGCGCCTCAATCCGGCTTTGCAAGATTTGCATCCCTTCATCTTGCGCCAGCTTTGCGGCACGGCGCAGGGTGTCGGCCCGCAAACTGCGGTCTTTTGTCAAAAGCGCCTCGCAGGTCAGGGCACGCGCCTCGATGAGGCCTGTGCCATCGCCTTGGAAATTTGCACGGAAATAGGCCAGGTCTGCCGCCGCCAACTTACGCGCCTTGAACCGCATGAGGATTACTGTGGCGATGTCTTTTAACCCCAGCTTTGGTGCAGGCTGTACCCGGCGGTCAGGTAAATCGGGCGAGGGCGGCGGCTCTTTCATTAAGCCTGCGACTTTTAACAGTATTTCTGCGCGTACCAAATGAAAGTAGCGGCTGAACACTATATTCCCGCCCGCACGGGTGCGTTCAAGCACATCGCACAACCGACCCCAGCCAGTTTTCACCATGCCAAGTCGCAAATGATAGATAGCGTCGATCAGCTCAGCGCCTTGAATGATATTGTAGTCGCTGTATTTTCGGGACAGGTCCAACACTTCATCCAGTGTCGCCCGTGCTTTTTGGGGGCTGCTGCCTAGCACAATATTTGCCGCCCAAAGTGATTTTAGCACATGCGTATCTGCCGTGCCTGCCAGGGAAAGCGGCATCGCCTCCTCGGCCATGTGCACGGCGGTTTCGTGCTCTTCGGCGACTTGATGCAAAAGGGTTAAGGACCAAGCCGCAAAGCCTTGGCCGCGCTTGTCGTTTTCAGCAGTCGCGAAATCGCGCAGGGCAAGGCTGCGTTCGCGCGCCGCATTCATTTTCCCGTTGGATCGGAACTGCGCCGCCTGTAAATAAATGATCTGCATTTTCAGGCGCGTATCGCCAAGGCTTTCGGCGATACGCAAGGTGTCATTCGACAATTGCACATAGGCTTCATAGGAAATCGCGTTGGTTTCTTCATAGGCGCGCAGCAATGGCAAATGCAGCCACGCGGCCGACATTTTATCGCCGCGCATATGGGCCTGTTGAATGCCGTTCAGCGACAGTTCGATCGCTTGTGGATAGTCGCGGGCATGGGCCAAAGCCGTAGCATAATGTGAGACGGTAATTTCAATCGCGCGTGCCGTGCCGCCGGCCTGAAGCTTGGGCAAAAATTCGCGGCCCACCTCAATGGCGCGGGTGAAATCACCTTTCAGGCTCATGGCTTCCATCCAGACCATGACCATTTGGTCTATTTTAGGCTGCTCAATCAGATCGGGTTTGGCATCCAGCATGTCGCGCACCAACACCAAAAGGCGATCTACTTCGTTCAGATCATAGACGTGCAAGGCCTTGCGGGCGGATTGGATAAGGTAAGGGGCCGCACGTTCAGGGATTTGTGCGGTTTGAAAGTGAAAGGCCAGTGTTTCCGACACTTCATCAAGCTGCCCCCCGTTCAGGCTTTCAATAGCGGTACCAATCATCAGGTGCATCGGGCCGCGGTTGTCTTCCAGCAGGCTGCTGTAAATTGCATCTTGCAGCAGCGCATGGCGAAACCGCCATCTTTCCCTATTCCCGCCGGGTGCGACCTCAATCAAACCGCGATCTGCGGCTTCTGCCAGATGGTGCGATATATCTTGCCCTTGTTGAACGGCTTTCAACACATCTTGGCTGAACTGGCGGCCCTGAACTGCCGCATAGCGTAGCGTTTGGCGCATCGGCGCGGGTAGGGCATCGACGCCGGTCATCACAAGGTGCTGTAGGTTGCCACTGGCAAGGTCGGTGCCTGCGCTGTCTAATATGGTCAGGCCATCTGGGCTGTCTTTCAATGCATCCGTAGAGCCAAGGTAACGCAATATTTCTTCGATAAACAAAGGATTACCCTCTGATTTATCGAATAGTTTTTGCACCAGCGCAGGTGACAGCTTTGCGTTGCGCAACCGGCGCGACGCCAATGACCGTGTCTCGGTCTGGGTGAGGCTGTCCAACCGCAGCGTTTTGGCTTTGCTAAGCTGCGCCCAGTTTTGCACCCCCTCTGGCCGACTAGACAGTAAAATTGGGCAAGCCGTGGTGACGATTTGATCGCCAGTTTGCAGCAGTTCGTTAATCAGGCTGCGGCTGGACCCGTCGATCCAATGCACATCTTCTATGACCAACAGGCAGGGCAAGGTTGCATAGAGCCGGGCTAAAGCCTGCTTTAGGGTTTCACGCAGTGCTTGGGCCTGACGTGTGGCTGTCGCCGGAGCGTCAACATCTTTGCCGGGCAATAGAACATGGCGCAACGGTTCAAGGTCAATACTTTGGCCTAGCACCTGTTGCAGCCCCGCCAAGACGGCGCTTTGCCCTTCGGCGGGATCAACTTGGCTTGCGGCGATAATGATATCGGCAAACGGCTGGTATGGCGCTTGCGATCCTGCGCGGCACTGGCCCTGAAAAACCTGCCGGTCGCCTTGCAGCGAAAACCGCAGATCGTGCAGAAGGCGTGATTTTCCGATGCCGGGGGGGCCTTTGATTACGGTCAAATTCCACCCGATGGCTTTGGCTTCAATCGCGCGGTGCAATGTTCTGAGTTGGTTGCGGCGTCCAACCATATCTACCAAGCCGCGCCTGATCCGCCCTGCAAACCGCTGCGCGGAGTCCAGCGTTCTGTGCAGCGCAAAAACAGGCGATTTTCCGGCAATGCCCCTAAGCGTTTGCGGCCCAAGGTTGGTAAACTCAACCTCTCCGGCAACTTGTTCGAACACCGCCTCGGATAAAACGATCTGGCCCGGTTCGGCCAGCTCTTGCAGCCTTGCGGCGGCGTTTACGGGTTGGCCCATAATGTTCAGGTCCATGCCCGCATTAGGCCCCATGCGGCCGACCACCACCATGCCGCCGCTTATGCCAATCCGGAACGTCGGGCGTATCCCGTAGCGCTGCTCGATTGCGTCGGTTTCATCGGCAACGGCAGATTGAAAGGCAAGTGCCGCGCGGCAGGCCCGCAACGATGCATCCTCGACTGCAACAGGGGCACCAAAGGACGCAAGCAGACTGTCACCGCCAAAGGTTAGGGCCGTGCCGCCCTCATCCTCGACCACGCGAACGGCCATGGCAATCAGCCGCGTCAGCAGTTGATAGGCCTTTTCGGTGCCAATCTGTTCGGTGATCGCCGTTGAACCTGCCATATCGGCCATCAACACAGCGGTCCAACGCCGCTCGCCGCCTGGTGGCGCCATGTCCCGCATCAGGCAAGATTTCCTTGGCCGCGGGCTGAAAGCCGGTCAAGCAAGTACGGGAACACATCTTGATGTGCGTGCTTGCCGATAAACATGTCCATATGGGCATAGTCTTCAAACACGCGCCGCGTGAACATTGCGTCAGGCGCGGCTTTATGGGTTGCGCGTAACCAGCGCAGGGTGCGCAGCGTGGTTTCTGGTAGAAAGATCCGGTTTTGACCGCCAGCCAAAAAATCTATCGGGATATCAATGTTCTCGGGTTTATCCATGTAAGTGTTGCCGCCCCCTGCATCCACCACACGGCCATAGCGCAAGATTTGGGCCAGTTGCAAGAACGGTTCGGTTGAAATCTCGCCGAACACGCGCCCCAATGCGTTATGGGTTGCCTCATTCAACTGATCATGCGCATAGGACGCACCAAAAACACCAAAAACGCGGTGGCAGACGGGGTTATAGCACGGGGTCTCACCCGGAAACGGCACATGCCACAGCATCGCGTCCAAGGCCTTGGCCGCCGTATAGTTGGGTGCTGTAGGGTCGCAGACCGAGGTCATATTGATGGTTTTCAGCCCGTGTTCCAACATATCCGTTATGGCGGGCGGCAGCCCCATTTGGCCCAGCACCCCCAGCATCGACTTTGGTACCCCATGCGCCAACAGGCTGGCCAAATGCGTATCGGCCTTGGCATAGTTGAACCAACTGGTGATCGGGTGCAGGCTGGTCTGGCTGGAAATGACCGAGCGCACACCCTTTAGCCCCGCAAGCAGGGCCATCAAAACAGAGGTCGAGGCAAAGCAATGCGCGATGATTTGCACATCCGCCGCACCCGTTTTGTCGCGCACCATTTTAACCGCCGCAGGCCAATCCTCATGCGCCAAGTCGTCAATGCTAAACGGTTCGCGCGAGGCATTCAGTGCAGGGCTGCCGCGATAGTCGAAGAGCCAGACGTCATAGCCCCGCGCCACCAAAAATTCGGTCAGGTTTTCATCGGTGGTGTCCAGCGTATAGGACGCCGCCGTCACCCCAAATCCGGGCGCAAGGATAACGGGTCCCAGCGTGCCGCCCTTATACCGCGTCAACCCCAGCGCCTTACCCCCGGCCATGGGCGTGTGGACCTCAGGCGTGGGCAGGCGCATGACGCGGTGGATCGCGGTCTTATCCTCTTGCGCGGGAAAGTTGTTCAAATAGGCGGTCACCCCGCCATAGCAGCGAAACACCAGCCGCGCGAACATGCCGCCAAAACGCATCGCCTCATTTTGCTGCACGATCGCCAGCAGTTTGCCGTGGCCCATCCGTGCCGCAATCATCAACCCTTCGCGCAAAATCTCGGCCCGCAGCTCCTGATCTTGCAGCCGCTTGGCCAGATCGCCTTGCCACTGCGCGGCGACGAGCTTGGCGATAATGTCAAACCCGCTTTCCCAGATATTTTGGGCCATTGGCGTCTGTATCGTGGTCGCCTGCTGCACCAAATCCTGCAGCCCCAAGGTCATAATCCCTTTGAACGCAGGCAAGCCTTGGTCACCGGGGCCTTGCCATATATCAACATTTAACGTGGTCAGATCGGTCCACCAATTTGACCCCGGGCGGCGCTTCAGGGTTTTTACACCTTTGAAATACCACGTCTTTTCACTGAACAGCCCACCGGTTTTCAGCCTACCGCAATAGACCATATTCCAACATTCCACCTCGCCCTCATTCGCGCGCAGCAAATCGAAGGTGGCGCCTGTGTCCAGCACCAACCGCCCACCCAAAGCAGGGCAATCGACCGTGCCGGTTAGCGCGGCTTGGTGGTTGGGGTCTTGCAACAGCGCCTCGATACTGCTGGCCGAGACCGTGAAATGCCCGACAATCGCCGCCTGCGGCCCCGCCAATGCGCCGCGCCGTTGGGCAATGCGGTACGGGTCAGAAATAGGGTGGCCAAACTGCGGGCCGGTGGCGGCAATCGCCCCCGCCATCCTTTCATCAAAGCGCAGGCCGGGGGTGAAATCTCCGACGGCATCCTCAACCACCGCCAAGGCACCGGCAAAATCCTTGGCGTCCAGCTTGGCATCAACCGCCTCTAACAGCGGCAAAAACTCGCCAAACACCTCGGCCAGCGACTGCATCAAATTGTCGGTCAGCATCAGCCGCAACACCCCCCAAGACGGCGCAAGCGGGCTGTCGACATCTGCCGTCACCGCCTCATAGGCTGCCTTAAAGATCGTGCGGGCGGCGTCATAATTACCTGCATCAATCAACGCCTTACTGGCCTTCATCGCGTCGATCACGTCTTGCAACTGGTCGCCAATGGTGGGGCCGGGGGGCGGCACGACCGGATCAGACACAAAACATTCGGCGGGCAGGGGTCTTTGCCCCGTATAATCCACCACCCAACCGCGCGCCTTTGCCAGTTCCTCAACCGCAAACTCGGCCACGGCGGAAATCGTCAGCAACGGATTTACCCCCAGCGCGCCGGGAATGACCGCGCCGTCGCAGACATAAAGGCCCGCATGGATGCCGCCTTGGCCGTCAAACACTTGGCAATGGCCGTTCACCACGCCCGTCTCGGCGCTGTCGGCCATAACGCAGCCACCGATAGGATGTACCGACACCAGCTTGCGCCCCATTTCGGTTTGCCACAGCGGGTTGGGCTGAAAATCGGCCCAAATCGCATCGGACGCCGCTGCAAGGATATCATTGTCGCGCAAAATCGACGGGTCTTTGCCCACGCCCGGCCAGCGCACCACCGCCGCATCATGCTGCAACGCGATTTCGCCGTCCGAGCTGTCATGGCTCATCACCAGATAGGTTTGCGTGCGCGCGACCGGCCCATCATAGGCGAATTTGCCCAAGGACCCCGGATCGTTGGTGATCGCACCGCCAACTGCGGCGGCATCATTCAGGCGCAAAATCGTATCGCCAAAGCGGAAAGGTTCGCCGGTAATAGCCTCATTCAAAAAGAACATTGCCGAAAACCCCATGGCAAGGCCGCCGGGCATCACGCCTTCTTCAATCACCATACCTTCGGTCACGGGGGCGTCAGGGCTGCGGTAGTCGATGATGCCCGTGATGCAGGGGCCGGGCTGATACTCGGGCTTGTCGGGCGCGTTGCTGCCCGCGCCAATGCCGCGCAGCAAGGGGCGGGTGGCTGCCGCATCGGTATCGCCGTTCAGGTTGGCGTTATAGCCAAAGGCCAGCACATCGCCATTGCCCGAAAACCGCGTGCCCAGCTTTTGCGACAGCCCCAAGCCCTTGGCCCGACTGCGGAGCAAAATCTCGGTAGACCCCAGCGTGCCTGCGCCCAAAACCACCAGGTCCGCCGCAAGCACCCGCGCCTCGCCGCCGCCCATAGGCTGCACATGGACGTTCCAGCCGGCGGCTGTTTTCTCCAGATGCCGCACCTCGGCGCCCGTAAAAATCTGCGCCCCATGCGCGCGGGCATCGGGAAGGTAGTTCATCAGGGTCGTGTTTTTGGCGCCGTAATTGCAGCCCGTGCAGCAATCGCCACACAGATTGCAGGCGTTTTGGTCAAAGCCAAAGGCGTTTTTGCCATCCTTAAACGTCACATTGATCGGCGGGCGGTAAAAGGGTTTGCCCAAAGCCGCCGCCGATTGCTTTAGCGCCGCCAGTTTTGGCAAGTCGGGCGCGGTTTCGGGGTAGGGGGTTGACCCCAGCGCCTTGCGCGCGCGGTCATAATATGGGGCCAGCAGGCCGGGCCTATCGCGGTAAACGGCGGGCCATTGGTGATAGTCGATCAGCCTTGGGTCGCTTTCTAGTGCTACATTGGCGTTGATCAACGAGGTGCCGCCCAACCCGCAGCCGACCAGCACGCTCAGATCCTCATTCAGGTGAAAGTCGAGCAAGCCGTCAGCCCGCCCCAACCGCTGGCCTGTGCCTGCGACTTGCACCTGCGCATCGCCCGCAATCTCTAGCATCGACCGTGGAAAATCGCCGGGCCGTATCTCACGCCCGCGCTCTAAAACCGCCACCGCGCGCCCCGCGCGTGCCAGCCGCGAGGCCGCAATTGACGCGCCATAGCCTGAACCGATGACAACCACCTCATAGCCGGATTTGGCGGCCGTCAGTGGTTTGGAAAGCTGGATGCGGGTCATAGCACACCTCCGTGTTCATGCGCGGCGTGGTCGGAACGCCCCAAAAACGATAGGATCAGGTTGCGCCGGATTTCATATTCATCTGCGGCTACCTGTGCGAGGTCGGCCCAGATCGCGGCATCTGCCGCTACAAAACCTTCAATCTCAGCCGCAAAAGCCGCGCCATCGGTCGTGTGATGGGATGCAAGTCGCACTTCGACAGGGCAAGGCGCGCCATTGATCGGGGTGGCAAAGCACCGCACCGACACCACATTCAGCGCATCATCCACCAACACCAGCGACACCCCCTCGCGGCCATTTAGGCGCGGGCTGTCCAAATACCAGCCACCCGTGTTGCAGACCTGCAAAACCGGCCCGTTGGCAGGGACCACGGTGTCAATAAACGGCTTATGCGTGTGGCCAAAGATAAACGTCACCTCGGGCGGGATATGCCCCAGTTCGTCCTGCAACTGCCCGCACACCGGCCCGTCAATATAGGACATCAGTCCAGTGACGCCGCTGTCGGACATCACCTGCGCAATCGACGCCCGCTCTTCATCGGAAAACTTGCCAAAGCTGACGTCAAGTGCGGCCAAGACCCCATGGCGCAGGGCCGCTTTCATATTGTTTTGTCCGGCCATTGGCAGTTTTGGCCCTATGCTTTGGGCAATGCTGCGGGCTATGCGTTGGCGCAAATGATGCGCCTCAGAACTGAACGAAAGGCCGGAATACAGGGTGACCAAATCACGGCTTAAATCCGAGGCTTGGCCGAATGAGGACCAGCCGAAATCTATCCAATTCGCGTTTTCATCGGCCAGTTCTGCAACGGTTAAATGCGTCCGTGGCAGGCCGGTCAGCATGTCATGCGCCATGCTCATCGCGCGGTAGGTGCCTTCAATGAAATGGCCGTGGTGAAAGACCACACAGCGTCCTGTGTCTGCGTCATTTACGGCGAAATTGGGATAGCGGATCTGTACTTGTCCGGTCACGGATGCCCTGTGGTTCAGGGCCGTCACCATCACTGCGGGCAGTGCTGCACCTGCAAGGGCTGGCGTACACAGGGGCAATTGCGCCGGCCCGCCCGCCGCAACCGAGGCCGCCTCGGCCGCCATGCGCGCCGCTGTCCATAAGGAATGATCATGGTTGCCAGGCAGTAAAATCATATCATCGGCAAAGAGCGCGGCTTGGTCGCTAACCAGCCCCCGCAGCCAACCCACATAGCTTTGCGCCGCCCCATCGCGATTGCAAAATGCCAAGTCCATGATATCGCCTAAAAGAATAATCTCGGGGCGCCCTGCGGGGGCAGGTTGCCGCCCCAGCAAGGCCCGCACCGCCGCCCCAAAGGCTGCCGCAGTCGGGCTTGGAATCGCAGGGTCGCTTGGGGTGCCAAAGCGGTCAACCGCCGTTGCCAGTGATAAAACCGCCCCGGCATGCATATCCGAAACCACGACATAGCGAATACGGCCCATATCCCCCCCTAGGAAACCCGTTACAGTATCATGCAAGCCGTTAAGTCTTTGCAGAGCTTGCATAACAAAACAAGCTTTGAGACGATGGCGCAGGCGGCTCTCGATTTCCGCTGTTGCCGTGGCTTTGGTTGGCTGTTAGCCCTGTGTTTGGTCCCAAAAGGCTTGGTCCAAAGCTGCTGCAATCAATTGCGCTGTGCGGATATCTTCGCCAATCGGCGGCAATAGAGTGCCGCGAAACTGCGCCTCCTCCAAGGCTTGCGGGATGTCTTGGACAACATGCCCCGCCCGCAAGGCAAAGAACGGCAGGCAGGTTGCGTCGGGCATGTCGCGGGCGACGTCGGCCAAAAACGGGGCCTCTTCGACAAAGCCTGCCTTGATGGGGCCAATGCCCAACCGTTCCAACTGTTTCACCATTTCATAGGTGGTGTCAGATGACGTTTTGGACACTTTGCTTCCATGCGCGGCGATCAGCAGCCCTTTGCTTTGGGGGCTGGATGTTGCGGCTTTGGCCATCATTGCGATCAACGCAGGGTCGGTGCCAAAAGGCGCAAGCTGTATCAGGTCGGCATGATCTGCCGCGGCAAGTCTGCGGGGCAGGTTGGTACGGGTGAACCAGCCCTCGGCCATGAAAAACGGGTAAATGAACGGCTTGTCCGCCTTGGCCAAAGCGGCTTCCAACGCGCCCTCTTGGGCCAACGTTGCCCCGATGATCTGCCAACCCGGCAGCCACATTGCAACCCGCACGGCAAGGGCCTGCATCGTGGCCGCTTGTGGCAATGGCTCTGCAGGCGAGCCATGCGCCACCAAAATCGCAGATTTTTTCATGCTTCGACCTCACGTATCTGACGCGCCCCAACCCGAGAGGCTTTGCAAGCTCATATAGTCTGTGTGCTAAGGTTTGCCACACCGCGTCTTGGGTTTGATAACCGCCGCAGACGCGTGTCGCAAGCGCGCTTGCTGGGGCGCGGCACAGCCTGTGGGGCCAAAGCGTGCCCGAAATTTCGCCGCCTTCCGCGTTGCGTCTTTGTGTAATTGGGGGCATCTTGGCCCTATTCGCCCAAGACGACTGCTTCCAATCCGAAGCCGTTTGCGATATCGCGTTTTTTCCTAATATTTGTTGAGGTAAATGTGTCTAAAGCTTCAATCTCTATCGCGGCGGAGAGCCCTCTCGGCGCGGATTTGCGTTTATTGATGGAACGCCATACCGCCGATATGCACGCCGACACGCCCCCTGAAAGCATCCATATGATGGATGCCAGCCAGTTGGCGGTGCCCGAGGTCACGTTTTTTGTGATGCGAGATATTGGCGTCCCCTTGGGCATGGGCGCATTTAAACGGATTGAGGCCGATCATGCTGAAATCAAGTCGATGCATGTGCTGGCAGAAGCACGGGGCCGTGGGCTGTCCAAGCGGCTGTTAACCCATCTGATTGATGAGGCGCGGGCAGCTGGATTTGCACGGCTCAGCCTTGAAACTGGGATACAGCCCACCTTCACCGCAGCGCGTGCGTTATATGCCAAGGCGGGCTTTATCGAATGTGGGCCATTTGTCGGGTATGAATTGGACCCGAACAGTCTTTTTATGTCTCTCGAACTCTAAGCGTTTCCCCTCGCTGTCGGGCAGCGCCTGTATGTGCGAGGGGCGATGGGCATACAGGCTTTTGCAACCCGATGTGACCGACGTTCTGTTCGAACCGACATCACACCAGATTGCGCTGCAATAGGAGGTAGGGCCTCGTGTTGTTTGGCCGCGAACGCCAAACGCCCTTTAGACCCTGTCTGGCCAGATCCAGCCTAAAGCGGCACATCATCATAGCTGCGCTTTGTCGATGAGACTGCGGCCGCGCCGGCGTCGGATGCAGTTGCCGACATGATCTCCATGATTTTGGCCGTTGCGTCGCGATAGTCTGCAAGCGCTTTTGTGTAAAAATCAGCCTGAAGTTTTTGAAGGCTTTCCAAGTCTTTGCATGACAACATTGCTTTCTGGGCCTCAATATCTTGCTGCATACGAGACGATAGAAACTGAGCCGTTTCGGTGCCCACAGCCAGCATTGCTTTCATCCCAGCGCCTTGCATCGGGTTAAAAGCGGCCATGCCATCCTGGAGGGAGGTCATCGGGTTTGCTTTGGTCGTTGATGTTTTTGTCATTGCTTTTCCTTTGTATCATTTTGCGAAAAGGACTCTGCGGCCAAGGTGGTCGCGATAAATGCAAGCTGCACACCTAAGGTCACTCATTAAAGGTACAGTTTACCTCTTTGAAAATGGTTTTGCTTTGATCCCTGTCAATTTCCAAACGCAATTTGGCTGAGTGGCGTAAGCGCACAATTGGTTTAGGCCAAGATCACCCATCAGGGCTGTGCCGCTGGGGGCCTTGAGGCAGGAAACCCTTGCCAAGCGGTGTTGCCGTCAGGTTTAGGGCAGGCGGGCCGCTTCGGTTCCTGTCAAAGCGATGGCAGCACCGCGTCCTTGGGGCAATTTCAAGTGGTGAAGGTGCAGCAAAATGTCATCTGTAAAGAAAATGCTAAGAGCGTATACTCGCAAATTAGGCATGAGTTTCTGACATCTGAGATGTGTTACAATGACGGGTGCAACGTAAATTCTGACGCGGCCTACGTGCGAATTAACAGCGTAAGGTTGCGGTATTTTATGCATGAATTGGCTTTATGGCACGTTACGAACGGTGCAGAGCCGTGACAAATGGCAAAAGGACTTTGACCAATGGCCGAAAAAACGACTCCAGTCTTGGTACAGCGCGATCCCCAAAAGCCGGTTGGTTCCAGTGCCGCGCCGGCCTCTTCGATAGCAATTGATCATCCAACGACAGCGCAAGGCGGTCCGATGACCAAGCCCACCCAAAAACCTGATGCACTGGCGCAAGCTATGGCCCTGCGGCGCGAGTTTGAAAAGGTCACGCCATTTGCCGAGGCGCTTAATCACACAGCGCAAAGCGCGGTTGCGCGTTTCACCCAAGGGATTTCGCCTGCCGCTTTGGCAGGGGCATGGTTCGATTGGGCGACCCACATCATCGCGGCCCCCGGCAAGCAGTTTGAGTTGCTTGAAAATGCCGCAAGCAAAATCAGTCGTCAAAGCCGGTTCGCCCAGGCCTGTGCGACCACGACAGATGGGGCCGCGCCCTGTATTGCGCCGCTGCCGCAAGACAACCGGTTCAGCAATGAGGCGTGGCAGACCAAACCGTATAACATGATCTATCAAGGCTTTTTGCTGCAACAACAGTGGTGGCATAATGTGGTGACAGGGGTTCCGGGGGTAACGGCCCAGCATGAGCAAGCCTTGCAGTTTGTGACGCGTCAGTTGCTTGATATGGCCTCGCCGTCCAACTTCTTTTTGACCAACCCCGAAGTGCTGGCAAAAACCCGTGAAACCAACGGGATGAACCTGATTCAAGGGATGCAGAATGCGCTGAAAGATGCACAAGATATGATGGCAGAGGCACCGCCTAAGGGCAGCGAGGCCTATGTGCCGGGGCAGGATGTGGCGCTGACCAAGGGCAAGGTTATCTATCGCAACCGGCTGATTGAGTTGATCCAATACACGCCATTAACCGACACCGTGCGCCCCGAGCCTATCTTGATCGTGCCCGCTTGGATCATGAAGTATTACATCCTTGATCTGTCACAACAAAATTCAATGGTGCGCTATTTGGTCGAGCAAGGGCACACGGTTTTCATGATTTCATGGAAAAACCCCGATGCGGATGACCGCGATTTGACGCTGGACGATTACCGGCAGCTTGGCGTGATGGCGGCACTGGCGGCGATTGCGAACATCGTACCAGATCAAAAAGTCCACGCGGCGGGCTATTGTTTGGGGGGCACGCTGCTGTCGATTGCGGCGGCGGCGATGGCGCGTGATGGCGATGATGGGTTGGCGACCATGACCCTGCTTGCCAGTCAGGTTGATTTCACCGAACCGGGTGAGTTGCAGCTGTTTATCAATGAAAGCCAGCTTGCTTTTTTGGATAGCGTGATGTGGAAACAAGGCTATCTGGACACGAACCAGATGGGTGGGGCGTTCCAAATGCTGAACTCGAACGATCTGATCTGGTCGCGGGTTATTCACAATTATCTCATGGGGGAAAGCCGCCCTATGAGTGATCTGATGGCCTGGAATGCCGATGGGACGCGCATGCCCTATGCGATGCATTCGCAATATCTGCGCAAGCTGTACCTGAACAATGATCTGGCCGCAGGGCGGTTTACCGTCGATGGCCGCCCGGTTGCTTTGCCCGATATCCGGCTTCCGATCTTTGCTGTCGGAACGCTGAAAGACCACGTCGCACCTTGGCAGTCGGTTTTCAAAATTCGATTGCTGACCGATACCGAAGTGACCTTTGTTTTGACCAGTGGCGGCCATAACGCGGGTATTGTGTCAGAGCCGGGTCATCCGCATCGTTCATACCGCGTGGAAACCAAAGGTGCTTTGGATCGCTACGCCGATCCAGAGGCGTGGCTGGCCGAGACGGAGGCGCATGATGGATCTTGGTGGGAAACATGGGCTGGGTGGCTTGCGGCCCATTCCGGGGCTGTTACGGCACCGCCGGAAATGGGCAATGCGGCCTCGGGCTATGGCCCGCTATGTGACGCCCCCGGTACATATGTGATGCAGAAATAGGGTGCAGCGCGCCCAAAATGTAAAAGTGGATAAGCCATGAAAACGCGTAGCAAAAGCCTGACAATGGCCGCGATTGTCGCACTGATTTTTGGCGCATTGACCGTATTTTCAGGCGGTCGCGCCTTGTTTGGCGGGGCCGAGGCCGCAGCAGCGGTTGGCAATGCCGTGGGGTTCGTGTTGTGGTTCAATTTTCTGGCCGGTTTTGCCTACATGCTGGCTGGGATTGGGCTTTTCTTGCAGCACCGGCCCGCAGTCTGGATCTCGGTCGCGATTTTTGTCAGCACCGCGTTGGTCGGCCTCAGCTTTGGGTATCATGTGCTGCAAGGGGGCGCCTATGAGATGAGGACTGTCGGTGCGATGATTTTGCGCACGGGTGTTTGGGCGGCAATTTCTGTGGTCGCAGCGCGGCACATCGCGAAAGCACGCGCTGCCTAAAGCCATGCTTTGGCCCGCTAGGTGACGAAAGCGCATTTTGCAGCTATGCTGATGATCGGAACGATCACTTAGCAGGAGGGAAAAGTCATGAAAGCCATCGCATTGACAATAGCACTCGCGGTCGCGGCAGGCCCCGCAATCACGCAAACTGTGGTTGGGATTACCAAGGATATGCCGACTGCCACCATTGAAACCGACAGCGGCCCCCTAGAGATTGGCAGAATCCAAGACCCAACGCATGAAGTCACCGGCGAATGGGCGTTGACCTCTCGTCCGTGCCCAGATTTTTGCATCCAGCCGCATAGCCCTGCCGAAGGTGTCACCACAATCGGCGAGCTAGAACTGATTGCGATGTTGCAAGACCCCGAGGCCGTGGTGGTCGACAGCCGCACGTCCAGCTGGTTTCAGGGCGGCACGATCCCTGGTGCGATTAACATTCCCTATACCTATGTGGTGGATGAGCTGGCCCAACTGGGCTGTGAACCCGGTTTTGATGGCTGGGAGTGTGAGGCGGCCAAGCCCGTTGCGCTGTTTTGCAATGGCGTTTGGTGCGGCCAGTCGCCCACCGCGATCCGCAACATGATCAGTGCCGGATATCCTGCGGACCGCATCTTTTACTACCGTGGTGGCATGCAGGTCTGGCGCCTGCTTGGCCTGACGGTGACGGGCGGGCAATAGGGGCATAGACCGGCTATGCCACCATTGCCCCAACCATCACAGCAAGAAAATATGGGCAAAGATAATAGCTTGCACCAACAAGAACAGCGTATCAATCGCGATCAGCACCAAGCCTTTTACCCCCGGCGCGAATAGCTTTTTCAGCGAAGTTTTCACCCCCAGCGCGGAAATCGCCACCACCAACAAGAACCGCGAGGCATCGTTGATGAAGTTGAGCAGACCTTCGGGAAGGGGGACGAAATTGCGCACTGCCATCAGGATGATAAAGGCGATGACAAACCACGGAAGGCCTGCTGTGCCGCCAGCTTCCTTGCGGAAGGTCACGGCAACAACCAACAGCACAACCGGCAACAGGGCCACGCGCAACAGCTTGGTAAAGGTGGCGATATCGCCCGCTGTATCACTAACCGAATAGCCAGCGCCGACGACTTGGGCGACATCATGGATGGTCGCCCCGATCATATAGCCGCTTTCAACATCGGCAAGGCCAAGCCAGCCAAACAGCATTGGGTAGAGAATCATCGCGATGGTCGACATCGCAGTGACACCGACCACGGTTAGCAAGACATCTTCTTCTTGCAGGTACTTCTTCGGCAGAACCGCCGCGATTGCCATCGCCGCCGAGGCCCCACAAATCGCCACCGAGCCGCCCGTCAGCAAGCCAAAGGCTGTTGTGCGGCCAAACAGGCGGGCAAATATAACGCCGCCGATCATGGTCAGCACGAGCATAACAGCCACGCCAATAATCGGCGTGATACCCAGCTGTGACACGTCGGCAAAGGTCAGGCGCAGGCCCAAAAGCGCCACACCCAACCGCAGCAAATCCCGTGAGCAAAAGGCGATGCCAGAGGCTGCGCGCGGCGTGTCGTTCATAAAGTTGAACGCCATGCCAATCAGCAGTGCGAACAGCATGGCCGGCGCGCCATAATGCTCGGCAAGAAAGCTGGACGCAAGGGCGACCGTAGTTGCAAGCGCGATGCCGCTACGGTTGGTGTCGATCCAGCCCAGCACCCGTTGTGGCGCTGAAATGGCTGCGGGGGAATGCCCGCTTTGTTCAGAGTTTGTCATCAACCGCGCTCAGATCAAAGGTTTCATTGGGGAAGAATTTGGCCAAGCGAATATCGGCAGATCGGGCGTGGCCTTCCATGCCTTCCAGCCGCGAAATGCGGGCGGTTGCCTCGGCCAGCGGCTTTGCAGCCTCTCTGGTGGCACGTTGCCAAGTGACTGTTTTCATAAACTTATGCACAGACAGGCCGCCGGTATACCGCGCAGCACCCGAGGTTGGCAAAACGTGGTTTGGCCCTGATGCCTTGTCGCCAAAGGCCACGGTGGTTTCTTCGCCCAAGAACAGCGAGCCGTAAGAGCGTAAACGGTTCAGCCACCAATCCAGATTTGCAGCTTGGATGTGCAGATGCTCTGGCCCGTATTGGTCGCAGACCTGCGCCATATCTTCGACGCTGTCGCACAGCATCACCTCGGCATAGTCGGCCCATGCGGCCTGGGCGCTGCTGCGGTTCGGTTCGGGCAGGGTTTCGATCAGACCGGGAACGATCTCCATGACGCGCTCGGCCAGCGTGCGGTCGGTCGTGGCCAGCCAAACAGGCGAGTTATAGCCATGTTCCGCCTGACCCACCAAATCCATCGCGACCATTTCGGCATCGGCGGTGGCGTCGGCGGCGACCATGCTGTCGGTCGGGCCTGCAAACATATCAATGCCGACATGACCGAACAAAATCCGTTTCGCTTCGGCCACATATTGGTTGCCGGGGCCGACAAGGATATCAGCCTTTTGCAGGCCAAAGAGGCCATTCGCCATCGCGGCAACCCCTTGCACGCCACCCATTTGCAAGATGACATCGGCGCCGCACAGGTCCATCGCGTAGATGATCGCTGGGGGAATGCCTTGGCCCGGACGGGGTGGGGAGCAGGCCGAAATATGCCCGACGCCCGCCACTTTGGCGGTGGTAATGGTCATAATCGCGCTGGCGATATGGCTATAGCGCCCGCCGGGCACATAGCACCCTGCCGCCGAGACCGGAATTTGCTTTTGCCCTGCAATCAGGCCGGGCAGAATTTCGACTTCGCAATCGGTTACGGTGGCGCGTTGTGCCTCGGCAAAGCGTTTGATGTTGGCATGGGCGAATTGGATATCGGCTTTCAGTTTTTCCGGAACCAAGGCCGCCGCCGCCGCGCGTTGTTCTGGTGAGACGATGATATCGCCTGCCCATTTATCCAGATCGCGGGCATATGCGCGCGCCGCTTCTTCGCCGCCTGCTGCAATCTCGTCCAGCATTTTGACGACAAGATCATGCACATCACCCTGATCGGTTTCGGCAGTACGAGCGGCTTTCTTTAAGTAGATCATTCTTCTGGCTTTCTGGTTACATGCGGCCCGTTCAGGGCAAGAGGCGGCGCACTTATATCGAGGTCTCAGGTTTGGCGAAGGCAAAGCCGTTATCGGCCATAGCCAAAGCAGCGGCGTACATCAGGGGTGTTTTGAAATATTTGGTCATAGTGACCGCCTAATTGAGAATGCGGGCGTTTTGCCCGCTATTGGGTTGCTTGGGTAATGATCGCTTTGACCAGTTGGTCCAGTGTGTCAAAGGCGTTTGCTTGCGCAGATACGGCCTCGGGGATAAGCGAAAATTCGGTACAGGCGATCAGTTGCACGGTGGCGCCGCGCTGCACCAACTCTTCAGAGGCGGTTTTTAAAATGGCGCGCGCCTCGGGGCTGGGGCCTTTGGATTTCAGCAACCGGATGGCAGCAAGGGTTTGCGCCTCATCCTGCGCATATAGGGCTGTTAGCCCGTGGCGTTTCAGCGGGCCATCAAACAGCCCCACTTTGCGCACGGCAGGCGAGCCGAGCACACCGACAATGCCGTTGTCTGACAGGCTGGCCGCATGGGCGCAGGACAGCTCAATCATATCCAGCATTGGCACGGTTACTGCCGTGCGAATGGCGTCTGCATAGTGATGTGCTGTGTTGCAGGGCATCGCCAAAATCTCGGCCCCACCTGCGACCAAACGCCGTGCCATATCGGCAAGGGCAGGGGCGGGGTCAACCGTGCCGCCCTCTAGCAGATGTTTGATCCGCGAGGGGACTTGGGTATTTTGGTCAACGATAAGCGGGAGATGGTCGCTGTCATCTTGGGCCGCCACGCCCGCAAGGATTTTCTGCATGATCAGGATGGTCGCCTCTGGCCCCATTCCGCCCAAAATGCCAACACGTTTCATGTTGCTTCCCCCGTTTCGGGCAGGGCGGCCACGGCGTCCAGAATGTGATCAGCCAGCAGCGCGCAATCCTCTAGGGTAAAGGTCAGCGGCAGGCGCATATCGAACAGGCCCGACAGAATTTTGTCGGTCTGCGGCAGGTCTTGTGCGGCCACATAGCGCCAGCTTTGATGCGCCGAGGTAAAGCCCACGGGTTGCGAGGCCCCGAACCACTTCACCTCAACCCCAACAGCGGCCAGACCGGAAACGAAGGCCAGTGCTTGCGCTTGGGTGATTTCGGGCAGGCAGAACTGGATGGACGAGCCGACATAAACCTCGGCCGCGGGGCGTGTGGCAAGGTGAATGCGGTTCGACGCCGACAGCATGTCAGCCACCATATCATGGCGTGCATTCCAATCGGCGATGCTCTGTTCAATCTTGCGTAGCTGCGGGCGCAGAATGGCGGCGCGCAAGTTATCCATGCGGGCCGAGCAATTCGGCGTATCCAGCCGAATATCGGTATAGACATCCTCTGCAGGCCCCGCGCCGTGGCGAGGGTAAAGCATGTAGGAGCCCGACAAGATCGTCGCCCGCGCCATAAATTCGGGGTTATCCGAGGTCAGCAAGCCGCCTTCGCCCGAGTTCATGTGCTTGTAGGTTTGGGTGCTAAAGCAACCAGCAAGGCCGAAAGAGCCCGACAGCTTGCCATTCCAGCGCGCGCCCATCGTATGGGCGCAATCCTCGATGATTGTCAGGTTATGCGTGGCCGCGATTTGCATCAATCGGTCCATATCGCACAAATGCCCGCGCATGTGCGACAACAGCAGATAGCGCGCGCCAGTTGTCTTGGCCTTCAAGGCCAGATCATCCAGATCAATCACCAGATCAGGCGTGATTTCAACCAGCACCGATTTGCCCCCCACGGCGGCAATCGCACCCGGAACCGGGGCCAGCGTAAAGCCGTTGGTCAGCACCAGATCGCCCGGCACCACACCGGCGGCACGCATTGCAATCGCCATCGCTTGGCCGCCAGATGCCACGGCGAGGCAATAGGGTTGGCCTTGCCAGACCGCAAACTCGCGCTCCAGCTCCATCGTTTCACTGTCTTCACCCGGGGCGGTGTTGTAGCGGTGCAAACGGCCCGAGCGCATAACCGCAATCGCCGCTTCAATCGCGTCGTCAGGGATTGGCAATTGCTGGGTAAAGCTCTTTGAAAAATGCGCTCGGGCCATGGGATTAGTCTACCTTCAGGGCTTGGTTGCCTTCGGCAAATACGGCGTCATAGCCGAACAGTGCCGCAGAACCGCCAGTGTGCAAGAACACAATCCGCTCGCCCTTTTTGAAATTGCCTTTGCGGCAATAGTCGATCAGGCCAGCGGCACCTTTGCCGGAATAGACCGGATCCAGCAAGATACCTTCAAGCTGTGCAAACATGCGGATCGCTTCCAGCGTGTCTTCGCGCGGGATGCCGTAGCCTGCGCCAACATAGCTGCTATCCGCAACCACATCGCCGCGGGAAACCACATCGGGGCAACCCAATTTGGCAGCGGTTTTCTGGGCCAAAGCAAATACGTTTTCTTCTTGCTTGTCCTTGGGCGCACGCACGCCGATACCTGTCAACGGGATGCCTGCATTGATTGCTTTCAGGCCAGTAATCAGGCCCGCTTGGGTGCCTGCCGAGCCGGTTGCTGTGACAAGATGGTCGATAACCAAGCTGCGGTCATTTGCTTGGCCCACCAATTCAAAGGCGCAGTTCACATAGCCCAAAGCGCCAGTCGCGTTGGAGCCGCCACCGGGGATCAAGTAAACCTTGCGGCCCTCGGCCTTTAGCTTTTCGGCAACCATTTCCATTTCGGCCTGCATATCCTTGCCGCCGGTGCGCTTGGATGTGGTCGCGCCATGCAAATGATCCAGCAACACGTTGCCGTTGTCATTGTAGTTGTGGTTGTTCGAACCTGTGCGGTCCTCAAGCAGGATATGGCAAGCCATGCCCAGTTTGGCCGCAAACGCCGCGGTTTGGCGGGCGTGGTTCGACTGCGTCGCACCTTGGGTCATAACGGTGTCTGCGCCCATGGCCAGTGCTTCGGCCATCAGGAATTCGAGTTTGCGGGTTTTGTTGCCGCCAGTGGACAGGCCTGTGCAATCGTCGCGCTTAATCCAGATTTCCGGCCCTCCCAATTCTTTGGACAAACGGTCCATCTTTTCCAGAGGGGTCGGAAGATGGGCGAGGTGGACGCGCGGAAAACGGGCGAGATGCATTGGGAGTTCCTTAGGTAACTTGTGTGATTTGAGTTTTAGTCCTCCTAAACAGCTATGCAAGTGCGAAATTTTTGATATATTGTGCAAAATTTGCAAGTTGGGTCTGCTGTGCGGTTGGAATGGCTTGAAGATATATTGGCAATTGCCGAGACTGGGTCATTTAGTGGCGCGGCCGATCGGCGTCTGCTTACGCAATCAGCATTTTCGCGAAGGATTAGGCAGATTGAAGATTATGTTGGCGTTGAACTGTTTGACCGAGAGCATAAGCCGATTCGACTAAAGCCAACGACGCAGGCCCAACGCGATCAGATTGTGATGCTGACATCCGCGCTGCGGCAGTTGAGTGTTGATTTGCGGCGCGGCGAGCGCATCACCAGCAACCGTGTTGTCATTGCCTGCCAACATTCGCTGACCGCAAAACTCGTACCAGCGTTGCTGCAAAAACTGCCGGTCGAGCGGGATGGCATCTATGTGCGGTTGCGATCTGCCAATTTTGACGAATGTGTGGGGTTGCTTTTGTCGCGTCAGGCCGATGTGGCAATCGTATACCGGACAACCGACGACATGAGTGACCCCGCTGCAGATTTTATCGAAGAGGTGACAATCGGCGCGGATCGGCTGATCCCTGTGTTCAACGCGTGCCTGCCACAGCTTGCAAAGGCGCAATTCACAGAAATCCCCTATATCTCCTATCCGCCCGATGTCTTTTTGGGACAGGTGATGGAGCGTAAGATCTTGCCCATGCTGAACCCGTTGTTTCAGCCTTTGCCCAAGGTTGAAACCGCGCTGACGCTTGCCGCGGTCGAAATGGCAGCAATCGGGGTTGGGGTTGCTTGGGTTCCCGAATCCTTGGCGCAGGACAAGTTGGCGACGGGCGATCTGTTGGATTTATCAGCGGCACTGCCAACCTGCGCTTTGCGGGTTGTCGCCATGCGTGTGCAGGGGGCCCCCAATTCTGCCGAAGATCTTATATGGTCGCATCTGCAAACGGCCTAGCCGCAAGACCTGCCTTGGAGTGTGCCAAGGCGCTTTACAGCATTTCCAAATCCGGAAATATGTGGGCTATATTTACAAAAATACGAATGTTACTTTGAACAGATGTGAATTACTGCGCGGGGGGCTGGAACATGGCGATGTCTTATTCACGTAGGGATCTGAGCTTTAAGTGGCTAGAGCTTTTCCAGATTTGCGCAAACAAAGGGTCATTGCAGGCGGCAGCGGATGAGACCGGCCTATCGGTTAGTACGGTTTCACATCACCTTAAAAACCTTGAGGAACATCTGGGCGTCGATCTGTTTGACCATAGCCGCCGTCCAATGTTGTTGACCCCGACGGGCCGCAACTTCCTGCGTAAGATTGACGGTGCGCTGCACGCGATCAGGACGGCCAAAGCCGAGGCTGCATCGGGAAATATTGATAACGCCAGCTATCTGCGGCTTGGGCTGATTGAAGATTTTGATGCCGACATCGCGCCGCAGCTGGCCGTGTATTTGTCCAAGCAGATGCCGCAATGTGATTTTTCATATTTGACAGATTCAAGCCATTTGATCATTGGAATGTTGCGGAAAAAAGAGCTGGATTTGGGCGTGGTTGCCTATTCATCGGAAAACCTGTTTGACCTGCACGATCAACCTTTTCTGCGCGATCCGTTCCTGTTGATAAAGCCAAAGGGCCATGCGTTCAACGGGGCGCAACTGACAAAGGACGCAATGACACTGCCCTTTTTGCGGTTCTCAAGCAGCCTTTTCATCAGTCGTCAGATCGAATCGCATTTGCGCCGTCTTGGCATTTCCTTGCCCAATCATTTTGAATGCGCCAACAGTGATATGTTGATGGCAATGGTGGCGGCGGGGGCAGGGTGGTCTATCACAACTGCGCTGCTCTATTCGCACGGCAAGCAGTTCCAAGATCAGGTCGAGGTGCATCGTTTTCCGGGGAAAAGCTTTGCACGCACATTGTCTATCGTGTCCACACCGGATTGTTCGCGCTCTGTGCTGATAAAAGTGCGCAACAAGTTTACTGAATTGCTGGAAGAAACCGCTATTCCGATGCTTCACGAAAAGCTGCCGTGGTTGCAAGATAGCTTTACGCTGATTGAGTAGCGCCCAAGGCAGATTGTTAAAAGTACCGCATGGTATGATTGGCCTGCTTTGATACGGGGATGATGCGGCCACACATTCCGACTGGCCAAATTGTAGGCAGGTCTATTTGCATAAGTCGGAATTAAGTTCTTAAATTTTCGAAATAGAAATGGATGCGTTGCCAGCACAGAGAACACTCGTTCAGAAATGATGAAATGCATTTCGGAGGCCGCACGCATGAAGTCGAGAACCAAAGTCGTTGTCATCGGAGGCGGTATCGCCGGCTGTTCGACACTGTATCACCTGACGCAAGAAGGTTGGACCGATGTTGTCCTGATCGAGCGCGACGAGTTGACGTCGGGCACGACGTGGCACTCGGCCGCGCAGGTCACCAATTTTGGCATGACCCAAACGATGGTTGGGCTAAAATCCCACTCGATCGCGCTGTATAAAAAGCTGCGCGATGATCCGGAATATCCGGTCGGTTATCACCACGGTGACGGCGGCATCCGCCTTGCCAACACGCCCGAGCAGATGCAAGGCTACCGGCACTTTGCGTCAATGGCACGCGGCATGGGTGTAGAGTTTGAGGTGCTTGACGCGGAAGAATGTGCGCGCCGCCACCCGCTGATCTCGACCGATAACCTGTTGGGCGGGCTTTGGGATGGCGCAGATGGCGACATCGACCCTGCACAGCTGTGCCAAGCGCTTGCCTTTCATGCGCGTAAAGCTGGCGCCGAGGTGTACCGTAACACGGCTGTCACCGCGCTTACCCAGCACAAGGATGACACTTGGACCGTTGAGACAACGCAAGGCAACATCGACGCCGATATCGTTGTAAATGCCTGCGGCTACCGCGTGAACGAAGTGGGCGCGATGATGGGCGTTCACCACCCCGTAGCCTCGATGGAACACCAGTATTTCGTGACCGAGGATATCCCGGCGATTGTTGAGTCGGCCCGCCGGATGCCACTGCTGCGCTGCCCGATCAGCGACTACTATTGCCGTCAGGAAAAGAACGGCCTGCTGATCGGTTTCTATGAGCAGGACTGCAAAACATGGGGTATGGACGGCATCGACCCCAAATTCACCAACGCGCTGTGCCCTGATGATCTGGAACGGGTTATGGACGTGCTGGAAGGGGCATTTGCCCGTATGCCAGCCCTGACCGAGGTTGGTATTAAACGCGTCGTCAACGGCCCGATCACCTATACCATCGACGGCGCGCCGCTGGTTGGCCCGATCCCCGGCAAGCGTAACGCATTCTGCATCATCGGTCTGCGTGCGGGCTTGGGCGAAGGCGGCGGCCATGGCTGGTTGCTCGCGCAACAGATCGTTCATGGCGAGGCGTGCTATGACACATGGGTCATCGATCCGCGCCGCTTTACCGGCCATACCAACGTCGAATTGACGGCTCTGAAGTCGATCGAGGACTATCAAAACGAATTCCGTTTCCACTTCCCGCATGAGCACCGCCCTGCCGGTCGCCCTGCCAAAACCACACCTTTGACGCCAATCCTTGCCGCTGAAGGCGCTGAATTTACGGTTGTGAACGGTTGGGAGCGCGTCGATTACATCAAACCAACGCCTGATTTCCACCCGACCCTTGGTTTCAACTTTGACGAGGCGTTTGATATCGTCGGCGGCGAAGTGGCAAACGTTCAAAACAATGTTGGCCTCTGCGAAGTCAACGGTTTCAACCGCTTGGAAATCACTGGCGATGATCGCCACAGCTTCCTTGACCGTATGATTTGCGGCGCTGTGACCAAGAAAGACGGTCGCGTTGGCCTCGGCTACTTGTTGAACGACCACGGTATGGTCAAAGGCGAAGCAACTATCGCCAACATTCCTGCTTCGGATCGTGGTCCAGCGCGGGTTTGGTATGGTTCTGCTGCAGCAAGCGAATTCCACGATATGGATTGGCTGAAAAACCACATCCTGCCCGGCGAGAATGTCCAAATCCGCAGCCTGACCAATGACCAGACCATCCTTGTTCTGGCGGGCCCTAATGCTCGGGCAGTTCTGCAGGCCTGTTCGCGCGGCGATTGGTCCAAGGCGGCGTTCCCTTGGCTGTCTGTACGCGAATGCTTTATCGGCTTTGCCCCGGCAACGGTACTGGGCGTCAGCTTCTCGGGTGAATTGGCCTATGAAATCCACGTTCCCAACGCCTCGCTTTATGCGGCTTGGCTGGCGCTGCGTAAGGCAGGTGCAGAGTTCGGGCTGAAGCTCTTTGGTGCGCGGGCTGTTGACTCGATGCGAATGGAGATGGGTTTCTTGCATTGGAAAGCCGATCTGCTGACCGAATTTACACCGTTTGAAACCGGGCTGGATCGCTTTGTGAAGCTTGGAAAAGGTGACTTTATCGGGAAAGCCGCGCTGGAAAAGATGCATGCAGCGGGCGAACGCAAGAAGTTCGTAAGCCTGAAAGTTGATGCAACGCACGCCCCTGCGCGCGGTGGCTCATCGCTGATGGTCGGCGATAAGGTTGTCGGTACGATTTCTTCGGGTGATTGGGGGTACCGCGTTGGTATGAACATTGCCTATGCCTTTATCGACCCAGAGTTTTCGGCAATTGGCACCAAGTTGGAACTGGATATGTTCGGCGATATGGTTGCGATCGAAGTGATCGCGCCATCGCCATATGATCCCGATTTCAGCCGTATCAGAAGCTGATAAAAATGGCCGATACGCGGGTAGTCATTCTGGTCGAGACCGGTTTTGTCGCAACCGAACTTGCACTTGTGCTGGATATCTTGCGTATCGCCAACCGGCTGGGGGGGCAGGATCGGTTTCAAACGCAGATCTGTTCCTCCTCCGGCAGCACCATGATCGACAGTCTGGATGACGGAATGAGCGTGCGCGCGACCCCCTTTCGCGCCATGCTGGCCGTGCCGCCCGACCATGTTGTCGTGCTTGGCGGCAGCGGCATTCGGGCAAGCCTTGGCCAGTTTTGCGCAAAATTTCGTTGGCTTGAACGCGTCGGCAGCCACATTTTGTTGCTGTCGGATGCGGCCTATGAATGGAAAAGGCTGAACGCCGAGGATGGCGCCTTTACGACGCATTGGGAAAACCAACAGCTGCTGCGTGATACTTTGGTTGATCTAGAGGAAAGCCCGCCGCTCTATCTGCGAAATGGCCGGATCACGACTGCGGCTGGCATGATTGCAACCGCTGATGTGGTGCTTTCGGAAATCGTGGCGCCGCTTTCGGAAAAGCTGGCGCAAGCGACCAGTCAGATGTTGGTGATGAACGGCGTGCGCGAGGGCAATGCCCCCCAGCCGTGCAGCGAAAATGACATAGATTTCTTGCGGGTTTGGCGGTTGGAAGCCGTCATTCGGCATATGGAGCAAAACGTTGAGACGCCGGTGTGCATGTCGGGCCTTGCCCGTGTTGCCGGAACGTCTGTACGCCAGCTTGAGCGGCGCTTTGTTAAGGCCATCGGGCAGACCCCAGTGGCGTTTTATCGCACGCTGCGCTTGCGGCGCGGCAAGGTGATGGTCGAGCAAACCTCGGCGTCTATAGCCGAGATCGCAATCGCATGCGGTTTTAGCTGCTCGTCCGCATTCTCGCGCGTGTTCTTGCGCGAATTTGGGCGCTCGCCAACGCAGCTTCGGCTGCAACTCATTGCGCGGCCCGCAAAGCCACGCGAGACGAGGGCTGATGGCAGCGCGCCTTTGGCGCAGCCGAGAGTAAAACTACCGACAGCATCGGATGCTTCGATTCGGTTGAACCGCGCAATGTCGTTCAGCAGTCCAGTCGCCGAAGGTCGCCGGTCTTGGCCTGCGCCTTTGACCTGATTTCAACGCGAATAAGCGGTTTCAGGTGTAATCTGCCAAGTCCTGCACCCACATGACCCTGTAATTGGCGTGATGATAAGCTTGGACAGCGCATAGCAGGGGCTTGATATCGCATATCAAAGCGAATTCTGGGAACTATATGGTGGATACCGGAGTATGCTTCGGTAGTGATCTGATCCTGAGAGGACGTTTTATGAAGCGACTACTGAATTCAACCGCAGCCTTGTCCGTTGCCTTGATGCATGTGCAGCCCACCCCGCTGTGGGCGCAAACCGTGACGGACACGGGGTCTATCATTGCCGTTGATGGCTCTGTTCTGTGTGAACCGAGTGCCGATACAGTGTGCGACCCCGCGAATGCCGACCTGATTGCGCAGGCGCAAAAGATCGAAGAACAGATCGCAGACGCACAAGCCAAGGCTGACGCCGAAGCTGCCGCCGCTGCCGCAGCAGATGCGCAAGCTAAAGCTGATGCCGAGGCCACTGCTGCCGCTGCAGCAGATGCGCAAGCCAAAGCTGATGCCGAGGCCGCTGCCGCTGCCGCAGCAGATGCGCAAGCTAAAGCTGATGCCGAGGCCACTGCTGCCGCAGCAGATGCGCAAGCTAAAGCTGATGCCGAGGCCACTGCTGCCGC
>NZ_JBGQOQ010000016.1:0-88691 GCF_052119765.1 Pseudorhodobacter sp. W20_MBD10_FR17 | reverse complement strand
CTTCTCACGCCTAGCCGATCTCGTCGAGGGAGCCCGCATCGCAACGTCGCCGCCAGACACTTATGGGTAACTGCAAGTTTTAGGCTGCGGTTACATCCACAGGCTCAACTGCGCCAGAACCGTGCCAGTAGCAGAACGTAAACAGACATAAGCTCTAGCCGACCGACCAGCATTCCGCCGACCATGATCCAGCGTGCCGCAGCCGGAAAACCATCCACCGCGCCGGTTGGCCCAACCTCGGGGCCAAAGGCTGGGCCAACGTTGGCCACGGCGGTCCAAGCTGCGGTAAACGCGGTTTTGGTTTCCAGCCCTGTCAAAGCCAAGGCCACAGCAACCACGCCAAAGGTCAGGATAAACAGGGTGAAAAATACGATGACTGACCCGATCACATCATCGCCCACGCGCCGCCCTGCATAGCGCACGTCGATCATCGCAGACGGGCTGTGCAAGCGGCGGATCTGCACCTTGATCGCCTCAAATAAAATCAGATAGCGAAACACCTTGACCGAACAGCCGGTGGAGGACGTACAGCCCCCGATCAGCCCGACCGTGATAAGCACCACAAAGGGAAACGGCCCCCAAGTCGACAGATCAACCGAGGCAAACCCAGTGCCGGAAAACGTGGACACAATGTTGAAACTGCTTTCTCGCAGTGATTCCAGGAAAGGGCGGTCAAAATGGTACATCTCATACGCCGTGACCGCCAAGGCGCCGTAGGCGTTCCAACGCACATAGGCCCGCACCTGCGGATCCCGCCAAAGCGGCGTAAAATTGCCCTGCGCCACCTGCACAAACCGGATAAACGGCATCGAGGCCAGCAGCATAAACACAATTGCCACCAGCTCCATCGAATGGGCAAATTTGCCGAATGAGATATCCGAACTGGAAAACCCACCTGTAGAAACGGTAGTCAACGCGTGGACGACAGCGTCAAAGCCGCTCATCCCCAAGGCGAAATAACAGGCCGCACAGGCAACGGTTAGCACGATGTAAATCTGGATCAGGGCCGTAGAAATATCCAGCGCGCGCGGCAAGATCTTGCCCAGCGTGTCAAAGCCCTCCGAGCGGAAAAACTGCATCCCGCCGACCTTCATAACCGGCAAAAAGATCAACGCGACGATAACAATCCCTACCCCGCCCAACCATTGCAAAATTCCGCGCCACAGGTTTACCCCCGGCGGCAGCGTATCAAGCCCGACAAACACCGTTGTGCCCGTGGTCGTCACCCCCGAAACGGCCTCAAACACTGCGTTAGTAATGGTCGCATCGGGCGCACCAAAAATAAACGGCAAGGCGCCAAAAGCGGGCAACATCACCCATGTTCCGGTCGTCAAAACAAAGCTTTGGCGCAGCGTGATACCTTGGCCCTTTGCGGTGCTGTTGGCGCAAGACAACGACAAGACCGCGCCCGCAAGGCAGGTCAAAACCGACGATTCCAGAAAGGCCATCCAATTGCCATCGCCAGACATATAATCCAGCGCCATCGGAAACAGCATCATCGCCCCCAAAGTGGCGATAAGCAAACCAATGATATATCCAACGGGTCGAAGATCAATCATTTTGCAGACTTGACGGCCCACAGCGCGGCTGTCAACCGCTTGGCTAACTGCGGCCCTTACTTGCGCCAAAAATTGGGCAGCACAATCACCAAAATCGCCAGCAACCCCAACCGGCCCAGCAGCATCGCAACCGTCATAATCACAATCGCGTCTTGTGGGAAATCAATGAACGTCCCCGTGCGCATCACCAACGGACCAAAGCCATAACCGACATTGCCCAGCGTTGTCCAAACCGCGAACAATGCCGAAACCGTATCGACCCCCGTCAAAGACACAGCAACGGTCATCGTGCCCAGCAGCAAAATATAGCCGGTGAAAAACAGGATCAGCCCGTTCAACACGTCATTTTCAACACGCCGCCCCTCATACTTCACGACGGCAACAGTGTTGGGGCTGGTGATTTGCGTCAAATGCGCGCGCAAAGCAGCCATTGCCACCTGTACCCGAAACACGCTTAACCCCGCCGCCGATGACCCCGAACACGCCCCGACCGTGCCGATCACAAAGGCCACAATCATCATAAAGCCGCCCCAAGCAGGAAAAGTGCCCGACGAATAGCCCGTGCTCGACATAATCGACGTCAGGTTGAAAACCGTCTCACGAAACGCAGGTTCCCACCCCATGTCGGTACGCCAGACCTGCCACAGCCAAACCATGAAAACAGCGCCGCCCAGCCATCGCATATAGGCGCGGATCTGTTCATCGCGCCACAATGGGCCCGCATCGCCGCGCACCAGCTGCACATAGCGCAAATAGGGATAGGACCCCAAAATCATAAAGATAGTGCTAACATACTCACCCGCACCCGGATATTTGCCCAAGGATTTATCCGAGGTCGAAAACCCGCCGGTCGAAATTGTCGTGGCCCCGTTCACAATGGCATCAAGGGGGGTCATGCCAACCAAGGCGTAACTGAAAATACACGCCACCGTCAGCAGCACATACACCCGTGCCAACTCGACCGCGAGGTCGGTTGCGCGGGGCAGCTCTTTGCCAAAGGTATCAAAGCCTTCGGTGCGGAAAAACTGCATGCCGCCCACCCGCATCAGCGGCAGGAAAATCATTGCGATAAACGCAATGCCAAGGCCGCCCAGCCAGTTCAACATCCCGCGCCACAAAATCAACCCGACCGGCATATCGTCCAATCCGAAAATCACGGTGGCACCCGTGGTGGTGATGCCCGAGACCGCCTCAAAATAGGCATCCGTGAACTGCAAATGCGGCGCGCCAAACATAAAGGGCAGTGCGCCAAAGGCGGGCACAAGCGCCCAAATTCCCGTCGTTAGCAGATAGGCTTGTTTTACCGAAAGGTTGCCGTGCAGCGCGTTTTGCGTGGACAAAACGACGCAAAGCCCAACAAGGCCGGTGACCATCGCGGCCTCAAGTATCTGTGCGCCATTCGAAACCCCAGCGCGCAAATCAACCACGGCTGGCGCCAACATCAAGATGGCGAGCACGATCAGGATACGCCCGATCACATAGGCAACTGGGCGTATGTCGATCATAATGCGGGTATCGGTATTACTGCGCTGGAAAAACGTCAATTGGGCGCAGATTCACGCCTGCGCCGCTGTGTCCGTTTGGCCGCAACTGGGGTCGAATTAACCGATATGAAACAAAGTCGTGAACAGTTTCGGGTCAAGACTTGTGGCCGCAAAGGTATCGCCAATCGTCAAAACGCTAACGGCGTCATGGCTGTGCAGGCTTTCTTGGTGACTGGCGACGATTCTAAAGTCACCCACACGGGGGTCTGCCTGCAATTGGGCGCAAAAACTGCGCGCGGCGTCTTCGACGAAAATCGGATGGGCGGCGTTCAGCTCGGCAAAGGCTTGTTCGTCTTCGCGCTTGACCATCACTTGCGTTTCAGTCGGCACAGCGGCACGGGCCAAATCGATAAGGTCCTCAAACCACAGGCATTTATCACCGACCAACTCTACCGAGATCCGCGCAACTGACCTTTGGCTATGCGGCGTGGCCAACTGCCCCCGTGTGCGCCGCGCGTGCTCCGACAGCTCCAAAGAACACGGGCAAGTGCTGGAATAGACATAGTCAAGATGCATGATGGTTTTGCGCACGCCGCCCAGATCGACCAGTTCCAGCGCGATGTCATAATACTGCCAGCCCGAAAGGCCCGAGCGCAGGCTTTCAATCTTCATCGGAAAGGAAAACCGCATCTGAATCCGCGCATCAAAGCTGTCTAAATCGCGCTTATAATCCTCCAAAGCACGTTCCATCACCTTGTAGCTAAAGGATTTTTCGGCATAGGCATAGAATGAGCGCATGATGCGGCTCATGTTGATGCCCTTCTTTTCGGCCTCAAGACTAACCGACCCAGTGACGCTGGTTTCCAGCATCACATCGGCCCCGTCGCGGGTGTGATAGCGGATCGGCAGGCGGAAATTGGAAATTCCGACATGCTGGATCAGGGTCTTTTCGCCCACGATCAGGCTGGCAGGGCCATTTTGCAAATCAGGCAAGCCCGCCTTATACGCCGCATCCACCTTGAAATCTGCAGGATATGTCGCCGAAAGCTGCGGATAATCCAAAGCTGCACCGGCCTTAGCCTCCCACGCCCGCACGACCGCAAGGGCGGCCTCGGCCTCTTCGCGGCTCGGGTTTGCGTCAATCTCTGGCGAATGAATGTTCATAGCACGTCCCCCAATGGGTTTTGGCCCAGCATATCGGCCTCATGTGACGATTTAGGGTCGCACCCACAAAAAGGCAACTGGCCCCCCCATCATAACAGACAAAGCCGCCGCGCGGGGGGGATTTTGTGCAAGGCGCGCTAAACCGCCGCCAAACCTTGCATCAAATCGCCGATCAAATCATCAGGGTCTTCCAACCCAACGGACAAGCGGATCAGCCCCGGCGTGATGCCAAGCTGCACCTTTTGCTCTTCGGGCAGGCGTTGGTGCGTGGTGGTATAGGGATGGGTTGCAATCGTTTTAGCATCGCCCAAGTTATTGGAAATTTTGATAATTTCCAACGCGTTCATAAAGCGGAACGCCGCATCCTTGCCGCCTTTGATGTCGAACGTCACCATCGTGCCACCCGACCCCAACTGCCGTGCCGCAAGGTCCGCCTGCGGGTGGCTGTAAAGCCCCGGATAGATCACACGCTCCAATCGCGCGTCCCCCTCCAGCCGCGCCGCAATCTTGGCGGCCGCCTCGGCCATTGCACGGCAGCGCAGATCCAACGTCGCCATGCCATTCAGCATGATCCACGCGGTAAACGGGCTCATCGATCCACCGCTATGCTTTAAATACGGTTCGGCCACTTTGCGAATAAAGTCGCGCGTGCCGCAAATTACGCCGCCCAGCGCACGGCCCTGCCCGTCCACATGCTTGGTCGTGGAATAAACAATCACATCGGCCCCTTGCTCGACCGCGCGAGAAAAGATCGGCGTGGCAAAGACATTATCCACTACCACCAGCGCACCCACCTTGTGCGCGATTCTGGAGACTGCTTCGATATCAATCAGCTCCAACGTCGGGTTCGACATCGACTCAAAGAAAACCGCCTTCGTGCCCAGCACACAGGCCTTTTCCCAGGCAGCAAGGTCGGTGCCGTCAACAAACGTGACCTGCACGCCATACCGCGTCAGAACCTCTTCCAGAATGTACAAACAAGACCCAAAAAGCGCGCGGGATGACACAACATGGTCCCCTGCCTTCAACATCGCCGTCAAAGCGCCCGAAACTGCCGCCATGCCGCTGGCCGTTGCAAATGCGTCCTCGGTGCCCTCAATCGCAGCAATCCGCTCTTCGAACATCCGCACTGTGGGGTTACCATAGCGGGCATAGATAAACTCATCATCGCCCGCCTTGATAAACCGCGCTTCGGCCGCTTCGGCGCTGTCATAGGCAAAGCCCTGCGTCAGAAAGATCGCCTCGGCCATCTCGCCATATTGGCTGCGGCGGCTGCCCTCATGCACCAATTGCGTGCGCGTTTTCCACTCTTTCGACATCCTGCGGCCCCCTGCGTTTGACACAGCCATAAAAAAAACCCGGCAACCCAAAAGGCGCCGGGACATCCCGAAACCTCTTTAGCGGAATATTTAACGTGGCCCGCAATCCGGTAACAAAGCGCCACAAATTTGAAATACGCCTGCGCCGCCGTCACGTCAACACCCCTTTCCACCCCAGTCGTTTTCCGCTTTGATACCCCAAATAACCGGAGACACCCATGCAAGACCCGATCGACCTTTACTACTGGCCCACCCCCAACGGCTGGAAAATCAGCATAGCGCTTGAGGAAATGGCCTTGCCCTACACCCTTCATCTGATAAACATCGGTGCCGGTGATCAGTTCAGCCCCGAGTTCCTGAAAATCGCGCCCAACAACCGGATGCCCGCGATCATCGATCCGAACGGCCCGGATAACGCGCCCATTTCAATCTTTGAATCGGGTGCAATCTTGCAATACCTTGCCCGCAAAACCGGCCTGTTTTATGGCAAAACGGAACGCGACCGCATCAGCACCGACCAGTGGTTGATGTGGCAAATGGGGGGCCTTGGGCCGATGGCTGGCCAAACCCACCACTTCCTTAAATACGCCCCTGCGATGGACCCGCCGAATGATCTGCCCTATGCAAAAGACCGCTATCGCAATGAAACCGCGCGGCTTTACGGCGTGATGGACCGTCAGCTTGCCAAAACCCAATATATCGCTGGTGATTTTCTCTCTATCGCTGATTTTGCCTGCTGGGGCTGGGCCTCGCTGTGGGAGGGTCAAGAACAAACGCTGGACGACAAACCCAACCTTGCACGCTGGCTTGATGAACTCTCAGCCCGCCCCGGTGTTATTGCAGGCCGCGCCCTCGCCGCCGATCTGCGCCGCGATGTCAGCAAAAACACCGACGCCCAGAAAAACATGTTCGGCAAAAAGCCCTAACCCGCATACCAAACGGGGGGCACCATTCACGGCGCCCCCTATCATCTGTTCTTAAATATCCACCTTGCTGCCGGTGGCCCCCAATCCACCCTGCCTAACGCTGCCCCGGTTGCGGCGTCAGCCAAAACACCGAGCGAAACAGCGCTGTCAGCAGGACATGATGCACCACCGGCCAGAATGCATAATAGACCATCCACCCCTCAACCGAGGCCGTTTTGATGACAGTTTCATTTAGCAAAATATAGGTCAGGTGCAGCACCAGCATCGATTGCGTCAATTCACGCGCATAGGGGGCAAAGGTTTTGCCCGGCCAATAGCCCCGCACCGTCTTATAACTGCCATCCAGCGCATCAACGGCAAACAGGATCACAAAGCCCAAGCTGACAAGGCTGGGCACATGCTGGCAAACAATCGGATATTGCGCGGCCAAGAACAAAGCCCCGAAGAGGAGGCACACCCAAACCAGCCATTTGCCCTCCGCAAGCCTGACTTTTCTGTGTGAGTATAGCAAAAACCGGGCGATTTGGCACAGCATAAAAGCAGTCGCAAACGCCATGAGCGGCTGCTCGGGCCACAGCGCCATCACCGCAGGATAGACAATCAGCAGCACAGCCGAGGGCAACATGCAGCGCGCCTCAATCATCGGGACTTTGGTGAACAACGCCGCAAAAAGCTGCAATGTCGTCCATATCCGCCTGTCCATGACGCTCTCCTTAATCACTGGCCACATCAGGGTGGTAGCCATGAAGTTTGGCACCACTAGGGCATAATTGCAGCACGCGGCGGAACCAATACGGCGCGCCTTGCGTTAGATTTTCAGCCCCCAAAGGGGGCCCCAACGCTAATCGGCCTTGGGGGAAATTGCGCGAAGGGCTACGGACACATGGAGACAGACACCACAGAGATCACAACGGCAGTCGATCTTAACCCCGAAAAGCTCTTGTCCAAGCTCGACAGTTGGCTGGATAAGGCAACACTGCTTTTACCGAATATTATCATCGCTTTGGTTTTCATAACCCTGATGTGGTACATCGCCCGCCTTATCGGCTTTTTGGTGCGCAAAGCCGCCAGTACTCGTGGCCGTGACAACCTTGGCCAAGTCTTTGGTGGGTTTATCCGTTGGGCGGTGTTCACCTTTGGTGGGTTGCTTGCGCTGACCATAGTTTTGCCAAACCTTAACCCCGCCGATCTCGTCGCAGGGCTTGGCATAGGATCGGTCGCTATTGGTTTTGCCTTCAAAGATATCTTGCAAAACTGGCTGGCGGGGATGCTGCTTTTGCTGAACCAGCCCTTCAACGTCGGCGATGAAATCATCGTGGGCGGTCATGAAGGCACGATTGAACGAATTGAAAGCCGCGCCACCCTGATCCGCACCTATGACGGCCAGCGCGTCATTATCCCCAACGCCGATCTTTATACCGATGTGGTTCAGGTGGTCACCGCCTATGAGGCGCGCCGGTTGCAGATGGATTTCGGCATCAGCTATGATGATGACATCGAGGCCGCGTGCAAAATCATGCTAGATACGCTTGCAGGCATCGAGGGGTTGGAAACAGACCCTGCCCCACAGGCGTTGCCATGGTCGCTCGATGCGTCATGGGTCACGATAAGGGTGCGTTGGTGGGTAAAGCCCGATGGCCCCATTATTGGCAGCCGTGTTTCGGTGCTGAAATCGGTAAAAGCTGCGCTTGAAAAGGCCGGGATCGACATCCCGTTCGAAATTCAAACCCAGATTTTCCGCGATGAAACCCCGCCCGAACTGGTGAAACAGCGCGCCGATATCTTGGGCGCCCCAGCGCAAGGCACTGCCTAACCGCAAAGGCGCGCGGCTGTTATGGCCGCGCGTTACGCATCATCCTTGGGTTTCTCGATCCCGTATTTCGCAAAAATCCGGCTTTGGGTCATGAAAAACAGAAACACTGCGGCGGTCAGACCAAAGGTTTTAAAATTCACCCAGACTTCGGTGGAAAACCCGCGCCAGATCACCTCATTCAACACGGCCAGCACTGCGAAAAACAGGGTTAGACGTTTGGTCAAAATCATCCAGCCTTCGCTTTCCATCGGCAGGCTTTCCCCCATCACGGCCTTTAGATACGATTCGCCGCGCAGCAGGCCAAAGCCCAAAATGCCCGCAAAAAGCGCATAGATCATCGTCGGTTTCATCTTGAAAAACCGCTCGTCATTCAGCCAGACAGATAGCCCGCCGAACACCACGACCAAAACCACCGTCATGATCTGCATCTTTGACAGCTTGCCCGTCAGCGCCCAAAGAATACCGGTCGACACAAGCATCAACGGAATAAACGCCGCTGTGGCCACGATGAACCCGTCATAATCAGTGCCGCCTATGGTAAAGGTTTGGCCCTTCATTTTCACATAGGCAATGAAAAACGCGGCCACCGGCCCCAGTTCCAAAAACAGTTTCAACCCGCCGCTGATCTTTTTTTCCGCCATATTTTATCCCATCATCTCAACAATCACGGCGCCCGCCGCGATCAGGGTCATCAGCCCCAGTTGTGCCTTTGTTACCCGTTCTTTCAGCACCAACCAACCGATCAATGCGGCAAAGACGGTCGAGGTTTCGCGCAGCACTGCCGCCTCGCCCACTTTATCCAGCCGTGTCGCCATCAGGATCGAGCCAAAGCTGAAAAATGCGACAAACGCCCCCAAAACGCCGCGCTTAAACAGCGGCACCGCCTCGGCGCGGGTCAACGCCAGCAATTCGCGCCGCATGATCAGCGGCATGAAAAACCCGTCGAACATGAAAAACCACGCAAGGAACGTGAACGGGTCATAGGTCGCGCGGATGCCATAGGCATCATAGGTCGTATACAGCGCCACAAAGGCCCCCGTGGCCACCGCATAACCCAAAGCCTGAACCAAGGTGTCGCGGGCGACGATGACATAGCGCAGATTATAGGCCGCAAGCCCGAATATCCCTGCCAGCAATGTGGCCAGCCCAACCCATTGGCCCGCGGTGAAATGCTCATCAAACAAGACCATCGCGCCTAGCACCGCAAACAGCGGTCCCGTGCCGCGCACGACGGGGTAAACCACAGTATAGGCGCCGCGGCTGTAGGTCATCGCTTGCAGGTATTTATAGCCCGCATGGATCACCATCGCGCCGATGAAAATGATCCACATATGCGGTTCGGGCCATGGCACGACAAACAGCGCAAAGGGGGCGGCGATTATGGCATAGCTGATATCAATCGCGCTGCGCGCCATCCACGGGTCGTGCTTGCCCTTTTGCAGTGCGCCAAACAGCGCGTGCAAAATTGCGGCAAGCAGGGCCAAAGCCAGTGCCAGATCGTGGCCAGCCGGGGTGCCCTCTAAGGTTCTGATCCAATCGCTCAAGTTGGCAAAAAGCGGGGGCCAGCCCCCGCACCCCCGGGATATTTGGGCCGAACAGAAAGCAGGCTCATTTATCTAGGCCTACGAGGGCGGCTGCAAACTCTTCGGGGTCAAAGGGGGCGAGGTCGTCGATTTGCTCGCCCACACCGATGGCATGAATTGGCAGGCCGAATTTATCGGCCAATGCCACCAGCACGCCGCCTTTGGCTGTGCCGTCGAGTTTGGTCATCACAAGGCCGGACACATCTGCAAGTTTTCGGAAAATCTCAACTTGGTTGACGGCATTTTGGCCGGTCGTGGCATCTAGTACCAAGAGGGTGTTATGCGGGGCCTCGGGGTCTTTTTTGCGGATCACACGGACGATTTTGGTCAACTCTTCCATCAAGTCGGCACGGTTTTGCAGGCGGCCTGCGGTGTCGATCAACAGCAGATCGGCGCCGATTTCCTGCGCCTTGGTCATCGCATCAAAGGCAAGGCTGGCGGGGTCTGACCCTTCGGGGGCGGTGAGCACCGGCACGCCTGCGCGTGTGCCCCAGACTTGCAATTGTTCCACCGCCGCCGCGCGGAATGTATCGCCTGCCGCGATTACCACCGATTTGCCTGCGGTCTTGAACTGACTGGCCAGCTTGCCAATCGTCGTGGTTTTGCCCGAGCCATTAACGCCGACCACCAGCACCACCTGCGGGCGCTTGGCATAAAGCGGCATCGGGCGGGCGACGGGTTCCATGATACGTGTGACTTCTGCGGCAAGGGCCAGTTTGATATCATGTGTGCTGACCCGTTTGCCCATCCGCCCCTCGGCGATATTGGCGGTGACGCGTAAAGCAGTTTCCACGCCCATATCGGCCTCGATCAACAGCTCCTCTAGGCTTTCGAGCAGGGCATCGTCAAATTCCCGCTTGGCCTCGACAGGGGCTTGCCCCATCAGGCGGCCAAGGATGCCGGGTTTGGCGGGGGACGGTTGGGCGGCAGCCTCTTCTGTCACCAACGCATCAAGCCCGTCGGTGATCTTTTCCGACGACCGCACCATCTTATTCCGCAGTTTTTTAAAGAATGACATCGCTGCCCCCGATGAACTTGGCCAATGAAACAGGCGTTGGGTGGGTTTCTTTTCACCTAATCAATCAAACGGCCTAGGGAAAGGCCTAAGCCGCCAAATCCACGCTTAACGCGCCTTGCAAGATCAGAAACTGGCCGATCCAATAGCTTGCCTAAAGCGTTATTGCGAAAACCAGGTGCCACGTGGTGATGCGCAGCACAAACAGCCCCTAGGCCAGCAGCACGTCTGGCAGGATGAACCGGCCCGCCGGCCAATACCGAAATCACCACGACATAGCCGCGCCCCTGCTCCGGCGATAAGCATCCAAAGATGAAGGATCATTTCACTTTCCTCTCGCGCACCTGCGGGTATGTTATGCAGCAACGGGCCTGCTTGCTATGTGGAAACAACCCGAAAAGGAAAACGGATGCCTCGCATGCCATTGTTTGCACTGGCCACACTGACGCCGCTTTTGCTGCTGTGCCTTGCGGTGCCATTTGGCGGGCTGTGGGTGCTGCTGGCGGTTTTATACATGGGGGTGTTCACGGCGCTGCTGGATCAGCTGATCCCGATGGTCCTGCCCGACGCGGTTGAGGGCGCTGAATTTCCGGCGGCGGATGCGTTGCTTTTGGTCTTGGGGCTGGGGCATCTTATCGCCTTTCCTTTGGTGGTTTGGGCGGTGGCGGGGCCAAGCGGGCTGATGGTTTGGGAACGGGTTTTACTGGCCCTTGCGGCGGGGCAGTGGTTTGGCCAAGTCTCCAACCCCTGCGCGCATGAGCTGATCCATAAGGGCAACCGCGCGCTTTATGCTTTGGGCGTGGTGGTTTACGCGACGATGCTGTTTGGCCACCATGCCTCGGCGCACCGCCTTGTGCATCACCGCGCGGCCGCCAGCTTGGATGACCCAAATACCGCAAGACGGGGTGAGACGTTCTATCAGTTCTGGCCGCGCGCGTGGGCGGGATCGTATCGCGCAGGGCTGCGGGCTGAAACGCTGCGGCGGCGCGGCAAAGGGCTGCATCCTTATGCGGTCTATACTCTGATCTCGGCGGCATCACTGGCCGTGGGGTTTGCGTTGGCGGGGCTTGCGGGGGCGGCGGTGTGGCTGGCGCTTGCGGTGTACGGGCACAGCCAGTTGCTGCTGGCCGATTATGTGCAGCACTACGGCTTGCTGCGCGCAACGCTGCACAATGGCAAGTTAGAGCCGGTGAACGCGCGCCACAGCTGGAACGCCCCGCAGTGGTTTTCTTCGGCCTTGATGCTGAACGCGCCGCGCCACTCCGACCATCATGCCCATCCAAGCCGCCCCTACCCCGCGCTGCGTCTACCTGCGGCGGGCGATGCGCCATTCCTGCCCTATCCCTTGCCTTTGTGCTGTAGCATGGCCCTTGCCCCGCGCCTTTGGCAGCGCGTCATGGCCAAACGCTTGGACAAGTGGCAGGCCCACATAGCTGTGACTGGCAATCTTGCGCCGGATGCGCCATCCTTGGCCCAAGCCAAACAACGCTAAAGGACCGCCCAACATGCGCGCGCTCATCCTATCCTTACTTGCCATGACTGGCGCCCTGCTTTCCGGCACCGCCGGACAGGCACAAACCAACCTGACGGGCAAGGAATTTGAGGCCTATGCCACCGGCAAAACCCTGACCTATGCGTCAAACGGGCAGGTTTACGGGGTTGAACAATATTTGCCCAACCGCCGTGTTCGCTGGGCCTTTGTTGATGATACCTGCCGTATCGGCCATTGGTATGAGGACGCGGGCGAAATCTGCTTTATCTATGAACATGACGCCACCCCGCAATGCTGGACCTTCCAAATGGACGGCGGCAAGCTGATGGCGCGGTTTGTATCCGAACCGCCCGCGACCGAGCTGAATGAGGTAAACCAAACCACTGAACCTTTGGCCTGTACCGGCCCGGATATCGGCGTTTAGCCTACAAAAACCGAACCTCTATCTCAAGCGAGGCGTTATTTTCCGCAGAAAAATCGGTTCAGCTTACCAAAACCTTGCACAAACCGAACATATCTAGAAAAGACTGCCTTGCCCGCCCGACTCCGCTGGTGGTTCCTTTGGCGGTGTTTTCGACGCAGTCTTGGGGGACGGTTTGGGCGGGGTGGGGTTGCTTGGAGTGCTGGCCCCGACCGCAAAGCGGCCATCGTGGAACTCAATCTCCAGCGCCCCAGCCTTTGCGGCCGCAATCTTGGTGGTGATCACGCCTGCCTCACCGCGCACAACGGCATAGCCGCGCCGCAAAGTTTCGGCATAGCCCAAGGTTTGGCGCGTGCGGTCCAGCGCATGCAACCGTTTGCCCAGATCGGCCAGCCGCAGCGCAGGGGCCGCTTGCAGGCGCGCATCCAAGCCCACCAGCTTATCACGTGACCGCGCAATATCGCGGCCAGCGTCGGCAAAAGCGCGGTCCAAGGCAGGGGCCAAGCGCTGGGAAACTACCGCCAGCCTCTCGCCCGCCCGTTCCATTCGGCGGGTTTGTGCATGGGTCAAAGCGCGGCCGCGTTCCTCCAACCGATCACCGCGCCGTACCACCAAATCCAGCAGCAGCTTTGGCCGCATCGGCCCCGCTGCACGGTCTAAGGCGCTGCGTTTGGCGCTGGTTGCCAGCACCAATGCCCCGCCCAGACGCCCAGACCACAGGTCAAACCGCTGGGCCGCCGCTTGGGTCAGCCTGTCCAATTGGGGCAAAGCGCGACCCAAATCGCGCAAACGCTGCCCGCGCAGACCCACCATTTGCACCACCGCCCGCGACAGCCGCGCACCTTGCCCGTCAAGGCCTGCAATCAGCTCCATCCGCACCGGCACCGCCATTTCGGCCGCCGCCGTGGGGGTGGGCGCGCGCATATCACTGGCAAAGTCGATCAAGGTGGTATCGGTTTCATGCCCCACGGCCGAGATCAGCGAAATCCGGCTTTCGGCAGCGGCCCGCACAACGATTTCCTCGTTAAACCCCCACAGATCCTCAAGTGACCCACCGCCCCGAGCAACAATAATCAAATCAGGCCTCGGCACCGGCCCACCCGGTGTGATTGCGTTGAACCCGCGAATCGCTGCGGCCACCTCGGGCGCGCAGGCTTGGCCTTGCACCGCCACCGGCCAGATCAGCACATGGCGCGGAAAGCGGTCGCGCAACCGGTGCAAAATATCGCGGATCACAGCACCCGAAGGCGAGGTGACTACGCCGATCACCTTTGGCAAATAGGGCAGCGCGCGTTTTCGGCTTGCGTCAAACAGCCCCTCGGCGGCCAGCGCTATGCGCCGCGCCTCGAGCATCGCCATCAAGGCCCCTGCCCCCGCCGGCGCGATGCTTTCCACGATCAACTGATATTTCGATTGGCCGGGAAAGGTGGTCATCCGACCCGTCGCCACCACTTCCATCCCCTCTTCGGGGCGGACCTGCATTTTGGAAACCTGCCCTTTCCAACTGATCGCAGCAATCACCGAGCGGTCATCTTTCAGGTCAAAATACATATGCCCTGACGCCGGACGCGACACACGGCCAATTTCGCCACGCACACGCACAAGGCCAAATTCGCCCTCAATCACCCGTTTTACCGCGCCAGAAAGTTCCGACACGGTGAATTCGGGTGAGTTGCCGGTTGGCGCGGGGCCATCTTCGAATAGGTCAGACATCATGAGCCTTCTTGTGATCTGCGTATCAAGACCTTAGAACGCCAGCCAACAAAGGCCAAGCGGGGGACAAGATGAATATCCTAATTTTGGGCAGCGGCGGGCGTGAACACAGCCTTGCTTGGGCCATCAAGCAAAACCCGAAATGTGATCGGCTGATCGTGGCACCGGGCAATGCGGGCATTGCGATGCTGGCCGAATGCGCAAGTTTCAACATCATGGACGCTGCTGCAGTTGTCACCTTTTGCGAAGAGAACGCGATTGATTTCGTAGTGATCGGCCCCGAGGCCCCGCTGGCCGAAGGTGTTGCCGATGCCACCCGCGCAGCAGGTTTGCTGACGTTCGGGCCGTCGAAAGCGGCGGCACGGCTTGAGGCGTCAAAAGCGTTTACCAAAGAGATTTGCGATGCGTGTAACGCGCCCACCGCTGGCTATGCCCGCTTTACCGATGCGGCATCCGCGCGGGACTATGTGACCAAGCATGGCGCGCCTTTGGTGATTAAAGCCGATGGTTTGGCCGCTGGCAAAGGCGTGATCATGGGCATGACGCTGACCGAGGCACTGGACGGCATTGATGAGATTTTCGGCGGGGCCTTTGGTGCGGCGGGTGCCGAAGTGGTGATTGAGGAATTCATGGAAGGCGAAGAGGCCAGCCTGTTCATTCTGTCAGACGGCGTGAATTGCCTCGCCGTTGGCACAGCCCAAGACCACAAGCGCGTGGGTGATGGCGATACCGGCCCGAATACCGGCGGGATGGGGGCCTATTCGCCTGCACCGGTTTTGACGGATGCAATTTTGGAAGAAACGATGGCGCAGATCGTGCGCCCCACCGTGGCCGAAATGGCCCGTCGCGGAACGCCGTTTGAAGGTGTGCTCTATGCTGGCCTGATGATCAAAGACGGACATGCGCGGCTGGTGGAATATAATGTGCGCTTTGGTGACCCAGAGTGCCAAGTGCTGATGATGCGGCTGGGCGCGCAAGCGCTTGATTTGCTGCTGGCCTGCGCCAAAGGCGAATTGGCGGGTGCGCAGGTGAATTGGGCCGAGGATCACGCGCTTTCGGTGGTTATGGCGGCCAATGGCTATCCAGGCACGCCGGAAAAAGGCAGCGTGATTGGCGGGCTGGGCGCCCTACCCGAAGACAGCTTTAACATGGTGTTTCATGCAGGCACCGCAGCGCACGATGGCGAGGTTATTGCAACTGGTGGCCGCGTGTTGAACGTGACGGCGCGGGGCGACAATTTAGCCGCTGCACGCGACCGCGCCTATGCCATGGTGGATGCGATTGATTGGCCAGGCGGGTTTTGCCGCCGCGATATCGGCTGGCGCGCGCTTTAAGCCCAAAGGTAGCACCCGTGACCACCTGCGGGTTTTAGGTATTTAGACCAAGATGAAATCAGCGCTCTTGCGCGGCCTGTCCCCCTTGCGCCCGGTTGGATAGCCGCATATGAAGCGCCAACTTTTGGGGCCGGGGGAGGAATCCATGCCGCTTCTCGTGATGAAATTTGGGGGCACTTCGGTTGCCGACTTGGCGCGCATCAAAAATGCGGCGCTAAAGGTGAAGCGTGAGGTTGAACGCGGGTATGACGTTATCGTCATCGTCAGCGCAATGTCGGGCAAAACCAATGAGTTGGTGGGCTGGGTTGAACAAACCTCGCCGCTGTATGATGCGCGTGAATATGATGCCGTGGTGTCGTCTGGTGAGAACGTCACCGCCGGTTTGATGGCGCTGACCTTGCAAGAGATGGATGTGCCAGCCCGCAGCTGGCAAGGTTGGCAAGTGCCGATCAACACCACTTCGGCACATGCCTCGGCGCGGTTCAAATCGATTCCGTCCGATAATATCAACGCCAAGTTTGCCGAAGGCTTTAAGGTTGCCGTGGTTGCAGGCTTTCAAGGCGTGTCGCCCGAGGGCCGCATAACGACGCTGGGCCGTGGCGGATCTGACACCACAGCCGTTGCCTTTGCAGCCGCGTTCAACGCCGAGCGCTGTGATATTTATACCGATGTTGATGGCATTTATACCACCGACCCGCGCATCACCGACAAAGCGCGCAAGCTGGATAAAATCGCCTTTGAAGAAATGCTGGAACTGGCCTCGCTTGGCGCAAAGGTTCTGCAAACCCGCTCGGTTGAATTGGCGATGCGCTTTAAGGTGCGTCTGCGGGTTCTGTCCTCGTTTGAGGAAACCGATGAAAACTCTGGCACTCTTGTCTGTGACGAGGATGAAATCATGGAATCGAAAGTTGTTTCTGGCGTCGCCTATTCGCGCGATGAGGCGAAGATTACCCTTGTGACCGTGGCTGACCGCCCCGGCATTGCCGCCGCGATCTTTGGGCCACTGTCCGAGGCGGGCGTGAACGTCGATATGATCGTGCAAAACATCTCGGAAAAAGCCGATGGTGGCGCGGTGACCGACATGACATTTTCTTGCCCTGTCAACCAAGTGGCACGCGCCTGCAAAGCGATGGAAGATGCCAAAGCCGCAGGCAGCATCAACTTTGTCGAGTTGAACGTGGATAGCGATGTCGCCAAAATTTCGGTCGTTGGAATCGGCATGCGGTCACACGCTGGGGTTGCAGCGACTATGTTTAAGGCACTTTCCGCCGAGAACGTAAATATAAAGGTCATTTCCACGTCTGAGATCAAAATCTCGGTGCTGATTGACCGGAAATATATGGAACTTGCTGTCCAAGCACTGCATGATGCCTTTGAATTGGACAAAGCGGGCTAAACCGCCGTCCAAGCTGGGGGATCATGCCGGAACGTAGTGAAAGCGACAGCCGCAAGCTTTTGAAGCGCTTGCGCGACAGTCTTGCCGAGCCGGGCCAAGGCCAGGAACGGTTGAACCGGGTCACCCATCTGATCGCAGATTCGATGCATACCGAGGTGTGCTCGATCTATCTGTTTCGCGATACGGAAACCTTGGAGCTTTGCGCCTCCGAAGGCCTGTTGGCGGAATCGGTACACCAAACCCGCCTGCGTTTGGGTGAAGGGCTTGTGGGCCGCGTGGCCCGTACAGCCGTACCGGTAAACACCGCCAACGCCCCCTCGGAAAAAGGGTTTCGGTTTATGCCCGAAACGGGCGAAGAGATTTACTCTTCTTTCCTTGGAGTGCCAATCCAACGGGTTGGTGAAAAACTGGGCGTACTGGTCGTGCAATCCAAAGCCGCCCGCCAGTTTTCGGATGATGAGGTTTATGCGCTGGAAGTCGTCGCCATGGTTTTGGCCGAGATGACCGAGCTTGGTGCCTTCCTTGGCGAGGGTGCTGCCTTGGGTGCGCTGCACAAACAGCCCGTCATGTTTCGTGGTGCAACCGGCCAAGAGGGCAGCGCCGAAGGCCAAGTTTGGCTGCATGAAGCGCGCGTGGTTGTCACCAACCCTGTCGCCGATGACCCCGAAGTTGAGCTAACCCGCATCCGTGCCGCCGTTGGCGAATTGCGGGTGTCGGTTGATGACCTTCTGGCCGCGCAAAGCCTTGATAAAGAGCAGAAAAAGGTTCTTGAAGCCTACCGCATGTTTGCCCATTCGCGCGGCTGGCTGCGCCGGATGGAGGAAGACATTCAGGCAGGGCTTTCTGCCGAAGCAGCTGTTGAGAAAGAGCAATCCGCCACCCGTGCGCGCCTGTCTCAGGTGCCCGATGCGTACTTGCGTGACCGTTTACACGACCTCGATGACCTGTCGAACCGGCTGCTGCGCATTCTGACGGGTCAAGGCCGTGATACCGGCGCAGAGCTGCCCGAAAACCCTGTGCTTGTGGCCCGCAATATCGGCCCTGCCGAGTTGCTGGAATACGGCCGCAGCCTGCGCGGTGTGGTCCTGTCCGAAGGCTCAGTCGGCTCGCATGCAGCGATTGTGGCGCGGGCGCTGGCGATACCTTTGGTGATCCATGCCGATGGGGTAGTTGTCGAGGCGCTGAACGGCGATGCGATATTGGTTGATGGCGATCAGGGCATCGTGCATTTGCGCCCCGAAGAATCGGTCGCCGCCGCCTTTCGCGACAAAATCGCCATGCAAACGCAAGCGCAACTGCGCTATGCCGACCTTCGCGACAAGCCTGCACTGTCACTGGATGGCCGCGAAATCAGCCTGCATATGAACGCGGGCCTTATGGCCGATCTGCCCAGCCTTGAAAGCTCGGGTGCTGAAGGCGTTGGCCTGTTTCGCACAGAATTGCAGTTTCTGATCCGCAACAAGATGCCAAAGCGGGATGAGCTGGCACGGCTTTACGCCCGCGTTATGGATGCCGCCAAAGGCCGACGCGTGGCCTTTCGCACGCTTGATATCGGGTCGGACAAAGTGCTGCCCTACATGAAGCCGCAAGATGAGCCGAACCCCGCCATGGGTTGGCGCGCGATCCGCGTGGGGCTGGATAAACCCGGGGTGCTGCAAATGCAGGCGCAGGCGCTTATCCGGGCTGCGGCGGGCCGCCCTTTGTCAATCATGTTTCCGTTTATCGCCGAATATGCCGAATATATTGATGCCCGCGCCTATGTTTTGGCGCAGGTCGAGCGTGAGGGTGCGCTTGGCCACCCGACGCCTGAAACGCTTGAAATCGGCGCGATGCTGGAAACTCCCAGCCTTGCCTTTGCGCCGCGTGAGTTCTTTGAAACGACAGATTTTCTGTCAATTGGCGGCAACGACCTAAAGCAGTTTTTCTTTGCCGCCGACCGTGAAAACGAACGTGTGCGCCGCCGGTATGATACGCTAAACGCGTCATTCCTTGGGCTTATTCGCCAAATCATCGATCGCTGCGCCGAAAGCGGCACCACACTTTCCTTTTGTGGCGAAGATGCCGGTCGCCCGGTTGAAGCGATCTGTCTGGCGGCAATCGGCCTGCAAAACCTGTCCATGCGCCCCGCGTCCATCGGTCCTGTCAAAAGCCTGATCCGCCGCACCGACCTTGCCGCCCTGCGCGAGGTGATTAATGCCGAATGCGCCAAAGGCAGTGTCTCGGTGCGCCCCGCCGTCATGGAATTTCTAGCCAAAGACGCAAATTAGGCCCCGTCTGGCAAGATCTCGCCAAGCCGTTGGCGGCCCATCGCTGCTTGATTTCGATAAATTTGTCGAAAAAGATTGAGGTATGCCCCCAATTCAGCCCACACTTCCCTTGGATCACGCAAACTAAGACGTGGCGCTACACCTTGGAGGAGGACACTATGTCAAAAATGACCGCAACCCTGCGCAGCCTTGTGGCCGGTGCTGTAATCGCATCTGCCCCTGCGGCATCGCATGCGCAAGAATTCATTAACGTACTGACGGGCGGCACATCGGGCGTTTATTACCCCGTAGGTTCGGCGCTCGCCACACTCTACGGCGAAAAGATGCCAAACGTGCAGGCGCAGGTTCAGTCGACCAAAGCATCGGTTGAAAACCTGAACCTTTTGCAACAGGGCAAGGGCGAATTGGCCTTGGCGCTTGGCGATTCCGTGAAATTCGCCTGGGAAGGCAATGCGGATGTTGGCTTTAAAGAACCCCTGACAAAACTGCGCGGTATTGCTGCGGCCTATCCAAACTATATCCAGATCGCGGCCACCGCGGACAGCGGAATCAAAACGCTGGCGGATCTGAAAGGCAAAAGCCTGTCGGTTGGCGCGCCAAAATCGGGCACCGAGTTGAACGCGCGCGCCATTCTTGAAGCCGCAGGCATGAGCTATGATGACATGTCCAAGGTCGAATACCTGCCTTTCGCCGAATCGGTCGAACTGCAAAAGAACCGTCAGCTTGACGCGACCTTGCAATCGGCTGGTGTTGGCGTGGCCTCGATCAAAGATCTTGCGACAGCGATGCCGACCCAAATCGTCGCCATTCCGGGTGATGTAGTCGAAAAGCTTGGCGCGCCCTTTGTTGCGGGCGTCATCCCCGCGGGCACTTATGAAGGCCAGACCGAAGATGTGCCCACGGTGGCGGTCATGAACTTCTTTGTGACCAGCGAAGATGTGCCAGAAGAAACCGCCTATATGATGACCAAGCTGATGTTTGAAAACCTGCCGACGCTGGTTGCTGCGCATAAATCGGCAGCACAGATCACCCTTGAAACCGCGCTGACCGGCATGCCGATCCCGCTGCATCCGGGTGCCGAGCGTTACTACCGCGAAGTTGGCTTGATTAAGTAAACCAACAAAACTGACCAAGGGGCGGCCTTTAAAACAGGGGCCGCCCCAGTCTTTGCAGCTGGGGAGGGCGCAAAACATGCAAAACACTCAAACAACCGATCAAGACGTGGCGCACCACGACCCGCTGTCCTCTGGCTTTCCGCCGGGTATTGAGGGACGTATCCTATTTTGGATCGCCGTTGCCTTTTCGGCTTTTCAAATCGCGACGGCAGCCCATCTTATTGATTTCGCAAGCCAAATCACTCGCGCGTTTCACCTAGGCTTTCTCGCCCTCTTGGGCTTTCCGCTGCTTGCGTTGATGAAAAGCGGCACAGCCACCGCGCGCACCATCGGCTGGGCGATGGCAGCCCTTGGCGTTACCGTGGCGCTGTACCAGTGGTGGGAATATGTCCCGCTGATCATGCGCGCCGGCGACCCGCTGACGATGGATATTGTGATCGGCTGCATCGCGCTGTTCACAGTCTTTGCCGCCGCTTGGGCGCTGATGGGGCCAGCTTTGCCGATTATTTCGGGCCTGTTCTTATCCTACTGCCTGTTCGGCCAATACCTGCCCCGCCCGTTCAACCACCGCGGCTATGATTTTTCCCAAGTTGTGGACCACATGGCCTTTGGCACCGAAGGCATCTACGGCATCCCGATCTACGTCTCGTCCACCTATATTTTCCTCTTCATCCTGTTCGGCTCTTTCCTTGAAAAGGCCGGGATGATCAAACTTTTCACCGATGTTTCGCTCGGCCTTGTTGGCCATAAACAAGGCGGCCCGGCCAAGGTTTCCGTTCTTTCCTCGGGCCTGATGGGCACGATCTCGGGCTCTGGCGTCGCCAATGTGGTGACCACCGGCCAGTTCACCATCCCCTTGATGAAATCCTTTGGCTACCGCTCGGCTTTCGCTGGCGGGGTTGAGGCAACCGCGTCGATGGGTGGCCAATTGATGCCGCCCGTGATGGGCGCCGTGGCCTTTATCATGGCCGAAACCCTTGGGGTTGAATATTTTGAGGTGGTCACAGCCGCCCTCATCCCCGCGATCCTCTATTTCGCCTCGGCCTTCTGGATGGTGCATCTAGAGGCTGGGCGCGCCAATCTCATGGGCCTCGCCCCTGACAAACTGCCCTCGCCGCGCAAGGCGCTGCGCGAAGGCTGGCACCTGATCCTGCCACTCGCAGTGCTCGTTTATCTGCTGTTTTCCGGATATACTCCGCTGTTCGCAGGCACCATTGGCCTCGCCCTTACCGTGATGCTGATCCTAGGGGCCTCGGCGGCGCTGAACCTGCCGCAAGGCGTCATTCGGGTAATCTTTTGGATTGGCCTCGGCCTCATTGCAGCCGCGTTCTTTGAGCTCGGCATCTGGGTGGTCCTAACCGCAATCACAGGCCTAATCGCTTGGAACGCCACGCAAAAAGGCGGGCGCGAAACCTTAGGCATCTGCCGCGATGCGCTGGCCGATGGCGCCAAAACCGCCCTGCCCGTGGGTATCGCCTGCGCCTTGGTTGGCATCATCATCGGCACGATGACCCTGACCGGCGTGGCCAATACCTTTGGCAGCTTTATCGTCTCGGTCGGCCAGAACAGCCTGATCTTGTCGCTGATCCTGACGATGATCACCTGTATCATCCTCGGCATGGGCATCCCGACAATCCCCAACTACATTATCACAAGCGCCATTGCGGGCCCCGCCCTGTTAGAGCTCGGCGTACCGCTGATCGTCAGCCATATGTTCGTGTTCTACTTCGGCATCCTCGCCGACCTTACGCCACCCGTAGCACTGGCCTGCTTTGCCGCCGCCCCGATCGCCAAGGAAAGCGGTCTCAAAATCTCGCTCCAAGCGGTCAAAATTGCCGCAGCCGGCTTTGTTATCCCTTACATGGCGGTCTACACCCCCGCGCTGATGCTGCAACCGGGCGGCGCACTGGCTGAATCCATCGGCTTTGCCCCTGCCGTGGCCTATATCGTCTTCAAGGCTGTACTTGCCATCGGCCTCTGGGGTGCCGCAGTTATCGGCTGGCTCGGCCGCCCGCTCGCCCTGTGGGAACGCGCCTTGGCCGTCGCAGCTGCTGCCTCGCTCATCGCAGCACTCCCCGCGACCGATGAGCTGGGCTTCGCCCTCGTCGCAGCCTTCGCTGCCCTTCTCTGGTGGCGCAAACGGGCGATGGCATGACCGTCTGCCTAATGGTGGGGGCGGCACTGCTCGCCCTCCCAACCCCAGATTTCACCCTGCGCTGGACCCACTCGGTTGAAAAAATCGACTGGGTCGAAAGCTGGCGAATCAACGGCCAATCCCTCACCCTCACTGGCGTCAAAATCAAAGGCTCGGGCGCGGGGATGGAACCTGCCGATGATGCGAAATTAGAGAACGGCTGGTGGGTCTGGCAACCCAACACCACCGTTCCCAAACTTACTCTCGCCGCTTCGGGTGCCACAGGCTCGGGCTGGCACTTTTGTACCGACAGCGGCTGCCAAGACCTTGGCACCACAGCAAGCGCCGCCATAACCGTCAAACCCTGCCCATAACCCCCTTCCGCATTCTTTTCGGCACAAATATCCTGCGGGGGTCCGGGGGGGTGCAAAACCCCCGGCGCCTGCCACACGAACCCCATATCGGAGCCGCCCATGCCCCAAACCACAGATTTCGCCATCACCGGCGGCGGCATTGTCGGCCTCGCCACAGCGCTCGACCTGCAATCGCGCCACCCCACTGCCCGTATCACACTTCTTGAAAAAGAGTCCCAGCCCGCCCTCCACCAAACAGGCCGCAACTCGGGCGTCATCCACGCCGGCGTCTACTATGCCCCGGGCAGCCTCAAGGCCCGCTTCTGCGCCCTCGGCGTCCAAGCCACCCGCGACTTTTGCGCCGAACACGGCATCCCAACCCAGACCTGCGGCAAGTTGATCGTCGCCACCGATGAGGCCGAACTGACTCGGATGACCACACTCGAGTCCCGCGCCCGCGCCAATGGCATCCCTATTGAGCGCCTCTCGGCGGAGGATGCCCGCACGCTTGAACCCAATATTTCCACCACCGGCGCGCTCCTATCGCCATCTACCGGCATCGTGGATTTCGCAGCCGTCGCGCAAAAGATGGCTGAGCTGTTCACCCGCCGCGGCGGCGATATCCTCCTTAGCACCCAAGTCACCGGCGGCAATGAATCCACCCAGTCTGTGACCCTTAACACCACGCATGGCCCCCTATCAGCGGGCAAAGCCGTCTTCTGCGCGGGCCTGCACGCAGACCGCATGGCCCGCAATTTCGGCGCGGACGTCCAATTTCGCATCATCCCCTTTCGCGGCGACTATTTCGCGATCAAAAACCAACCTGATGATCTGGTCCAACACCTCATCTACCCCGTCCCCGACCCTGAACGCCCGTTTCTCGGAGTCCACCTCACCCGCAAAATGAATGGTGGTTTTACCGTTGGCCCGTCCGCCGTGCTGGCCGGCGCGCGCGAAGGGTACGGCAAATTCAGCCTCAACCCGACCGACCTTGCCTCGGCCCTCAGCTACCCCGGCTTTTGGAAACTTCTGGCCAAAAACGCCGGCTCGGCGATTGATGAACTCAGCGCCTCGCTGGTCAAATCCCGCTACCTGAAAAAAGTGCAGAAATACTGCCACCGCATCACGCTCAATGACCTTGCCCCCTATAAATCCGGTGTGCGCGCCCAGGCCGTGGCCCCTGATGGCAAAATCATCGACGATTTCTTGTTTGTCCAAACCCGCCACAGCCTGCATGTTTGCAACGCGCCCTCACCCGCAGCCACCTCTGCCATTCCAATTGGTCGCTACATCACCGACCAACTGCTGGCGTCAGCGTGACAGTCCGCAAGGCGACAGGCCTCATACTACCGGGCCCTAAATTGACCGGACGGCGCACCCTACTCGCCGCCATCACCCTTGCACTCTGCGCAGCACTACTCACCTATCACTTTACCCACCGCGCGAGTGAGGCCGCCCTGCGCGTCCAACTCGACCAATCCTTGATTCTCACGGCCCGCGCTGTCGAAACCGAGATCGCACGCTTTGGCTCGCTCCCCGGAATCGCGGCCCAAGATGCCCGCATCCTTGCAGCCCTTGCCACACCGCAAGACCCCGCCAACCAAGCCATAGCCAACCGCTATCTGGCCAAAGTTGGCCAGATGTCAGGGGCCGCACAACTGTTTTTGATGGGGTCTGATGGCACCACCATCGCCGCTTCAAATTATGATACAGACCAAAGCCTTGTCGGCAAAAACTACAGCTTTCGCCCCTATTTCCAATCGGCGATGCAAGGCGAACATGGCCGTTTCTACGCTATCGGCGTGACCACGGGCCTGCCGGGTTACTTCCTCTCCAGCCCAGTCAACTACGGGTCTGGAACAGGCGCTTTAGTGGTCAAAGTAGACCTGACCCCGCTTCAGGCCACATGGTCGCGCGCGGGGCTGTCTATGGCGATCACCGATCAAGATGGCGTCGCGTTTCTGTCAGGCGCGCCCGAGTGGCTCTATCGCCCGACCCTCCCGCTAGGTAGCGAAACCCTTGCCCGTATCCGCGCATCGCGCACCTATGATGGCGTCGATCTCGCCCCCTCGCAGGCCATTCTGACCGCTCCGGACCGTGCCATTTCGGCCCAAGGCCCCGTACTCATCCGGACCCGTCCGCTGACCGATGACGGCTGGACTTTGCTCACCGGCGCCCCCCTTGCACCGGTCACCACCACGGCCACCCTGTCGGCGTTTGGCGCCGCCCTTTTGGCCCTGCTCGCCACGGGGCTGGCCAAAATAGCGCATCAACGCCGTCAGCTTGTGGCCCTGCGCCTGCGCCAGAATGCGCTGCTTGAGGTGCGGGTGAATGAACGCACCCGCGACCTTGCACATGAGGTGCAGGCCCGTCGCCAAACCGAAGCCGAATTGCGCGCCGCCCAAGAAGGCCTGATCCATTCCGAAAAAATGGCCGCCCTTGGCCGGATGTCTGCCGCGATTGTACATGAAATCAGCCAACCGCTTGCGGCGATGGAAGCGACACTTGGGGCTGCTGAAATCGCCCTTCCTTTGGGCCAAGAAAAAACCCAAACCCGCATCGCCACCGCCCGTGGCCTGATCCGCCGTATGCAACGCACGACCAAGCACCTCAAAAGCTTCAGCCGCAAGGAACACGGCGAGCTTGCCCTCATCGACGTTTCACAAACTGTTGAAAACGCTCTTGAACTTATCGCCCCCCGCGCCAAATCTATCGGCATTGCGCCGGCCTTCATCCTGCCCGATCAGCCGCTTTTCATCCGCGCGGGCGCCATCCGGATGGAGCAAGTTCTCGTCAACCTTCTGCTCAACGCGCTCGATGCGGTCGAAGGCCAACCCGCGGCCCAAATCACCATCACCGCAGAACAGACCGTCACGACCACCACAATTCGCGTCACAGATTCCGGCACAGGCATCGCCGCAGCCGACCTGCCGCGCGTGGCCGAACCGTTCTTTTCCACAAAAATCACCGGCGAGGGCCTAGGGCTTGGTCTTTCCATCTCGCAGGCCATCGTGCAAGAATTTGGCGGCGAAATCGAAATCGCCTCGGCCATAGGCATTGGCACCACCGTCACCATAACCCTGCCCACCCCGCAAACCACAGGCCCCGCATGACCGTTTTTGTTGTCGATGATGATGCAGACCACCTCGCCGCCTTGTGCGATCTGATCGAGGTGGGCGGCCATACCGCCACCGGATTTTTGCAGGCCGAGCACGCTATTGAAGCAGCAAGAAAAAACCCGCCGAAAGCCATTCTGACCGATCTGCGCATGCCCGGTATGGATGGTATGGCCCTGACCGAGGCTGTCACCGATATGGCCGCCGACATACCTGTGATTATGCTGACCGGCCACGGCGATGTCGCGGCAGCGGTTAAGGCTATCCAAGCCGGTGCCGAGGATTTTCTGGAAAAACCCTATGATGCCCAGCACCTGCTGTCGGTGCTGAACCGCACCTTGCGCGCGCAGGCCACGCGGGCCGAACTCGCGCGCTTGCAAACCGAGCTGGCCCAGCAAGCCGATACGATCCTTGGCGAAAACGCCGCCCTTGTCGCGCTGCGTGACCAGCTGTCCGCCCTTGCACCACTGAATGTCGATGTGATCCTTACGGGCGAAACCGGCACGGGAAAAGAGCTTTGCGCCCGCATTCTCCACACCGCCAGCCCCCGCACCACAGGCCCTTATGTTGCCCTAAACTGCGCCGCCCTGCCCGAATCTTTGTTTGAATTTGAGGTGTTTGGCCACGCCGCCGCCGCCTTTCCGGGGGCGTTGGAAAAGCCGGGAAAGCTGGAATCTGCGAATGGCGGCACGCTTGTGCTTGATGAAATCGAGGCCATGCCTCTGCCCGTGCAGGCCAAGCTGTTGCGCGCGCTACAGGAACGCCAAGTTGAGCGACTGGGCGAAAACCAGCTGCGCCCGCTGGATCTGCGCATCATTACCACCGCCAAAACCGATCTGCGCCAAGCCATTACCGAAGGCCGCTTTCGCGCCGATCTGTTCTATCGCCTCAATGGCGCCGAGCTACACTTGCCGCCGCTGCGCGGGCTTGGGCCAGATATTGCTCTGATTTTCGCCCATTACGCCACACTCGCGGCCCGCCTCTATGGCCGCACCGCGCCCGATATCAGCATCTCACTGCGCCGCGATTTACAACGCCACGATTGGCCGGGAAATATCCGAGAGCTGAAAACCGCTGCCGAACGCTTGGCTCTGGGGCTTGGTCCTTCATTGCCACAAAACGCCCAAGCCGAAACCCTGCCCGAGCGCGTGGCCGCCTATGAAGCCCGCGAAATCGCCGCCGCCCTCGACCGTTTCAACCAATCGGTCGAGCGGGCTGCGCAATCGCTTGGCATCCCGCGCCGCACATTGGCCGACAAAATGGCCCGTTATGGCATCAAAGGTTAACCTTTATTTGGTAATTGTCAGCGCCGTCAGTTCCTTTTCAAACGCCATCCGCACCGGCTCGGCCCCGTGTAAAACCGTCAGCCGCAACAGGCCAAACCGGATATGCGCCAGCTCGCGGTAATGAGTCAGAAAGGCTGCATTCAGCGCCGCCCCAGTGACCGCGCCCAAAACAGGGACGGCCTGCGCCGCCAGTTTCTGGCTTAACACTGCGGCAAACTTGGGCGCGATTTTTGCAAGCAACTTTTGCAAGGCAGGGCCAGACAGCGCAATCCGTGCCCCGATGAATGAGGTATTAATACCGTCATCATAGTCCATCGGGCCGCCCGCCAGCAGCACGCGCAAGGCCTCGGCCCGCACTTCGGGCAGGCTGGTATCAAAACCTTCAGCCTCGGCTGCGCGCAAAATAGCGTGCAAAATCACGGTGATCGTAACCGGCAATTCGGCCAGCGCCGTCACAAGCCCACCGGCACCGCCCATAGCGCCGGTAAAGGCTGCCAAAGCCGGAGCCCCGCGCGGGCCAAAATCGGGCGCATGCCGCCCATGCCCCGCAACAGTTACCGCACGGGTCAGCGCCTCGGTTGTAATGCGTTCAATCTGACGCCGCGCCCCATCCGGCAGATGCGCCAACTGGCCTTCGATTTGGCCGCCAAACTTGTTGATAATCCGCATAAGCGGCCCGTTTGCTCGCCGCTGCCGTGCTGCAAGCAAAGCAATTTCAAGCCCTGGATCAGGGGATGTTTGACTGGGCACAGGGTAAATGACGTCTTGCTCCATAGTTGATAAGTAATACTGCGCCGTTGGCAAAACAAGTCAGACGTAACATGCCTTGTTGCCGAAATCAGGTTGCGTTCCGGCCTTGCTTTGCGTTGAACACCCTTATTATGCTGGTTCGTCCTGCGAAGTTTGGACGAACTTGTTCAGTCAAACGAAAGAAAGCACTGGTTCATGCACTAGAGTCGGCCGAACGGACTAAGGCACGCGTCACCTCGCCTGTGACGCCATCCCATGCGCCATCCACCAGTTCCACCCCCAACACGCGGTCAGGATTGGTCGGCGGCGGCATCACCACCCCCTGCAACTTGGCAAAGCCAAACCGCTGATAATAGGGTGCATCTCCGACCAAAAGCACCCGCGCAAAGCCCAAGCGCCCCGCCCGCTCCAAGCTTTCGGTCATCAACAACGCCCCCAGCCCTTCGCCTTGCCGCGTTGGGTGCACCGCAACCGGGCCCAAAAGCAATATCTCCCGCCCACCGACCAAAGCCGGCCAAAACCGAATAGCTGCCGCCAAAACACCCTCGGCATCGCGCAGCACAAGGCATAATTCTGCAATCGTCGGCACACCGTCGCGCAACCGGTACGATGACAGCGCCGTCCGCCCCGGCGCAAAGCATAAATCGTAAAGGCCCTCGACCTCCCACCAATCCGCCTTGGTCTCTTGTTCCAGCCGGTACAAAACCTGCACCCTCCGCCCTAGGTCCCAAAACAGCTTTGGGGCTTTGTATGCAAACCCTAATCCTTTGTGTTTCGCAACCCGTTTTTGCCCTTTCCCCCCCGCCACTTGACGACTAACCTGATAGATCAAAGCAGTTTAGCCAGCCAAGGTTAATAAGATGAAAACAATGATCGGCGTCATCGGCGGCTCTGGCCTCTATGAAATAGACGGGCTGGAAGGGGCATCTTGGGTCAAGGTTAAAACGCCTTGGGGCCAGCCCTCGGATCACGTTTTGGTGGGTCGGCTGAACGGCGTGCCAATCGCGTTTTTACCACGCCACGGGCGCGGGCATCGGCTGTCGCCCACAGACGTTCCCTACCGCGCCAATATTGACGCGCTCAAGCGCTTGGGCTGCACCGACATTATCTCCGTTTCTGCCTGCGGGTCGCTGCGCGTAGACTATGCGCCCGGTGATTTCGTGATCGTCGATCAATTTATCGACCGCACCTTTGCGCGCGAAAAGTCTTTCTTTGGAACTGGTTGCGTGGCGCATGTGTCCGTGGGGCACCCCACTTGCCCGCGCCTGTCTGCGGCCTGTGCCGAGGCTGCGTTTGGCGTGCGCGTCCACCAAGGCGGCACCTATCTGGCGATGGAGGGACCGCAGTTTTCCACCCTCGCCGAATCAAAGCTTTACCGTGCTTGGGGCGCAGACGTGATCGGCATGACCAACATGCCCGAGGCGAAACTCGCCCGCGAGGCTGAGCTGTGCTATGCCAGCGTGGCGATGGTTACCGATTATGATTGCTGGCACGAAGGCCACGGCGCGGTCGATGTCGCGCAAGTTATCGCCACGCTGACCACCAACTCCGGCCAAGCCAAAACAATGATCGCAGGCCTTCCCGCCTTGCTTGGTGCCGCGCGTGCGCCATGCCCGTATGGCTGCGATCGCGCACTGGACAACGCAATAATGACCGCACCATCCGCCCGCGAGCCAGACCTGTTGGCCAAGCTTGATGCTGTCGCCGGTCGCGTTCTTTGACTAATAAGCTGCAAGTATGACCAACACCGAGGCGCGGAGTCGTCCTTGGCTGTGCGCAGCCCCCTCAGGGTCCACGGATTTCATGTCGAGCCGCAAGCATGGAGAGCAGAATACATGTGCGAAAATGGGCGTGGACGGGCGTACACTTTGTTCTTTCGGCTGGAAATATGCAGAAACTGGTAACCTTTTGGTAACGGAATCGCATTAGAACAAAGGAACCGGGGAACCGGTCGCTGCTTGCAAAACACGTGACCACTTACCCCTAACCCCAGCCCCGCCGGTACACCCCGGCGGGGCATTTATTTGCGCAGGCCACGGGCCAAAATTTTTCACCGCAAAATTTGGGGTGCTTTTGGGACGCCCCTCTAGCTGTAAATGCCCGCGGACACATCACTGCCGAAATCAGCCAATCGCCCGCAAAACAGCGCCGGGGTTCATAATTCCATTCGGGTCTAGCGCTGCTTTGATCGCTCGCATCGCAGCCAGTTTTGCCGGATCTCCATATTTTTCCAAGTCATCCACCTTCAGCCGACCAATGCCATGTTCGGCACTGACCGAGCCATCACGCGCATGCACCATGTCATGCACTATGGCTTTTATGGCTTTGGCACTGCCCAAATACGGCTCGCGGGTTTGGCCTACTGGAGGGAAAACATTGTAGTGCAAGTTACCATCGCCCAAATGCCCAAAACAATTGATCCGCCACTCCCCGATCTTGGCCAGTTCGGGGCCTGCAGCAGCAATAAAACCTGCAATTTCTCCTAACGGCAGCGCGATATCATGGCTAGATACCGACCCAATGCGACGGTTTGCTTCGGGTATATTTTCGCGCACAGCCCAGAAATCGGCCCTCTGCGCTTGCGACTGCGCGATCACACCGTCTTGCACCAAACCGGCCTCTAGCCCTGCCTCGAACAAACCCTCCAGCGCCACGTCAGGGTTCAACCCATCGGGCAGGCCCACATCGATTAGGACCATCCATTCCGGTGCCATATCAAAAGGTTGGCGCTGCTCGGGCATCTTTTCAGCCAGAAAGGCCAAGCCCATCCCGCTGATCAGCTCAAAGGCCGAGACCAGCCCCCCCAACCGCGCCTGCGCGAGTGCCAGCAGATCAAGCGCCGCCGCAGGGCTTGGCACCACCATCACAGCCGTGCCCATTGCTGCGGGAATTGGCGCCAGCTTCAGGCTCGCGGCGGTAATTACCCCCAACGTCCCTTCGGCCCCAACCAACAGGTTGCGCAAATCATAGCCAGTGTTATCTTTGCGCAGCCGTTTTAGCCCATGCCAGATACTTCCATCCGGCAACACCGCTTCTAACCCCAAGCACAAATCGCGCGTGTTGCCATAGCGCAGCACGTTCACACCGCCAGCATTGGTTGACAAATTTCCACCGATTCGCGCCGTGCCCTGACTAGCCAGCGACAGCGGAAACAGCCGCCCCACGCCCTCGGCTGCGGCCTGCACTTCGGCCAAGGTTGCGCCAGCCTCAACCACAATCACGTTCTCGGCGGCATGCACGCCGCGGACAGCGCGCATCCTTTCCAGCGACAGAACCAAGGGCAACGGCCCCTCGCCCATCACCTGCCCCAGCACCAAACCGGTACCGCCGCCAAATGGCACCACGCCAACGCGTGCCGCGTTGCACGCTTTGATGATCGTCGATACCTCTTCAACAGTTCGCGGACGCGCCACACCGCCCGCATGCCCGCCCATACGACCGCGTGGATCGGACAAATAGCGCGGCTCGATCGGTCCAATCGCACCCTCGGGCAAAAGCCCGGCAAGCACGTCCAAAAATGCAGCATCAGCGGGGTTCAGCATCACGGCCTCCTGTGTTGCCCATTGATAGCGCAGGAAAAACCCCGCAGGCAATAGGCCCGCCTACAGCCCCGCAGTCGTGCGTCCACGCCGGTCATTGCGCAAATTGGCATAAAGCACATGGGTCCGCCACCGCCCAGAAATTTGCAGATAGCTTTGCGCCACGCCCTCATATTTAAAACCCGTCTTCTCCAAGACGGCACGCGAAGCACCGTTTTCAGGCAGGCAAGCGGCCTCGACCCGGCTTAGGTCCAAATGGGTAAAGGCATGATGCACCATCGCCAAAAGCGCCTCACGCATATACCCGCGACGTGCAAAAGGCTGGCCAATCCAATAGCCGATCGTCGCAGCCTGCGACGGCCCGCGACGAATATTATCCAACGTGATTGCGCCCAAAAGTGCGCCATCTGCGCGGCGTTCCAGTAACATCGGCAAGGCCGTCCCTTGGGCTTGCGCCCGTGCAGCCCAGTAAACACGGTTGGTAAACGACCGGCGCGACAAGTGGTCATGCGCCCAATCTGGCTCCCAAGGGGTTAAAAACGCAGCACTTTCAGCCCTTAGTTCAGACCAGCTATTCCAATCACCATGGGTGGGCAAACGCAGAGTCATCCGCTCTGTTTCAATGTGAACCTTGCGTCGAAAGCTGAACATCAGAGGGCAAGCCCGCGCTTGATCTCCTCTAGGCCCGGCGCTTTGCCAACAGGGCCATAGAGCGCCAAGGCCACATCCGCCTCGATCATTTCGCCCGCATAGCGGCGCACGTCAACGGTGGTCACGGCGTCAATCTTTTCAACGGCTTCCTCGGGGGTAGGCACCCGCCCCCAAATCGCCAACAACCGCGCAAGACGTTCGGCGCGGCTTGACGGGCTTTCCAGCCCCATCAACAAACCGGCTTTTAGCTGCACCCGCGCGCGCGCCACCTCGGCCTCGCTCATATCGCTGCTGGCGCGTTTCAATTCGGCCAATGTGATCGCGGTCAAATCACCGATTTCTTCCTCCGAAGTGCCGGCGTAAATCGTGATCTGCCCAGCATCCTCATAGGCGCCCGATTGCGCGAAAATCGAATAGCACAGCCCGCGCTCTTCACGGACCTTTTGGAACAACCGGCTCGACATGCCGCCCCCCAGCGCCATCGCATAGATCTGCGCGATGTAAACATCGGGCGAGCGATACCCCGGCGCATCAAAGGCCAGCGCAAAATGCACCTGCTCTAGGGCTTTATTCTCACGCCGTTCGGCACCCTTGAACTGCGCAGGTTGGATCAACCCGCCGCCCACGGCCTTGCGGTCGCCAAACAGCGCCTCGGCTTGGGCGACAATCGCGTCATGGTCCACCGCGCCCGCAGCCGAAAGGATCATCCGGTCGGGGCTGTAATGCTCGGCGACAAAGCCGGTCAAATCAGTGCGGCTAAAGTTGGAAACCCGTTCGGCTGGCCCCAAAATCGTGCGGCCAAACGGCTGGTCGGGGTAGCACGCTTCTTGCAGCCAGTCGAAAACGATATCATCCGGCGTATCCAGTGCTTGCCCGATTTCTTGCAAAATCACATGGCGTTCGATCTCAATTTCTTTGGGGTCAAAGACCGGATTCAGCACGATATCGCCGATGACATCCAGCGCCAACGCCACATCATCCTTTAACACCCGCGCGTAATAGGCCGTCATCTCGCGGGATGTATAGGCGTTGATAAACCCGCCAACATCTTCAATTTCCTCGGCAATCCGCAAGGAAGAGCGTTTTTCAGTGCCTTTAAATGCCATATGTTCCAGAAAATGCGCAATGCCGTTCTGCTCGGCCCGCTCATGCCGCCCACCCGCAGTAATCCAAATCCCGACACTCGCAGATTGCAGCCCCGGCATCGCCTCAGAGACAATACGAAAACCGTTTGGCAGGGTCGTTACACGGCTGTTCAATTGGCAATCCCTTCGTGAATATGCGCCTGAAGCGCGGCAAGATCATTGGGCAAGCGGGTCACACGCTCATCACGGTCAAACAGGTCGGCCATCCGTTCAGGCAGGGCGGGCCGTGTGCCCATCGCCGCCTCAACCGCATCGGGGAATTTCGCCGGATGCGCTGTGGCAAGCGTAATCATCGGCACGCTGCCCAAATGTTCGGCCGCCACTTTCACACCGACCGCCGAATGCGGGCACAGCAGCTCGCCCGTCTGGGCAAAGGCACTGCGGATCGTGGCGCGGGTTTCATCCTCATCACAACGGCCCGAAGTAAACTGCTCACGTAGCATCTGCAGCGCGCCTTGCGAAATCGTAAACCCGCCAGCCTTCAACTCGGCCATTAGGGCCGAAACAGCGGCCCCGTCACGCCCGTAAGCATCAAACAGCACCCGTTCAAAGTTCGACGAGACCTGAATATCCATCGACGGGCTGATCGACGGCTTTACCCCGTCCGTCTTATACGCGCCCGTTTTCATCGCGCGGTCTAGAATATCATTCTGGTTCGTCGCAATCACCAGCTGCTCAATCGGCAGGCCCATCTGGCGCGCGATATAGCCCGCGAAAATATCGCCAAAGTTCCCCGTTGGGACCGTAAAGCTGACCTTACGATGCGGCGCACCCAAGCTGACAGCAGAACTAAAATAATACACAACCTGCGCCAGTACCCGCGCCCAGTTGATGCTGTTCACGCCAGCAAGGCGCACCCCATCACGGAACGGCAAATCGTTGAACATATCCTTAACGCGCGCCTGACAATCATCAAAATCGCCATCCATCGCAATGGCCCGCACATTCGCCTCGGACGGTGTCGTCATTTGGCGTCGCTGCACCTCGGACACCCGACCATGCGGATAAAGGATAAACACATCCACGTTGGACAACCCGCGAAATGCCTCCATCGCGGCAGAGCCGGTATCGCCGCTTGTCGCGCCGACAATCGTAATCCGCTCGCCCGATTTGGCCAAAGCGGCCTGCATCATCTGGCCGATTAATTGCATAGCGAAATCTTTGAACGCCAAGGTCGGGCCGTGAAACAGCTCTAGCAAAAAGTGGTTCGGGCCAAGCTGCACCAAAGGCGCGCGCGCGTCATGGCCGAAACCGGCATAGGCCTTGGCGATCAGCCCCCGAAACTCATCCTCGGCAAAGGTGTCGCCCAAAAACGGCCACATTACCCGAAAGGCCACCTCTTCATAGGGCTGCCCCGCCAGTGCCGCGATATCTTCCGCCGCCATCACTGGCACGGTTTCCGGCACATACAGGCCACCATCGCGCGCAAGCCCGGTCATCATGGCTTCCGAAAAGCTTAAAATAGGGGCCTGCCCCCGGGTTGAGATATACTGCATCGCAATGCCTCCCTATTCCACGTTCCGCCTGATACGCCACAGCAGCAGGCCTGTCATCCCCGCCCAGACAAGCGCAAGCGAAAACCATGTGATTGCATAGTTTAAATGATCATTCGTAATCGCCGAGCTGTCCACCGGCATCGGCTCAATCCCGTCACCTGTCTCGGATTTCGCAACGATAAGCAGCGGTTCGGCCTTTAACGCCACCGCCATCGCGGGAATATCGCGGGCAAACCAAACCCCCGTCTTGGCATCCGGCGCAGGTGTATAGCCGTCCACCTCATCTGGCCAAACTAGATTGCCCTCAACCTCCAGCGCCCGCGCCTCACGCGGCAGCCCGCGCGCATCATCCACCAAGAACCCACGATCCACCAGCACACGCCGCCCGGTATCAGTCTCGAACACAGAAATCACACGGTAGCCTGCACCGATTTCCTTGCGGCTGACCAAAACGTCCAACTCTTCGCCGGTTAACGCGCCTGAAACCAGTACTGGCAAATACTTATCCACCGCAACATCAGGGGCAGCTGGCAAACCTACCGGTGCCGCGCCTATGCGCGCGTCAATCTCAGCCAGAACCGTCTCTTTCCACGCAAGGCGCTGCAACTGCCACACGCCCAGCGACACCAGAACCGCGATTCCAAAGGCGCCAAACAGCAATGGCCCTATCATCCGCCGTATCATCAAAACTGCCCCATTCGCCTTAATGCCAAAGGCGCGGCCCTTTCGGCCCGCGCCCCTATTTTCTTGCCCATCACTTAGGGCTTATTGGCCCCAAACGTAGATCGAAGCAAACAAGAACAGCCACACCACATCAACAAAGTGCCAGTACCAAGCAGCCGCCTCAAACCCGACGTGCTGCTCCGGCGTAAAGTGGCCTTTGTAAACGCGGATCAAGCAGACCAACAAAAAGATCGTACCGATCAAAACATGGAAGCCATGAAAGCCCGTCGCCATAAAGAAGTTGGCGCCATAAATATTGCCCGCAAACCCAAAGGCCGCGTGACTGTATTCATAGGCTTGCAGCACGGTAAAGAATGCGCCCAAGGCAACAGCCAAGATTAGACCGCTTTTGATGTCTTTACGGTTGTTTTCTTCGACCAAAGCGTGGTGCGCCCAAGTCGCAGCTGCACCAGAGCACAGCAAAATCAAAGTGTTGATCAGCGGCAGGTGCCAAGGGTCAAAGGTTTCGATCCCGGCTGGTGGCCAAACACCATCAACAGCAGGTGACAATGGGCCCATCGGGTACATCGCATGTTTGAAAAACGACCAGAACCAAGCCGCAAAGAACATGACCTCGGACATGATGAACATGATGAAACCATAGCGCAGGCCAATCCGCACAACGGGCGTATGGTCGCCGATGATGGCTTCATGCACCACCTCGGACCACCACGCAAACATAACATACAGCACCATCGCAAAGCCGATCAGCCCCATCCAAGGGCCGGAGGTGCCGTGCATCCAAAGCACCGCGCCAAACAGCATGATAAACGCGCCGACAGCGCCCATGAATGGCCAGATAGATGGCGGCAGAATGTGGTAGTCGTGGTTCTTGGCGTGGGCCATGGTTGTCGTTCCCTCGTTTTAGGTACGCCGCGCTTTGCGCAGGTCGGTTTTTCTTAGTTTACGATCTTGGGGGCGGTCGGGGCAAGGGCTGCTTGCTCTTCCACCGGCAATTCTGCCTCATGAAATGTATAGGATAGGGTGATTTCATGAACATATTTACCCTCGATATCCTTCACGATCTCGGGGTCTACGAAAAAGGTCACAGGCATTTGCACGCGCTCACCGGGTTGCAGCACCTGCATGGTAAAGCAAAAACAGGCGATTTTGGTGAAATAGCCGCCCGCCGTATCGGGGGTGACGTTATAGCTGGCTTGTCCCGCAACCGCATGATCGGTCGGATTATAGGCCTCATAAAACGCCAAGCCGGTTTCGCCGATGCGCACATCCATGGTGTTTTGCATGGGCTTGAATTCCCACGGCATCCCGCGCTCCAATGAGGCGTCAAACCGGATTTTCATCGTGCGGTCGAGGATAACCTCCGACCCTTGGCTTGCCACCGAAGTGGTGCCGGCAAAGCCCGTCACCTTGCAAAACCAGTTGTAAAACGGCACCGAGGCAAAGGACAACGACACCATCAAGACAGCAACAAAGCTAAGCTGTGCGGCAGTTTTTTGGATAGGTGTCATGGCTTGGCCACCGGTACAGTGATTTCAGCGGCAGGCACGGCCTCGACCTTGCCCATATTCACAACCTTAACAACCGTAAGGCCGAAAACCAGCGCAACAAACGCCATCAACACAATACCCAAGCCTACATTGCGACCGAGACGGCGTTTGTGCAGCTCGTGTTCAACATTGAATGCCATTTTACCAGCCTCCCAGCCCATAAGGTTTCAACGCGGCCTCGGCCAAGAATGCGCCAAAATGCAAGAACAAATACAATAGCGAGAATTTGAAAACCTGCTTTTCAACCGCATAGTTATCTGCCTCGGCCTGTACTTCGTCGCGTTTCCAAATTCGCCATGCGCCCCACAGGAAGCCTGCGTTCAGAACAGCCGACACCGCCAGATACACTGGCCCCCCAATCGAGGTAAACCCAGCACCGATTGCAAACGGCACCAGCGCGATCGTGTACACCAAGATATGGTTACGCGTGACCTTTTTGCCATGCGTCACCGTTAGCATCGGCACACCGGCCTTGCTGTAATCTTCGTTCATAAACAGGGCCAGCGCCCAGAAATGCGGAGGCGTCCACATGAAAATCAACATGAACATCAACACCGCTTCAATCGAGACATGCCCCGTGACGGCAACCCAGCCGATCATGGGGGGAAAGGCACCCGCCGCCCCGCCAATCACGATATTCTGCGGGGTCGAGCGTTTCAGCCACATCGAGTAGACGACAGCGTAAAAGAAAATCGTAAAGGCCAGAAGCGCGGCCGCCAGCAGGTTTGCGGCCAGTGCCAGCATCACTACCGCGATACCCGACAGCGCCATGCCAAACCCAAGCGCCTCACCCGGCTGGACCTTGCCCGCCGGAATAGGCCGCTTGGCCGTGCGCTTCATAATCACGTCAATATCGGCATCCCACCACATGTTCAGCGCACCAGAGGCCCCTGCCCCCAACGCAATAAACAAGATCGAGGTCATCGCGATAAACGGATGCACTGGCCCCGGCGCCACCAAGACACCAACCATCGCAGTGAACACCACCAGTGACATCACGCGCGGCTTCAGCAGCGCGATATAATCGCCGAACCCCGCCTCTCCCGTTTGGTCAATTATGTGTGCATCCTGCATGGTCACAGCCCTTTGGTAGCGTATCTACAGGGCCATAGCCCCAACACGAAAAAGGAAAGGGCCATTAGCCCCTTCCCATTGTTTTTAGTTAGACGAAGCCACTTTCACGGCGGCAACACCACCAAGGCTCGCTGTCTTTTCTTCAGCCAGCCAAGCTGCGTAATCGGCTTCCGAAACCACCTTTACCGTAATCGGCATATAGGCATGGTCCTTGCCGCACAGCGTGGTGCACTGGCCAAAATATGTGCCGATTTGGTCGGCCTTGAACCAGAGGTGGTTCAAACGGCCAGGAACTGCCGAAGATTGTACGCCAAACGCCGGAACCATCCAAGCGTGGATAACGTCAGCACCGGTCAACTGCACAACGATCGTCTTGTTCACAGGAATTACCATCGCGGTATCTGTGGCCAACAAGAACTCATCCTTGGAATAGCCCGCAGCTTTCAGCTCAGCCTCAACATCGGCGTTCATAACCTTGCCGTCACCGATCAGGAAGCTGTCAAAGGTAACGCCTTCATCAGGGTATTCATAGCTCCAGTACCACTGGTTGCCAGTTACTTTGACCGTCACATCTGCCGCCGGAATTTCCTGCTGCTTAAACAGCACGGGCAACGAGAACGCGCCGATGAACACCAAAATCACAATCGGAACAATCGTCCATGCAATTTCCAACGGGCTGTTATGGGTGAATGTCGCAGGGACCTTGTTGCGCTTTTGGTGGTAACGGAATGCGATATACAGCAGCAACACCGTGACAAACAAAGTGATGACACCAATAATCACCAGCAAAAAGTGGTCAAGGCTGTGCACATCCCGCGCCAGCTCTGTCGCGGCAACCTGAAATCCGGTGCCCCCGGGTACGGGCTTGCCAACCAAGCCGCCCTCTTGTGCCACGGCCATACCGGCCGTCATCACTGTTCCAAAACTCGCGGCAATGCCGGAAAGACCTGTCATCATGCGCATATGCATATCCCGTTCGTTACGCGGCTCTTTATAGCCTGCATTTTTAGGTTTGCCCGACTCTTAGGCAGAATCCCGTTGTTTCTACTGTTGGTGAAACCATATTAAGGCCGTAACAACAAGAGAAACCATTGCGGCATAGCGACGCCGTTTGATGTAAATCAAGGACTTTCCTATGACAGACGCCCCTTTCCGCCCCTTTGAGTCGCATCTCGATGAGGCCAAAGCTCTCGATTTGCTCCGCCAAGCCACCCACGGTGCCGATGACGGCGAGCTTTTTCTTGAACGAAAGCGCTCGGAGGCCATCGTTTTGGATGATGGCCGCGTAAAAACCGCCAGCTACGACGCCTCTGAGGGGTTTGGCCTGCGCGCCGTGCGCGGTGAGGTGGCGGGCTACGCCCATTCGACCGAAATTTCCGAATCAGCCCTGAAGCGCGCTATGGATACCGCCCGTTTGGCCGTGGGCGATGGCGGCGGCACGCTGGCCGATGCCCCCAAAGGTACGAATCAAAAGCTGTATACCGATGCCGACCCGATGGCCGATGCAACGTTTGCAGGAAAAATAGACATCCTGCGCGAAATTGACGCCTATACCCGTGCGCTTGACCCGCGCATCATTCAAGTCTCGGCCACCCTTGCGGCAGGCCTGCAAGAGGTTGAAATCCTGCGCCCCGAAGGGCTGCGCCTGTCTGATATCCGCCCCATGGCACGGCTGAATATCTCGGTCATCGTTGAGCAAAATGGCCGTCGCGAATCGGGTGGCATGGGCGGCGGGGGACGCTACGGCCTTGCCCGCCTGATGGAGCCTGCGCATTGGCAGGCCCTTGCGCGTGAGGCGCTGCGCATTGCGCTGGTAAACCTTGACGCCGTTCCTGCGCCTGCGGGCATCATGGATGTGGCGCTTAGCGCGGGCTGGCCCGGCATTTTGCTGCATGAGGCCATTGGTCACGGGCTTGAAGGCGACTTTAACCGCAAGAAAACATCGGCCTTTGCGGGCCTGATGGGCCAACAAATCGCCGCCAAAGGGGTTACGGTTCTGGATGACGGGACCATCCCCGACCGCCGAGGCAGCATCAGCTTTGATGACGAAGGCACGCCGTCACAGCGCAACGTGTTGATCGAGGACGGCAGGCTGGTCGGCTATATGCAAGATCGCCAGAACGCGCGGCTGATGGGCGTCGCCCCTACTGGCAACGGTCGCCGCGAAAGCCATGCGCATATTCCGATGCCGCGCATGACCAACACCTATATGCTGGGCGGCACCACCCCGCCCGAAGAGATTGTGGCAAGCCTGAAAGACGGCATCTATGCCGTGGGCTTTGGCGGCGGGCAGGTTGATATCACCAACGGCAAATTCGTGTTTTCCTGCACCGAGGCTTACCGTGTCCAAAACGGCAAAATCGGCGCGCCGGTCAAAGGGGCCACGTTGATCGGGGATGGCGCGACCGCGTTGCAAAAAATCCGCGCTATCGGCAATGATATGGCAATGGACCCCGGCATCGGCAATTGCGGCAAAGCAGGCCAATGGGTGCCCGTGGGCGTAGGCCAGCCGACCTTGCTGATCGGCGGCCTTACCGTTGGTGGCTCGGCCACTTGACGCTGCTGCGCTCGTCACCACAGCGGCCCGTGCCCAAATCTGTGGTGTTAGGCAGCATGGCCGTGCTGTGGGGAGCGCCCTGTGTGATGGGCTGGATGCTGGCGGCGGTGCTCATGGCCAGCAAAAGCGTGGTGCCTGCAGAGGTGCAGCTAACTCTATTTGGTATGGTATACTTGCTGGTATTTTCGCCGCTGTTTTCATGGGTGGGCTGGCTGCTGGCCTTGCCATTGATCTGGTTCTTGCTGCGCGACGGCTGGTTTGGCTGGGCAAGTGCGGTGTTGGTTGGACTGGTTGTGGGCGCCGTTGCAGGCGGGTTGGTTGATACCCCGGCGGCATTGCCCTTTGGTGTGGTGGCTTTGCTGGCTTTGCGGGCCCTATTGGGCCGAAAACTGAGCTTGTCGCCGCAGTAGCGGGGGGCATTCTGCCCCCCCTTGCCTTACGGCAATTCCCCCCCTGAGGATATTTTCACCGAACAGAAAGCGAGAGCGCCCGTATAAGATAGCTCTGCTTTTGCGCGAGGGTTTTGCACCAATTGCGTTTGGTTTGGGATGAGGCTGGCCCTTGATATGTGGGGCGATCAAGCCTATCTGTAGGGACGGCGGGTTCTGCTCGGTTCGTGATAGCACATTTCCAGTGGCCCATAAGCAACTCCGAGGGAGCTGGCTCTGTTTGGATCCTGGTCCAAGTATCTGGCGACCACCTGAAAACTCAGGCTCTCGGGAAATTCACGCGAACACGGCTGCTGCGGTTCCCGCCACTTTCACCGCTTTTTTGCCCCGACATGATGTTGATGTGCGCCGACATGAACGGGGGTAAGCTGCGCCGTGACGCCCTGTTTCTTGCCACCTTTCGGGCCATCATCAGGCGCCGCCAACGACATCACCGCATAGGCAAACTGTACGCCGGCGAAAACGATGCCGTTGAAAACCACCATCATTATAAAGGCCAGCCAGCCCATTTCGGTTTTCATCACCAAATGCCGAAGGTTTGCGACATCGAAAAAGATGAGTGTGGATACAAAGGCCAGTGCCAAGGCAAAGCCGATTGCAACGTTTACGATATAGAGACGGATCAGTTTTGGCATGGCAGCCCCCTTCATGTTAGATCTAATCTAGCATGAAGGGCCTGCAATTCCACAAGCCTTATTGTCGCGGCTAGAAAGCCTCGGGCTTGGCCTCATGCGCCATGTGATCGAGCACGGCGTTCACGAATTTGGACTCTTTGCCTTCGGGGAAGAACGCCTTGGCGACATCCACAAATTCTGTGATCACCACCTTGGGCGGCGTCGGCATTTCAACCAGCTCGGCACCCGCGGCCCGAAACAACGCGCGCAGAACAGGGTCGATGCGGTCGATCGGCCATTTTGCCACCAAGGCGCGGTCGGTCATCTGGTCAATTTTGGCCTGCCGGTTCACGGCATGGTTCACCAAGGCGCGAAAATGGGTCACATCGCCCTCGGCCATCTCATCGCCATCGTAGACGGCACCAAAACGGTGGTTTTCAAACTCCCACTGAACGGCCTCAACCGTTTGACTGGAGCTTTCCATTTGAAACAAAGCCTGCACGGCATACAAACGCGCGGCAGATTTCATTTGTCTCTTCAGGTCTCTTTTTGGGTCAGGCTTGGTCATGCGCGAAAGCTATCCTCGGACGGGCGGAAACCGATGCCTTTGCGGGCGCTGGACCAGCGGCGCGACAAGGCGATCAGGTGAAGGGCGGCGGCGGCAGCACCGCCTCCTTTGTTTTGGTCATCAGGATTGGCGCGGGCTTGGGCCTGCGCCATGTTTTCCACAGTCAGAATGCCATTGCCGATGCAGGCACCCTGCAGGCCCAAAAGCGACAAAGCGCGGCTGCTGTCATTGCAAACCGTATCGTAATGCGTTGTTTCACCACGGATAATACAGCCGAGTGCTACATAGCCGTCAAAGTTGCTTTGACGTTCGGCCATAGCCACCACGGTTGGCACCTCAAGCGCGCCAGGTACTTCGATGATTTCAAAATCGGCGCCACAATCCTTGGCCGTTTTGCTGGCGCCTGCGATCAACTGATCAGCAATCGCGCGGTAATAGGGGGCGACCACGATCAACAGCTTTACCGGCTTTTCAAATGTAGGCAGCGGCAGCGTGTAATGGGTTTCACTAGAGGCCATATTTTACGCTTTCGGAATGGCACGGGTGCCGGTGATGGTCAGGCCGTAGGCATCAAGGCCCACAACTTTTGGACGGGGCGAATTGGTCAACAAGACCAAATCCTTAATCCCAAGGCTGGACAAAATCTGCGCGCCAAGGCCGTATTGACGCAGAATTTGCGGGCTAGCCTCGGCATCGGATACCATTTTCGAATGCAGATCACGCAATAGCACCAATACCCCACGCCCCTCGGCCGCGATCAAGCGCATGGCATCGCCAAACTCGCCCGTCCGGCCAACAGGGCCAAGGCCGACTACATCCAGCAGCGGGTCCATCGTGTGCATCCGCACCAAAACTTGGCCTGTGGAAATATCGCCTTTAATCAGCACGATATGCTCGGCGCCTTCGGTATCGTCGGTGTAAACCCGCATCACCCACTCGCCACCAAATTCAGACGTCACAGTGGTTTCCGAGCTGACACGCACAAGGTTATCATTGCGGCGACGATAGGCGATCAGATCGGAAATCGTGCCAATTTTCAGCTGATGCTTTTTGGCAAAACCGATCAAATCGGGCAGACGCGCCATCGTGCCATCGTCATTCATAATCTCACAAATCACGCCCGACGGGTCGAGGCCCGCAAGCCGCGAGACATCAACCGCGGCCTCGGTATGGCCTGCACGCACCAGCACGCCACCATTGCGGGCGCGAAGTGGAAATACATGGCCGGGCGTTGCAATATCCTGCGGGCCTTTGGCAGGGTCAATCGCCACGGCCACGGTCAGCGCGCGGTCTGCTGCCGAAATACCGGTCGACACGCCATCGCGCGCCTCAATCGAGGTGGTAAAGGCGGTTTCATGGCGGCTCGAGTTTTTCGGACTCATCAAAGTCAGGCCCAGTGCGTCAATCCGGTCTTCGGTCAGCGTCAAGCAAATCAGCCCGCGCCCGTGGGTGGCCATAAAGTTCACCGCCTGCGCCGAGCATTTCTGCGCGGGGATCACCAAATCGCCTTCATTTTCGCGATCCTCATGGTCCACCAAAATGAACATGCGGCCAGCGCGGGCGTCTTCAATAATCTCTTCGATTGACGAGATGTCTTTGGAATATTCGGTATCAGTCATCTTTTGCCTCGCGCATGTATCACCCAGCCCATACCGCGCCTTTGCGATGAATGCCAGAGGCAGCGCGTGCACAAGGCGCCAAGTCGTCAAATCAGCGCGGTACGCACCTTGGCCGAAACCCATTCCGAGATCACGACGGTCACAAGAATAAGCAGCAAGATCATCGTCACCTGTGGCCACGCCAGCACGTTCAGCGATGCTTGCAGCTTTAGCCCCAAGCCCCCTGCCCCGACCAGACCCAAAATCGCGCTTTCCCGGATGTTGATATCCCAGCGGAACACCGAGATCCCCCAAAACGCAGGCATAATTTGCGGGACGATGGCATAGTTCAGCACCTGTGACGGGCTGGCGCCAGTGGCGCGGATCGCCTCAATCTGGGTGACATCGGTTTCCTCAATCGCCTCATACAGCAGCTTGCCGACAAACCCGACGGAACGGAACCCGATGGCGATGATGCCCGCCAAAATCCCCGGCCCAAGGATCGCCACCAAAAGCAGCGCCCAAATAAGCGAGTTGATCGAACGGGACGCCACGATGATAAACAGCGCCGCTGGCCGCAGGATCTTGGCGGAAGGCGTGGTGTTGCGCGCGGCCAGAAATGCCACGGGAACCGCAAGAACAACCCCCAATATCGTGCCCAACGTGGCCATGTTCAGCGTATCCCACAACGGGCGCATCAGTTCGGGCGTATAAGACAGCTTTGGCGGCCACATCCGCGCACCAATATCGGCGGCTTGGCGCGGCGCGTCCTGCACAAAATACCAAATCGTGTCTTCGGTCATCACCTGCCAGCAATAGACAAAGCCCGCCAGCGTACACAGCCAAAAGCCCCAGATCAGCAACTTGGTTTTCGGCGTGCGGTACTGCCACTCTTTCAGGGTTCCGTCTTTCAGCGTTTTGGCGCTCATTGCAAAAACTTCCGTAGGTAGGACGAGCCATATTCAGACACCAAAACGATGCCGATGATGATCAGCAAGATCGCGCCCGCACTGTCATATTCATAGCGGTCAATCGCGGTGTTCAGGGTGGCACCGATGCCGCCCGCGCCGACAATTCCGATCACCGCACTTTCCCGAAAGTTAATGTCAAAGCGGTACAGCGACAGCCCGATCAAGCGCGGCATCACCTGCGGCTGCACGGCATAGTTGACCAGCTGCCACCAACTTGCCCCCGTCGCGCGGATCGCCTCGGCTTGAGTTTCGTCAATGTCTTCAATGTCTTCGGCCAACAGCTTGGCGATAAAGCCAATGGTGGCAAAGGCGAGCGTCAGAAAGCCTGCAAAGGGGCCAAAGCCGAACATGGCGACGAAAAAGATCGCCACAATGATTTCTTGCAAGGCACGGCTGACCGCGATGATCGCGCGGCACACATAGTAAACGGGGCGCGGGGCAAGGTTACGCGCGGCCCCGATACCGATGGGAATAGATATCGCGATGCCCACGATGGTCGAGGTGAAGGTCATCGTCAGGCTTTCGATCAGCCCCGTTGAAATATCCGACCAGCGCGACGTGAAATTAGGCTGCAAAAAACCTTGCACAAAGCGCATCCCGCGCTCCATTCCGGCGGCGATGCGTTCCCAATTTGCGTCGATGCTGCCGATGGCCAGCACAAACCAAACCAGCACGCCGATTTGCAGGCCAATCCGCCAGCCGCGGTGCTTGAAAATCTGCGGCGGGCGCGTCCATGTGGTGGGGTACTGGGTCATGTGCCCAGCCTTGCCAACTCATGCGCCGCCGCGCGTTCGGCCTGTTCGTCCTCTTGCGCCCCTTGGCGCATCACGGTCCAGTCTTCGGCGCCGTAAATCGTGGTCAGCACATCTTCGGTCAGCTGGTCAGGTGTGCCGTCAAACACCACTTGGCCCGCACGCAATCCGATGATCCGCTGCATAAATTGTTGGGCCAGCGGGACATCGTGGATGTTCACAATCGCCGGCAAATCGCGTTCTTGGCAAATCTCGATCAACAGCCGCATGATCTGACGGCTGGTTTTGGGGTCAAGGCTGGCGGTGGGTTCATCCACCAACAACAGCTCGGGTTCTTGGCTTAAGGCCCGCGCAATCCCGACCCGCTGCCGCTGCCCACCCGACAGCGCATCGGCGCGTTTGTCGGCATGGTCAATCAGACCAACGCGGTCAAGCAAACGATAGGCGCGCTCAATATCTGTCGCAGGGTAACGCCTTGTAAAGCTTTGCCAAAACGACACATAGCCCAAGCGGCCCGACAGCACGTTCTCCATCACAGTCAGCCGTTCAACCAGTGCGTATTCCTGAAAAATCATCCCAATGCGGCGGCGCGCACGGCGCAGATCGCCTACGCCAAGGCCAACAAGATCGGTTCCGTTCAGCTTGATCGCGCCAGAGCTGGGCTCAACCAAACGGTTCACACAGCGGATCAGCGATGATTTCCCCGCGCCCGATGGCCCGATCAGCCCGACCACCTGGCCTTTTTCAACCGTAAAGGACACGTCCGACAAGGCCTTATCGCCCGTCTTATAGGTTTTCGTCAGATGTTCGACACTGAGCATGGGGCACCGCAATAAAAGACTGTCCGAGGCCAAGAATGGCCTCGGTTTTAATGTGTTTTCAATTGCTTACTGGCAAGCGTAAGAAACGCCGTTGGCTTCGTCGATCTGGCGAATGACAGCCCAGTTATCCTTGAACGTGATCGGAATAAACTTTTCTTCGCCCGACTTTGAAAACTCGGTTTGCAGGGTCGTGCCTTCCCAATCGAAATCGTAGAACGCATTCTTAATCTTTTCCTGCAACTCTGCCGACAGGTTGTTGGCCACGCCAAACGCCGTAGTTGGAAAGGTTTGCGAGGTATACAGCACTTTGAATTGATCAGCCTGCACGACACCACGCTCAATCATTCGGGATTTCACCGAATTGGCAATCGCGGCGGCGTCATAGTCTTTGTTTGCCACACCAAGGATAGAGTTGTCATGCTTGCCCGAAAACACAGGTTCAAAATCACGACCGGCTTCCATGCCGAACTCCGATTTCAACAGGGCCGAAGGTGCCTTAAAGCCCGAGTTTGAGGTCTCGGAAGTGAACGCCATTTTATGGCCCTTGATGCCGGGAACGTCATCAATCCCCGAATCGGGATAGGTGATAATCTCCATCTCATAGCCAAAATTGTCATCTTTGGAGGCCATGATGGTAAAGGGCCGGAACCCCGAGCAGGCCACGGCCAAAGGCGTCGAGCCGGTGTTAAAGCCTGCGATGTGCAAGCGGCCAGCCCGCATTGCCTCAATCTGGGCGGCGTTGCTGCCAACCGGGAAAAACTGCACCTTCTTGCCGGTCTCTTTTTCCATATGGGTCAGAAAATCAGACCATGCCGCGGCGTAAACGGCGGGGTCTTCGACAGGCGTATAGGCAAAAATAAGAGTGCCGGGATCAACCAACTGTGCCGGATCGGTTGGGATATCGGCGATCAAATCGCCATCAGCATCAGAATAGCGGCTATCAAGCGCGAATTCGGCCTGTGCAGCCCCTGCACAAAGCACTATCGCGGCAGCCGTAAGCATAAGATGTTTCATTGGTCGTCTCCCTTGTTTTGTCGGACACAAGTGCCCTATGTCCGGCACGTCATCGTTTCGTGACGCTTTTGTAACAAATTTAAGACTGGTCGATAAAACAGGGTTACGTCAACAACTGCGTTTTCAAATCGCCCAAAAATTACGCAAATAATTGAATTTCAAAGGCTTACTGCGAAAACACCTCTGAGGCGGGAACATATCCTGCAAGGCGCGCGGCACTGCACCACTCGGCCTCCGCGCCATAAGCGCCGACTAGAATCTCCTGATCGCTGGGCAGTTTACCCAATGCCGCCAGCAAGGCCGAACGCTGTGCCGAAAAACTGGCAAAGGCTGCAGGTGCGGCAAAAGCCGCAACCAAGGGGGCCGCAGCAAGCAAATCATCCGGCTGCAATGGCACAGTGGCAAGCCCGCGCCGATCTGCGGCCATCGCCTCCAGCTTTTGGCGCACAGCAAGGCGAACCTGCATCTGCCCCTTGTGCAGCTCTAACGCGTTAGAGGAGAATAAAACTGCGATAATATCACGGCCCGTGGTGGCACGGATGCCCGCATAGGTGCGGTAATCAAGCCCCAGTTCATCCGCCCGCCGCAGCCGCCCGCGCAGCACCTCAATCGGAAAATGCGGCAACAGCGCCTTACGCGCAGCGCCCCAACAATGGGTACGCCATGCGGCCCCCGGCTCCATCGTGGGGCCCTGATTGTGACCAATCACAGCCCGCCCTGTCACTGCGCCGCCCAGTCGCGCAGCCGCGCCACATAGCGCGCCATCGTATCAATTTCCAGATTAACACGGTCGCCCAGCGCCACATCGCCCCAAGTGGTCGCAGCCTGCGTATGCGGGATAAAGTTGATGCCAAAATCGACTCCATCAACCTCATTCACCGTCAAGGATGTACCATTCAGCGCAACCGACCCTTTGGGCGCGATAAACCCTGCCAGCGCATGCGGCGCACGAAAGATCACGCGGGCGCTATCGCCCTCGCGGCGCAAGCCAACAACCTCGGCCACCCCGTCAACATGGCCCGAAACGATATGGCCGCCCAGCTCATCCCCGACTTTCAGCGCACGTTCAAGGTTCAGGCGTTTGCCCAGCGCCCAGCCGCCAATATTGGTTTTGCCGACAGATTCCGCGCTGATTTGCACGTCGAACCAGTTTTGCGGGCTGCGGCCCAGCGCGATCACCGTCAGGCAAACCCCTTCACAGGCGATGGACGCGCCGATATCAATGCCTGCAACATCATAGCCCGTGCCAATCCGCGCGCGCAGATCACCCTGTTGGTCCAGCTCCAACACCTTGCCAATATCTGTAACGATGCCCGTAAACATAGCCTATCCCCTTGTTCATCCCCAAGGCCTAGCCGCAGGACGCAGCCCTTGCAAGCCCGCAGGTGCCAGCATCAATTTAGTCCGTCTTTACCTTTAGATTGTATCGTCTGCGAACATCTGTATGAAAATTTCGCTTTACGCGGCGCGATAAATACTTTGGAAAGGCAAAAAGGGTTGCAATGCGCATATCGGGTAAAAATCGTCGTTTTTTGTTGCTTCAGGGGCCGCACGGGCCTTTCTTTGGGCAGTTGGGCAAAATGCTGGCGCAATCCGGGGCCGAAGTGTGGCGCGTAGGGTTTAACCGTGGGGACCGTGCGTTCTGGCCCAATACCGCCAACTACATTCCCTACAAAGGCAGCAGCCAAGACTGGCCGCTCTCCTTTTCCGCCCTGATAGAACGATTGCGTATCACCGATATCGTCCTTTATGGCGATACCCGCCCTTTGCACGCCGATGCCGTGAAACTTGCGCAAAAAGCAGGGATCACTGTCCATGTGTTTGAGGAAGGCTACATGCGCCCGCATTGGGTAACGTATGAGAGGGGCGGATCTAACGGCAACTCACGGCTGATGGATTTAACGCTGGCGCAGATGCAAACCGACCTTGCGCAGTCGGATATGGACCTGCCCGATGCCCCGGCCCGCTGGGGCGACATGCGGCAACATATGTTTTGGGGTGCACTCTATCATTGGTTTGTGATGATCGGGTTTTGGGATTATCGCGGTTATCGCCCACACCGCGCGCTAACGGTCAGGCAAGAGTTTTTGCTGTATTGCAGGCGGCTGGTGCTACTGCCGTTTCACCGTTGGGAGCGGATGCTGGCCAGTTTTCGCATCAAACACGGCGGCTTTCCCTACCACCTTGTGCTATTACAATTAGAACATGACAGCAGCTTTCAAATGCACTCGCCGTTTTCCACGATGACCGAGTTTCTGGCTCTGGTGACGGAAGGCTTTGCCAAAGGTGCCGCCCCCCATCACCACCTCGTATTCAAGGCACATCCGCTAGAGGATGGTCGTGTTCCCGTGGCATCAGAAATTCACCGTTTGGCGAAATTGCATGGTGTAACAGGCCGCGTGCATTTTGTGCGCGGCGGTAAACTGGCTGCATTGCTAAACCACGCGCGCTCGGCCGTGACAGTAAATTCAACCGCCGCGCAACAGGTGCTTTGGCGTGGCCTTCCGCTAAAAGTTTTCGGTGCAGCCGTTTATGCCAAGCCCGAATTCGTGTCTTCTCAGCCGCTTGATGCGTTTTTTTCATGCCCAACACGCCCCGACAGCCGTGCGTATCGTGATTATCGGCATTACCTGTTGGAAACCAGCCAAGTGCCCGGCGGCTTCTACTCCTCGCGTGGCAGACGCGAGCTGCTACGACAGGTAGTAGATATGATGCTGTTAGCCGATGATCCCTATGACGCACTAACCAAGGGAAGCGCGGCACCAAGGCAACAGTTGCGCATCGTGAACTGATAAAGCGCTGGAATGCTGGAATTTTATGCTGTGCATCTGTAGAGTTGTAAAAAAATTCTGAGGCAATATCCAAAAAAGGAGCCCGGGCAGTGAAACTATCGGTATCAAAAGGGGCCAAGAGATTGGCCCTTATCACTATTTTGGTGGCTCTGGCAGCTTGCAGCCTGCCGCGCTCTGGCCCAACCAAAAAAGAAATATTTGCGGGTTCTGTATTGAAAGACGGCGATGCATTCATCGTCTCGGTCAACAGCCGCGTCACGCGTGCCACCGCTGTCACCCCAGCACTTGGCTTTGGGTCAGATTTCCGCAACGCGGGCGTCGTTGGGTCGGATACGATTTCGCCCGGTGATACCTTGGCGCTATCGGTATTTGAAAACGTCAAAGACGATCCGCTGCTGGGCAACACAGGCCAGCGCGTTTCCGTGTTGGACCAAGTGCAGGTCGATGGCTCGGGCTATATCTTTATCCCATATGCTGGCCGCATAAAGGCCGCGGGCCAAACCCCCGAAGGCCTGCGTGGCGCGATAACGCGCAAGCTTGATACGCAGACGCCTGATCCACAGGTCACCGTACAGCGTGTCGCTGGCGATGGGTCTACCGTTTCAGTTTCGGGAATGGTTGGCGGCCAAGGTGTCTTTCCGATCGAGCGCCCGACCCGCACCCTCACAGCGATGATCGCACGGGCCGGCGGCGTAGCGATTGAGCCTGCCGTTGCCATTGTGCGCGTAACCCGCGGCAGCCGAACCGGAAAAATCTGGCTCGAAGACCTGTATTCCAACCCTTCCCTTGATATCGCTTTGCGGGCAGGGGATCGCATCGTTGTTGAAAAAGACACCCGCGCTTTTGTCGCCTTGGGGGCGACAGGTACACAAAACCGCGTGCCGTTTGAAACCCAAACCTTGTCCGCGATTGAGGCGATTGCCCAAGTTGGTGGCTTGAACACGTCGCTCGCCGATCCGACAGGTGTTTTCGTGTTCCGCAATGAACCCGCCGAGATTGCCAATTCAGTCCTTGGCCGCTCTGACCTGACGGGCGATCAACGGATGGTTTACGTCCTCGACCTCACGCAACCAACCGGTATGTTTGAGGCGCGCGATTTCTTGATCCGAGATGGCGACACTGTCTACGTCACCGAGGCACCGTTTGTGCAATGGCAGAAAACCATCACTGCCGTTTCAGGATCAGCAAGCGCAGCATCAAACATATCCTCTGCGTCTTCAAACGTAGGCCTATGACGGCAAACGTCTCGTCCTCCAAAGCCGCCGGGGTAGCACCCCGGCGGCTTTTCTATTTCAACGCAGGGTTTGCACGGGCGGCCCGCTTGCGGCGCATCTTGCACCTCGCGGGGTATGATTTGACCCTCGGCTTGCCCGCGCGCGGCGATAGCGTCGCCGTTTGGGGCCGCAGCCCTTTTGCATGGCGTGGTGAAAAAATCGCAAAATGGCGAGAGGCGCAGCTGGTCAGAGTCGAGGATGCCTTTTTGCGATCGGTCCGCCCTGGCCGCAGCGGCGATGCGCCTCTTGGCCTCATGATCGACCCTGTCGGGGTACATTTTGATGGCAGTGGCCCGTCCCAATTGGAAACCATACTTACCACCGCAGACTTAAACAATTCAAACCTTTTGGCACGTGCGACTGCAGGAATTGCCCGCTTAAAAGCACTCGACTTATCAAAATACAATATTCACCAGTCGGGCCATGCTTCCCCCGAACCTGGGTATATTCTGGTGATCGATCAAACCAAAGGGGATGCGTCGCTGCAGTTCTCTGGTGCGACCAAAGGTGTATTTGAGCGTATGTTAGCCGCAGCCAAGGCCGAGCATCCCGGCAAAAGGATCGTCATCAAGACCCATCCTGAAACCAATCTCGGGTTACGTGCCGGTCATTTCGGCCCTGATGCCAACCATATAATACTCACTGCCCCTCTCTCGCCTTGGGCGCTGCTTGGTGGGGCAGCAGCTGTCTATACCGTTTCGTCACAAATGGGATTCGAAGCGATAGTCGCTGGCCACCGTCCACGTGTCTTTGGCCTGCCCTTTTATGCCGGTTGGGGGCTTTCCGACGATGAAATTGCCTCACCACGCCGTAGCCGCCGCTTGACCGCCGAACAACTTTTTGCCGCCGCGATGATCCTGGCCCCCACATGGTATGACCCCTGCCAAGACCAGCTGTGCAGCTTTGAACAGGCGGTAGACCAACTCGAGGCCGAGACACGCGCCTACCGCGAAGATCACGCGGGGCATATTGCCTTTGGAATGCGTGTTTGGAAACGCGGACGGCTGCAAAACGTCTTTGGTCGCTACACGCCGTTGCGCTTTGTCGAAAATCCAGACGCGGCTTTGGCACAGGCGAAGAAAAGCGGCAAAGGCCTGTTGGTTTGGGCAGGCAAAGAGCCTGCCGATTTTGCCGCGAAGTCCGCAGCTTTTGGCCCCATCAGACGGGTTGAAGATGGTTTTTTACGCTCGCGCGGGTTGGGGGCCGACTTGGTGCCCCCCCTCAGTCTCGTCGCCGATGATCTGGGGATCTATTATGACCCGAGCCGCGAAAGCCGGTTGGAACGCCTTATTTCCTGCCCAAGCACGCCCGGTGGAGACGCGCGCGCGCTCAGTTTGATTGAAACGATCCTGCAAAACCGGCTGTCAAAATACAATCTTGGCGGTGCGGCCTTGCCCCACCTTCCAGCGGGGTACCGCATTCTTATCCCCGGCCAAGTCCAAGATGATGCCTCTATTCGGCTGGGCGCGGGCAAGGTCTGCACCAACCTCGGCCTTATTCAGGCCGTTCGTGCCGCAAACCCTCGTGCTGTGCTGATCTATAAACCGCACCCCGATGTCGAAGCGGGTTTGCGTCCGGGGAGAATTGATCCGGCTATTTTGGCACCCTTGGTACAGCATGTTGCCGAAAATGCCGATCCAGTGGCGCTTTTGGACGCGGTGGATGCGGTTTGGACCATGACCTCTCTACTCGGGTTTGAAGCCCTTATTCGCGGCAAGCCCGTAACCTGCCTTGGCGCGCCGTTTTATGCCGGATGGGGCCTGACCAATGACCTTGGCCCAATCCCCATACGACGATTGCAGCACCCAGATGGCACAGCCCGGTTCCGGCCCAGCCTTGAAGGGTTGGTTCACGCCACGCTGATTGCCTATCCGCGCTATTATGATCCGGTCAGCACCCTGCCTTGCCCGCCGGAAATTGCCCTTTCGCGGCTGCAAAGCGGTGACATTCCCCGCCACGGCCTTGGCAACCGCCTGCTTGCAAAATTGCAAGGGCGGTTTGCAAGCTATGCCGCGCTTTGGCGTTAAGCGACTAGTAAATATAACGAATCTGGTCGGTCCAATAGCGCTCCATCCGTTTCAGGGATTGATTGATATCTTCCATGCCTGCCGCATTGATGATTCCGCGCGCCTCAAACCCTTCGGTATGGCGCGCGAAGAGTTCGTTCAACAAAACTCGCACCTCTCGGCCTTTTGCAGTCAATCGCACCCGCACCGAACGACGATCAATCTCTGACCGTTGATGGTGCATATAGCCAAGTTCGACCAATTTTTTCAGGTTATAACTAACGTTCGAGCCTTGATAATAGCCACGCGATTTCAGCTCACCTGCGGTGACCTCATTCTCGCCGATATTGAACAACAGCAGCGCCTGAACCGAGTTTATTTCGAGCACGCCCACGCGCTCAAACTCATCTTTTACAACATCAAGCAGCAAACGGTGAAGACGTTCAACCAGTGCAAGGCTTTCGAGATAACTGGCCATGAGCGCTTTTTGCGACCCGTCCAGTAGATTTGTATGTAGTGTCATTGCCGTCTCCGCCCAGGAATTTGATCTAGGCAGAATCGGCACAAAACAAAAACATTCCGTAAACTCGCGCCAGTTTCATCACGAATTTATTGAAAACCTAGCCTCGATCAGCGGAGTAGGCGTGTGCGGGCAAACTGCCCGATCTCGGCGATCAGTTCGCTCAGCACTGCGGGCGCGGCCCCCTGCCCCAGCACCCAAGGCAATAAATCCTGATCATTTTCGCGCAGCAATTGATCATAAAGCGCAAGCCGTTCAGCGGCCATACCCGCCAAATGCGCATCGGCATAGGGCCCAAGAATCATATCCATTTCCTTGGTGCCACGCCGCCAAGACCGCATTTTCATACGCTTCAGGCGTGCTTCAGCGCTTTCATTTTCAACAGGGGATTCGATCACAGCACAACCTCACGCATCAAACCACGCAACCGTTTCTCCAAATGTCCCATATCTTGCGACAAAGCAAGCGCCTGCGCCCGCATCCGTGCCAGATCGGCCAATGCTTTTTGCAGATCGTCGTTCGTCGCAGGCACCGGAGCCTCTACCCCGTCGCCTTCACCTGTCAGCATCCAACGCATTGAAACATTTAGCAAACCCGACAGCATTTGCAATTTATTCGCGCGCGGTTCGGAATGATCATTTTCCCAATTTTGAATTGTTGCCAATTTCACCCCCAGCTTGCGCGCAAGCGCCTCGGGCGTCAGGCTAGCCGCCTCACGCGCGGCGGCCAAACGGTCGCCAAAAGTTGCCGCCTCTGCGCTATACCACTCAGATTGGTCCATATCGGGCATTGATCGTCTCCTAATGCATGCTTAGTGCTTGATCGCAGTTGCTGTGCAACCTAAGACAAACTGCCGCCAAGTACAAACCGGGGCGCCGGCGGCAAAACGCCCCCACCGAACCGGAGCCTATTATGGCCTTTTTGTCCGATACCCTCGCCCGTGTAAAACCATCGCCAACCATTGCCGTGACCACCAAAGCCAATGAGCTGAAAGCCGCTGGCAAGGACGTCATCGGGCTTGGCGCAGGCGAGCCGGATTTTGACACGCCGCAAAACATCAAAGACGCGGCAAAGGCGGCGATTGATTCGGGCAAAACCAAATACACCGCCGTCGATGGCATCCCCGAGCTGAAAAAGGCGATTTGCGCCAAGTTTGAGCGGGAAAACGGCCTGAAATACGCGCCGAACCAAGTGTCGGTTGGCACGGGCGGCAAACAGATTTTGTATAACGCGCTGATGGCGACCTGCAATCCGGGCGATGAGGTGATTATCCCCGCGCCGTACTGGGTTTCCTACCCCGATATGGTGCTGCTGGCGGGTGGCACACCTGTTGCTGTGGCAGCAGGGATTGAGACCGATTTCAAACTGCAACCAGAACAGCTTGAGGCGGCGATCACGCCGAAAACAAAGTGGTTTATCTTTAACTCGCCGTCCAACCCCACGGGTGCAGGCTATACCCGCGCAGAGTTGAAGGCGCTGACCGATGTGTTGATGCGCCACCCGCATGTTTGGGTGATGTCTGACGACATGTACGAACACCTTGTGTTTGATGATTTCGAATTCTGCACCCCCGCGCAGATTGAGCCCGGCCTTTATGACCGCACGCTGACCTGTAACGGCGTGTCCAAGGCCTATGCGATGACCGGTTGGCGCATAGGCTATGCCGCAGGCCCTGTGGCGCTGATTAAGGCGATGAGCACGATCCAGTCGCAATCCACCTCGAACCCGTGTTCGATCAGCCAATATGCGGCACTCGAAGGGCTGACTGGCCCGCAGGAGTTTTTGACCGAAAACAAAGCCTTGTTCCAACGCCGCCGCGATTTGGTGGTTGGCATGTTGAATGACGCCAAAGGCATCACCTGCCCCAAGCCCGAAGGTGCGTTTTACGTCTATCCCGATATTGCGGGCTGCATCGGCAAAACCAGCGCGGCAGGCACCAAGATTACCGATGACGAAGTGTTTGCTACAGCCTTGCTGGAAGAAACCGGCGTTGCGGTGGTGTTTGGCGCGGCGTTCGGGCTTTCGCCAAACTTCCGCGTCAGCTACGCTACATCGGACGCGGCGCTGAAAGAGGCCTGCACGCGGATTCAGGCGTTCTGCGCTGGTTTGGTGTAATTAGGGGGCATTATGGCTGGCGATCTGCCGGACTATTATTTTCGAATCCGTGAAAACGGGGCGTTGGTGTTTCGGGTTGATACCGAAAACCGCCAACGCCGCATCGAAATGGATCAGATCGCCACCATCAACATTCGCAATGGGGAGGTAAAACCCCATGGCGAACGCAAACTAACCCCCGAAGATATTAAAGAAATCCAAGTCTGGATCGACGAACGCGCGCATCAGCTGGCCGCGCGCGAGGTGGACGATATTTTGCGCGCCATCGACCACATGAACCTAACGGCGCAATGGGTGCAAACCCGTGCAAGTGATGCACAACTTGACCAAGTGACCGACACATTGCTGCTGGCGATGCACGACTTGCGGTCGGTTTTGGTGCGCAAAAAGGCTGATCGGCTGATGAAAGGCGACGTGACCTGACCAATCACCCCGAATATTCTACGAATATTCTAGCCTGAGGGCAAATACACAGCAGAATACACCGCCGTTTGGTGGAATGGCGAGGTTTTCTTCGAGATCGATAGATGCTACCGCTAACACCGCCCACTATGCAATAAAGACCGGTTGAAGCGGCACCTAAAAAAATGTCAAATCCCTTTATCTTAACTCGGGGTGACGACAATGTTGAATGCAGAAGTGGCCAAGCGCCGGGATGATGCGATTTCGCGCGGTGTGGGTATGTTGACCCAGATCTTTGCCGAACGCGCGCTGAACTCGGAAATCTGGGATATCGAGGGCAACCGTTATATCGACTTTGCGGCGGGGATCGCGGTGGTAAACACCGGCCATTGCCACCCCAAGGTAATGGCGGCCGTGACCGAGCAGTTGGGCCGTTTCACCCACACCTGCCATCAGGTTTTGCCTTATGAGCCCTATGTCCGTTTGGCCGAGCGCCTGAACGAATTGGTCCCCGGCGATTTCCCAAAGAAAACCATCTTTGTGACCACAGGTGCAGAAGCCGTTGAAAACGCGATCAAAGTTGCGCGTATTGCCACTGGCCGCCCTGCAATCATCGCCTTTGGTGGTGCGTTCCATGGCCGTACCTTTATGGGCATGTCGCTGACCGGCAAGGTCGAGCCTTACAAAAAGGGCTTTGGCGCTATGATGCCCGACGTTTACCATGTGCCCTTTCCGCAAGATGTGCATGGCATTTCGACCGCCGATGCCATGTCGTCCCTGAACAAGCTGTTCAAATCCGATCTGGACCCTGACCGCGTGGCCGCAATCATCTTTGAACCTGTCCAAGGCGAAGGCGGCTTTTACCCCGCGCCGCCAGATTTGCTGCGCAGCCTGCGGGCGTTTTGCAACGAGCATGGAATCATCATGATCGCCGATGAAGTTCAGACCGGCTTTGCCCGTACTGGCACGATGTTTGCGATGGACGGCTATGATGTGGCTGCCGATATGACCTGTATGGCCAAAGGCCTTGCTGGTGGTTTGCCATTGGCAGCCGTCACCGGCCGCGCCGACCTGATGGATGCCGCACGCCCCGGCGGCTTGGGTGGCACCTATGCGGGCAACCCATTGGGCATCGCAGCTGCGAATGCCGTGCTTGACGTGATCGAAGAAGAACAGCTTTGCGACCGCGCGAATGAGTTGGGCAGCCGCCTGCGCCAAAAGCTAGAGGCGATTCGCTCAATCACCCCCGAGGTGATTGATATTCGCGGCCCCGGCTTTATGGTCGCCGTTGAATTTGGCAACCCCAACACGATGGAACCAGACGCCGATTTCACCAACCGCGTTCGGCAAGAGGCGCTAAAGCGCAATCTGATTTTGTTGACCTGTGGCGTTTACGGCAACGTCATCCGCTTTCTTGCGCCGATCACTATTCCGGATGATCATTTCGCCGAGGCGATGGACATCCTTGAGGCCTCTGTCGCGGCCGCGCGCAAAGTCTAAAGGCTATAAGTGTTTGAAAAGGGGGCCTTTGCGGCCCCTTTTTTTATGCCCGTTTTACGCCTGCAAAAATGCAAATAAGATTGGAACCGTTTTGCCCCTACGCAGGTTAACCCAGCGAAACAACATAACGCGAGGTTATCATGAACAAGCTGCTATTCATCGTCCCTATTGCTGCACTCAGCCTTGCAGGCTGCCAAACTGCAAACCAAAACGCCGCCGCAGGTGCTGTTGCGGGTGGGGTTCTTGGTGCCGCCGTTTCCAGTAAGGATGACCGCCTGACGGGCGTCGCCTTGGGGGCCGCTGCGGGTGTTGCTGCGTCTACGCTGATCGGCACAGCTCCGGGCAATCAAAATTGCTACTACCGCAACAGCCGTGGCGAGCGGTTCATCGCCGCCTGCTAATCACGACTGACGACCTTACCTGTCGACACTTCCCCCCTGTGTCCCAACTGGCCGGACGCCCATCACCATGGGCGATCCGGCTTTTTTCTGTTGGCTTGGCAGCCCTGCGTGAACCCGCTAGAAGCGCGTCAAAACCCTGATTGCCCGAGAGTTCATGCCCAGCCCTTTGCCCGATGACAGCAGTATTACCCTAACGGATGCCAGCTTTGCGGTGGCGGGTCGACAAATCCTTGGCGGTCTAACCCTGCATTTGACCGAACAGCGCATCGGGATTATCGGGCGCAACGGTTCGGGGAAATCTACGTTTCTGCGGTTGGTGGCTGGGCTGATCGCCCCTACAACAGGCAGTGTAAAGGTGGGCGGTCTTGCCCCCGCATCCGACCGAAAGGCGATGTTGGCACGCATCGGGATTTTGTTTCAGAACCCCGATCATCAGATCATTTTCCCTACCGTGGGCGAAGAGCTTGCCTTTGGGCTGCGCCAACAAGGGCTGGATAAAGCTGCGGCGACTGTGCAAGTTCAGGCCCTTCTGGCCCGACATGGCCGCAGCCATTGGGTGGCCCAGCCGGTGACCGCGCTGTCCCAAGGCCAGCGGCATTTCTTGTGTTTGCTGGCTGTGCTTGCGATGCAGCCCGGCACAATCTTGCTGGATGAACCCTTTGCCGGCCTTGATCTGCCAACCCAAGCACGGCTGGACCGTACCTTGGCAAGCCTGCCGCAACGTTTGATTCTAATCACACATGACCCCAAAGCCTTGGCAGGATATGACCGTGTGATCTGGCTGGAGGACGGGCGTTTGCGCGCGGATGGGCCTGTCGGGCCGATTGTTGCCCAGTTTACGGATGAGATGACGCGGTTGGGGGACGTTGATGCTGACACTGACCTCACCCTTTGAAACGCCGCTGCATCGGGTTTCGGCTGGCGTAAAGCTGGCGGCGCTGGCGGTGGCAAGCGTGGGGCTATTCAGCTTGCAAAACCCGTGGCTGGTTTTTGCGGCAGGGGCTGGGCTGGCGTTGCTGTACCTCAGCTTTGGGATCGGCTTTGCTCGGTTTGGCGCCGCGATGCTGCGCCCGCTTTGGCCATTTTTTCTGGTGCTAGGGCTGTGGCATCTTTGGCTGGGCGAATGGGCGGCGGGGCTGCTGATTGGCGGCCGCATGTTGGTTGCGGTGGCACTGGCAAATCTGGTGACGATGACAACGCGGCTGGATGATATGATTGCAGTGGTCGAACGCTCCGCCGCCCCCTTGGCACGCTTTGGTATGCAGCCCCGCGTTTTGGCTGTGGCGATAGCTTTGGTGATCCGGTTTACGCCTGTTTTGATGGACAAGGCAGGGCAGTTAGGGCAGGCATGGCGGGCGCGATCGGCGCGGCGGGTGAACTGGCGGATCGTGCTGCCAATCAGCCTGATGGCGCTGGATGATGCGGACCGAGTGGCAGAGGCAATACGGGCCCGTGGTGGGCTTTGACAGAATGGAACGAAATTGATGGAAAAGAATGTCACCTATATCGCGCTGTTTGCGGCGCTGATCGCGGTTCTTGGCTTGGTGCCACAAATCAGCCTTGCCAGTGGTGTGCCAATCACGGCGCAAAGCCTTGGCGTGATGCTGTGCGGCACGGTTTTAGGGGCAAAACGCGGCGGCCTTGCAGTGCTTTTGTTTATCGGGCTGGTGGCGCTTGGGTTGCCACTGCTCAGCGGTGGGCGCGGTGGTTTGGGCGTGTTTTCAAGCCCGACAGTTGGCTTTGTGATCGGCTTTCCAGTGGCTGCTTTTGTCGCTGGTTTGGTCGTTGAAAAGACTCGTGCCGCGATTGTGGTCGCTGCTTTTGGCGGCGCTTTGATTGGCGGGGTTGTGGTGCTATATCTGTTCGGCATCACCGGTATGGCGCTGGTTTTGGGCAAAAGCTGGCCTGCGGCATCCTTGCTGGTTGGCGCCTATATTCCGGGCGATTTGATTAAGGCTGGCATGGCCGGTTTTATCACCCAAGGGCTTGCGAAACTGCGGCCTGAGGCCGTTTTGTCGCGGGGATAGCCTGTCTATTGGCGGATTATGAGGCCGCGCCTCGTGAAGAGTCAGGGCATAACGGGCCTGCCGCACCGATGAGTTTGGTCGCGCGCAGGCCGCTTTGGCGCAATCACCTGCCGGAAAAATGATGTGGCTTGGCTTCTGCCCTTGGCATTGGCGCGGGCCGCGCGTATAGGCTTTGGCCTTACCCGAATGGAGCCGATGGCATGCAAGGCAGCGCGAACCTAAACCTGATGAAGAAAGCCGCCCGTAAAGTAGGGCGGGCTTTGGTCAAGGATTTCCGCGAGGTGGAAAACCTTCAGGTGTCAAGCAAAGGGCCGGGGGATTTTGTGACCCGCGCCGACCGCGAAGCCGAAAGGATGCTGCGCGAAGCGTTGCTGGGCGACCGTCCGACCTACGGCTTTTTGGGCGAAGAAAGCAAAGAGACCGAAGGCGCAGACCCGACACGCCGCTGGATTGTCGACCCGCTCGACGGCACAACCAACTTTTTGCACGGCTTGCCGCATTGGGCGATCTCGATCGCGCTGGAACATAAGGGCGAAATTGTTGCCGGTGTGATCTTTGACGCCGCCAAGGATGAGATGTTTTGGGCCGAAAAAGGTGGCGGCGCGTGGATGAACGAAAGCCGCTTGCGGGTTTCGGGGCGGCGCTCGATGATTGAGAGTATTTTTGCCACTGCTGTGCCGTTTGGCGGCAAAGGCACCCTGCCCGCAACTTTGCAAGATTTGGCACGGGTTTCGCCCGTGACAGCTGGCGTGCGCAGCTGGGGATCGGCCGCGTTGAACATGGCCTATGTGGCAGCGGGCCGGTTTGACGGCTATTGGGCGCGCGGTGTGGAGCCTTGGGATATCGCGGCAGGCATCGTGATGGTGCGCGAGGCCGGCGGTATGGTCTCGGCGATTCGCGAGGGTGATGATCCTTTGGTAAAGGGCTCGATCGTTGCCTGTAACGAGCCGCTGTTTGAAGGCTTTCGCAAGGTTATTCGCGGCGAGTAAGGCACGGTTTGGCCGATGCCGGTTTCAGGTATTTGGGCCACGATGAAATAGCTTTTGTGTCATGGGGGTGACAGATGGACGGGTTTCATTGGCATCCTGATGCGCGTGTTTATGATGGAAAGGGTGTGGCATTGCCGCGCCCTTTTCTCGTTTCAGGGGTTTGCTCTGACAGGCCGACAGCCTTGGCGCTGGGGCATGCATTTTCTGGCGGCCCGTTTCGCATTGGCGCCGAGGCCGCCCCTGCCCCGACCGTAGGGTTTGAAACTTTGACATCGGGCAGCACGGGCGCGCCGCGACGAATTGCGCGGAGTTTTGCGTCATGGCGGCATAGTTTTGCCGTCAATGCGGGTCTGTTCGGCATTGGGTCTGGGGTGCGGGTGGCCGTGCTGGGGCGCTTGGTGCAATCTTTGTCCTTATACGGCGCGATTGAGGCGATCACCCTTGGGGCCGAGCTGCATGTGATGGACGGGGCACGACCAGATCGCCAATGGGCCGCGTTGCGCGCGCGCGGCGTTCAGGTGATTTGGGCGGCACCTGCACAATTGCAGCTTTTGGCCGAGGCTGGGGGAGCTGTTTTGCCTGCGGTGCGCTTTGTGCTGGTCGGTGGCGCCAAACTTGATACCGGCTTGCGGGCGGCGCTAAGAGAGATGTGTCCCACGGCGCAAGTGCGCGAGTTTTATGGCGCTGCAGAGGCGAGCTTTATCACTTTGGCCGATGACGAGACGCCGGAATATTCGGTCGGGCGGGCCTATCCGGGGGTTGAAATCGGGATTGGTGGCCCTGCGGGGCATGCCGCCGACGGCCGGATTTGGGTGCGTAGCCCTTATCTGTTTCAGGGCTATGCCAGCGCCGACGCAGGTGTCGCCACGTGGCAGGATGGGTGGTTGGGGCTGGGCGAGATTGGCACGATGGAGAACGGGCAATTGGTGCTGCGCGGACGTATAGACCGGATGGTAACGATCGCGGGGCAAAACGCCTATCCCGAAGCGATAGAGCTGTTCTTGCTGGGGCTTCCCGGCATATTGCGGGCGGCGGTGCTGCCGCGGGCCGATGGCTTGCGCGGCCAAGTTTTAGAGGCGGTTCTGATGGGGTCGGGAAATGAGGCGGAGATATTAACCGCTTTGCGGGCGCAGTTCGGGGCGCTGATTGCGCCAAGGCGTGTGCAGTGGCGCAGCGATTGGCCAGTATTGGCATCGGGCAAGGCCGATCTGGCCGCTTTGGCCAAAACATGAGCCGCGCGTTCATCATCGCCGCGCGCAGAACACCTGTGATGCCGGTCGGCGGCGCGTTTGCACGCCTTACGGTGCATGATTTGGCCGCCTCCGTGATGCTGGCCTGCTTGACTGATGCAGGACTAGAGGCGGGCTGCGTAGATGAGGTCATCTTGTCAAACGCTTTGGGCGCTGGCGGCAACCCTGCGCGGGTGGCTGCGCTGGCCGCAGAACTGCCCGAGCGCGTGGCAGGTCTTAGCATTGATCGGCAATGTGCGGGCGGGTTGGATGCGGTGATCTTGGCCCGCGCGCTGATCGAGAGCGGCGCGGCCGAGGTCGTGCTAGCAGGTGGTGCTGAAAGCTATTCCCGCAGGCCAATGCGGCTGCGCACCGACCCTGACGGCGGGCCTGCCGTGGCCTATGATGCGCCCCCCTTTACGCCTTGGCCAAACCGTGACCCATTGATGCATGAGGCCGCCGATAGCTTGGCGCAACGGCTTGGCATTTCCCGCGCGGTACAAGATGCGTTTGCCGTGGCATCCCATGCAAAAGCAATGGCCGCAACACATACCGAGATTGTACCAATGCATGGCGCTGTGCGTGACGGGTTCACACGGGCAATGACGCCGGCGCTTGCGACACGGGCCAAGGTCATCACACACAGCATCACCGGCACAATAACGGCGGCAAATGCAGCAGTGGCTGCAGATGGTGCCGCATTTTGCCTTGTCGTGTCCGAACGTATTGCCAAACTGGCCGCCCGCGCCCTGCATATCAAGGCCGGCGCAACCCTTGGTGCGGCCCCCCAAGAACCGGGGCTTGCCCCTTTAGGGGCGATTGCCCGGGTTCTTTCCCCCCGCCCGATCGCCCTTCAGATGCCAGACCGTTCAGAGATTATGGAGGCATATGCAGTGCAGGCCATTGCCTGTATTCAAGGCGCGGGGCTAGATCCTGCAACGGTGAACATCGGCGGCGGTGCTTTGGCGCGCGGGCATCCGGTCGGGGCCTCGGGGGCCATATTGGTCGCCCGGCTGTTTGCAGATATGCAACGCGGGCAAGGCCTTGCGGCCATTGCGGCGGCAGGCGGTATTGGGTCGGCCTTAATCCTCGAGGCTTAAGCCCCAGCTTCTTTCACCGCCTCCATTGCCACATGGGTCGAGGTAGAGGCGACATGTGGCAAAGATGAAATCCGTTCACCCAGCACACGTCGATATTCCTGAATATCGCCCGTCCGCACCTTTAGAAGGTAATCGAACCGGCTGGCCATCATATGGCATTCCTCAACTTCCGTGATTACCAGAACGGCCTTGTTAAAGGCTTGCAGCGCCGCCTCACGCGTGTCCGACAGGCGCACCTCGACAAAGGCGACATGCGCCTGCCCCATCTTGATCGGGTCCAATTGCGCGCGATAGGCGGTGATCACACCACTTTCCTCAAGCCGCTTCATTCGCGCTTGTGTTGGCGATTTCGACAGGCCGATACGGCGGGCCAGTTCGGTTGCACTGATCCGGCCTTCGGCAGCAAGCACCCGCAAAATCGCCAAATCAAAGCGATCAAGATCTAATGGCTCTAATGACATCAACAATCCCTATACAATCAGCCAAAACGTCTGCCTATTACCATAAATCGGGACGAATGACTTTTGATTCACGTCTATGATATTGGAAATAGGAGAGCTTGCCCATGCCCCGTGATTCCCTTGAAACTGCTTGGACGATCGTTGACCGTGATGCTTTGCGAGGTGAGGCCGAACTGGTCCGCGCGTTGATAGCCGAGGCAGGTTTAAGCCCTGATGACCGCGCGCGCATTGCCGCCTCGGGCGCTGATTTGGTACGCGCGATCCGCGCCAGCGCCAAGCCCGGCTTGATGGAGGTTTTCCTCGCTGAATACGGGCTGTCGACGGATGAGGGCATCGCGCTGATGTGCCTTGCCGAAGCGCTGTTGCGGGTGCCGGATGCCGACACAATGGACGCGCTGATCGAGGATAAGATAGCGCCCAGCAATTGGGGCAAGCACCTAGGCCATTCAGCGTCCTCGCTCGTCAACGCATCGACTTGGGCCTTGATGCTAACGGGCCGTGTGCTGGATGAGCGCAAGCCAAGCGTGGTGGCCAGCCTGCGCGGCGCGGTAAAACGTCTAGGTGAACCTGTAATCCGCACCGCTGTTTCACGCGCGATGAAGGAAATGGGCAAGCAGTTCGTTTTGGGCGAAACCATTGACGCCGCAATGAAACGCGCCCGCGATCTCGAGGCCAAGGGTTTCACCTATTCCTATGATATGCTGGGCGAGGCTGCACGAACCGAGGCTGATGCCCGCCGCTATCATCTGGCCTATACGGCGGCGATTACTGCCATTGCCAAGGCTGCAAAGTCGAAAGATATCCGCGACAACCCTGGCATTTCGGTAAAACTGTCCGCACTGCATCCGCGCTATGAGGTCGCCAAGCGTGAGCGGGTTATGGAAGAGTTGGTGCCGCGTGTCCGCGCCCTTGCCGGATTGGCACGCGCCGCAGGTTTGGGCTTTAACATTGACGCCGAAGAGGCCGACCGACTGGCGCTGTCTTTGCAAGTGATTGAGGCCGTTTTGGCCGATAAAGCCTTGAAAGACTGGGATGGTTTCGGCGTGGTTGTGCAGGCGTATGGTCGCCGCGCAGGTGCAGTGATTGACTGGCTTTACGGGGTTGCAGAACGCTTGGACCGCAAGATCATGGTCCGTTTGGTTAAAGGCGCCTATTGGGATGCCGAGGTGAAACGCGCGCAGGTGATGGGGTTGGAAAGCTTCCCCGTGTTCACCCGCAAACAGGCGACCGACGTGTCTTATATGGCCAATGCCAAAAAGCTGTTGGGCATGACGGACCGGATTTACCCGCAATTTGCCACCCATAACGCGCATACCGTGGCCGCTATTTTGGACATGGCAACCGACAAACGCGCCTTTGAATTCCAGCGCCTGCATGGCATGGGCGAGCGTTTGCATGACATCGTTTTGGAAGGCCACGGCACCCGCTGCCGGATTTATGCGCCCGTGGGGGCACACCGCGATTTGCTGGCCTATTTGGTGCGGCGCTTGCTGGAAAATGGCGCGAACAGCAGTTTTGTGAACCAGATTGTAGATGAGGCCGTGCCGCCAGAAGAGGTTGCCGCCTGCCCTATGAATGCGATGGAAGCGATGGTTCCGGTGGAAAGCCAGATACTGCGGACAGGGCCACGATTGTTCGGGCAGCGCCAGAATTCGCAAGGCTGGGATCTGACTGATAGCGGCGATTTGGCCGCGATTGAGGCCATGCGCGCACCATTTGCCACCACCTTGTTTGAGGCACGGCCAATGCTGGCCGGGCCGGTTGCAGGCGGCAAACGCTGGGCTGTGACCAACCCTGCGACGGGCGATGTGGTGGGGCATGTGCTGCCCGCCTCGGCCCCCGATATAGAAACGGCATTGACAGCCGCGTGCCCGTGGGATGCGGCACCGGCACAGCGGGCGCAAGTGCTGCGCCGCGCCGCCGATTTGTACGAGGCCGAGTTTGGCCGGATCTTCGCACTTTTGGCGCGCGAGGCGGGTAAAACCTTGCTGGACGCGGTAGGAGAGCTGCGCGAAGCTGTTGATTTTTTACGCTATTATGCAGATCAGGGTGAGGCTGCTACGGCCCCTGCACGCGGCGTGTTTACCTGCATCAGCCCATGGAATTTTCCATTGGCTATTTTCTCGGGCCAGATCGCCGCGGCGCTTGCCGCAGGCAATGCCGTGCTGGCCAAGCCTGCCGAGCAGACAGGATTGATTGCGGCCTTTGCCGTTGAATTGCTGCATAAAGCGGGGGTGCCGGTAACGGCCTTGCAACTGCTGCCGGGGGAAGGCGTAGTTGTTGGCGCGGCGATCACCGGCGATGCCCGCGTGAACGGCGTGTGCTTTACCGGATCGACCGAAACCGCCCAGCGAATTCGCCGCACTATGGCAGACCATATGGACCCAACCGCGCCGCTGATCGCGGAAACGGGTGGCTTGAACGCAATGGTCGTTGATAGCACGGCCCTGCCCGAGCAGGCGGTGCGCGATGTGTTGGCATCAAGTTTCCAATCGGCGGGGCAGCGGTGTTCGGCGCTGCGGTGTTTATATTTGCAGGATGATATCGCCGATACCGTTAAGGAAATGTTATTCGGTGCGATGGATGATCTAGAGGCCGGAAACCCGTGGAATTTGCTAACCGATGTGGGGCCGGTGATTGACACCAAGGCACAGGAGGGTATTCGCGCCTATATTGAGGCCGCGCGCGCCGAAGGGCGGGTGCTGAAGGAAGGTGTAGTGCCTGCAGGCGGCACATTTATTGCGCCAACCGTGATCGCGGTGAACGGCATTGCCGAGATGCCGCGTGAGATTTTTGGCCCCGTTCTGCATATCGCGCCTTGGAAGGCGGGAGGGTTGAACAAGGTGATCGCCGATGTAAATGCGATGGGCTACGGGCTGACCTTTGGCCTGCACAGCCGGATTGATGACCGGGTAGAGCGGGTTGTGGCGCAGATTTGCGCTGGCAACACCTATGTGAACCGCAACCAAATTGGCGCGGTTGTCGGCAGCCAACCCTTTGGCGGCGAAGGTCTTTCTGGCACTGGACCAAAGGCGGGTGGGCCGGATTACTTGGTGCGGTTTATGCAACTGGACGCGCCAGTCATGGACGGGACGGTTGGCGATTGCGTTGCGGCCGATGTAGAAAAGGCCTTGCAGGCCGAAGCCACACCGCGCCGTGCAATTCATGTGCAGGATTTGCCGGGGCCAACGGGCGAGAGCAACCGGCTGTCGGCCTTTGCACGCGAACCGTTGCTGTGCCTTGGGCCAAGCCGTGAACAAGCGCTAGCGCAGGCCGAGGCGGTGCGGGCATTTGGCGGCGAAGCGGTTGAGGCACCTTGTTTGGCCGCCGAAGCATTGACACGTCTGAACGGGTTTTCGGGCGCGCTTTGGTGGGGCGATCAGGACCAAGGCCGCGCCTATGCAAAGGCATTAGCGGCACGAAAAGGGGCGATTCTGCCACTGATCGGCGGCTTGCCTGACGCGGCTCATGTGCGGCTCGAGCGGCACGTTTGCGTGGATACGACGGCCTCGGGCGGGAACGCGCAACTGTTGGCGGAAATGGGCGAAGCGTGAAACAGGCTTGACGCTTGAACGCGGATCGGGAAGTTTGGCATAATGTTTCCGATCCGCGATCATAACCCCTCGGGGCGTACTCCGTATGTCACCTATGCGCTTATCCTGCTGAATATCGGGGTATTCGCAAGCTATTGGCTCAGCATCCCGAACGAGCCACGACTGGCGATGTTTTATGTCGAATGGGGGCTGGTGCCACGCCGCGTGATGGCCGGCGGGGGCTATGGCACTATTTTAACGTCGATGTTTCTGCATGGCGGCTTTATGCATCTGGCAGGTAACATGCTGTTTTTATATATTTTTGGGGATAACCTCGAGGATATTCTGGGTCATGTCCGCTATCTGGGCTTTTACCTTTTGTCAGGCTTCGCGGCGGCAGGGTTGCAGATTTTTGCTGACCCATCGTCTGGCGTGCCAATGATTGGGGCATCAGGGGCGATTGCTGGGGTGATGGGTGGCTATTTGTTGCTGTTTCCTCGCGCCAAAGTGGACATTTTGTTCATCTTTGTGATCTTTTTCCGCGTGTTCCCGCTGCCGGCTTGGGTAATGCTGGGCGTTTGGTTTGGGATGCAGTTGTTTAGCGGCTTTTCCACCCCCAGCGGCGACGGAGGCGTGGCCTATTGGGCGCATGCAGGCGGGTTTATGGCAGGGCTTGTGATGATGTTTCCCGTCTGGCGCGGGCTTGGCGGGACTGCATTTTGGAATCGCACGCATGGTGTGCCACCGCACCCGCAAGCTGTATATCCCACTGTTAAATCAGGGATACCCCGCGTCAGAAGAGGCAAATAAAAAAACGGGCAGCAACCGCTGCCCGAGTAGGAGATTTCGTAAAACCGGTTAGGCGACGTTTTGCAGATCAACACTCTGCGTGACGCCAAGTGCGTGGCACACTTCATGGGTCAAATGCGGCTTGTTCAGCGTGTAAAAGTGCAGATCTTCAACACCTTCCGAGAGCAGCGTATCGCAAAGCTCGGTGCAAAGCGCGGTTGCCAGAAGTTCCTCGCGCCCGTCACGTTTGGCCGCCGCGAATGCTTCATCCAGCCAAGCCGGAACCGAGGTGCCACAACGGGCGGCGAATTTCTTGGTCCCAGCCCAAGACTGGATCGGCAGGATGCCGGGAAGGATCGAGGCGGTGATACCCTCTTTCACACAAGCATCACGGAACCGAAGGAAAGTTTCGGCCTCAAAGAAAAACTGGGTCATGGCGCTGGTCGCACCGGCATCAATTTTACGTTTCAGAAAGCGCACATCAGCCATGGTATCAGCCGAATCAGGGTGGGGCTCGGGGTAGGCACCAACGCGGATTTTGAATTTACCCGTGGCGGCCAGTGCTTCGACCAGCTCCACAGATGAGGCAAAACCTTCGGGGTGGGGGGTGAAACGCTCGGCCCCTTTGGGGGCGTCACCGCGCAAGGCCACGATTTCAGTAACGCCAGCGGCTGCATAGCTTTCCGCGATTTCCAAGGTTTCAGCGCGGGTTGCATCAACACAGGTTAGATGCGCGGCAACGTTCAGCCCGTAATTCTTGGCGATTGCGCCCACGGCCTCATGCGTCAATTTGCGGGTCGTGCCGCCAGCGCCATAGGTCACGGACACAAATTTAGGGTTCAGGGGCGCCAAGGCTTGTACCGTTTCCCACAGCCGGAAAGACGCATCCAAAGTCTGGGGTGGGAAAAATTCAAACGAGATATTTGGTGTCTTGGTCATTTTATAGCTCCTGCTCTGACCCCTCTTGTCGCAGATTCGATGATGTGAGACAATTTCATAATACTAATCATGTTTATGAGGATGACCGCATAATGCACATTGAGTTCCGCCACCTGCGCACGATACGGGCCATTCATCAGGCGGGTGGCCTCGCACGGGCCGCCGATATGCTGAACATGACGCAATCGGCGCTGTCGCATCAGGTTAAGGGCCTAGAGGATCAGGCCGGGGTCGAGCTGTTTGTGCGCCGGTCCAAGCCGCTGAAACTATCGGCGGCGGGGATGCGGATGCTACGGCTGGCCGAGCGAATTTTGCCGGAAATGGACGCGCTGGAGGAAGAGTTTCGCGGCCTTCGTTCGGGCAAATCGGGGCGGCTGCATATTGCGATTGAATGCCACGCCTGTTTTGAATGGCTTTTCCCCGTGCTGGAACTGTTTCGCCGCGCCTGGCCCGAGGTGGACGTGGATATCCGCGCGGGCCTTGCATTTGAAGCGCTGCCCGCCTTGCAACGCGAAGAGGTGGATCTTGTGATTTCTTCCGACCCTGCCCCGCTGGCGAATGTGGTGTTTAACCCGCTGTTTGATTATCATCCGATGTTTGTGGCCAGTGCGCAAAACCCGTTGGCCCAAAAAACGATGATCGAGGCCGAGGATTTTCGCGATCAATTGCTGATCACCTACCCCGTCACCCGCGACAAGCTGGATGTGTTTACCGAGCTGCTGACCCCTGCCAAGGTAGAGCCGCGCGGCACACGGCCGGTGGAGTTAACGGCGGTGATTTTGATGCTGGTGGGTTCAAATCGCGGGGTGTCGGTGCTGCCCGATTGGGTGCTGCGGGATTTGCGGTCGCATAGTGATTATGTAACGCGGCCCTTGGGGCCTAAAGTGATCACAAAACGGCTCTATGCCGCGACCCGAGAGGAAGACGCGACCAAACCTTTTATGGCGCATTTTCTGAAACTGGGGCGAAGTGAGCCAGTAAAACTGCAACGGATTCAGGGGTAAGGTGTCGGCGGCCTGAATAGGCCGATTATAACGCGCATCCCGCACGGAGCGCGGGCTTTACAAGACCCTTTTCACACTTGCCCCTCCTGCCCCATGGCGTTTAGGTACATTCAGCCTTCTCGCCGATGGATTCCCATGACCTATACCCCCGCCCCCCCGACCACCAAAGATATGCTTGGTATCGCTTGGCCCTTGATGCTTAAGGCGATGATGCTAAACGGGATTGTCGTCATCGACGCCTATCTCGTTTCGGCCTTGGGCGAAGAGGCTGTGGCCGCGATGGGCCTTGCGGCGGCCTTTGGCAGCCTTTTGCTGGGGGTGCTGTTTGCCTTTTCCACGGCGACCCAAATCCTGATCGCGCAGGCGTTTGGCTCTAAAAACCAAGTCGCCCTAAAGACCGGCTTTTATGCGGGGCTTATTATCAACCTTGTGTCGGCCGCAATCGGCGCGGTTTTGGTCTGGGCTATCGCGCCGCCGCTGATTGCGTCCTTTGCGCATACCCCTTGGATCGCCGAACAAGCGTGGAATTACCTGCTGGTCTTTCTGGTGCTGGTGTTTGTCGAGGCGATTGCCCAATGTTTGGGCAGCTACTTCAACGGTCGCAGCAAAACGGTTATTCCGTTTCGCAGCTATCTGATTGCGGTGCCGATCAACGTCTTTGCCAGCTATGCGCTGATCCATGGCCATTTCGGCATGCCTGCCCTTGGCGTGGTCGGCGCGGGCATTGGCAGCGTCATCGCCTCAACTGCCCGCGTGGCCTATCTTGGCAGCAGCTTTTACAGGCTGAATGGCGGTTACCGCGATGTTGCAGGCTGGATGCAGGCAACGCTTTGGCAATCGACCAAGCGCCACTTAACATTCGCTCTGCCCATCGCGGGCACCTTTATAAGCAACGCGCTTTGCGTCTATGTCCTTGCGCTGCTGTTTGCCAAAATGTCGGTCAACGATTTCGCCGCGCTAACACTGATATCCCCGTGGATTAACCTGACGGGCAATGTCGGAACGTCTATTGCGCAGGCGGCGGGCATCATTGTCGCCCAGCTTTTAGGCAGCAACCGTACCGGCGAAGAGCTGGATATCTTCCTCAGCCGCGCGTGGCGCATGGCGATGATCGCCGCCGCTCTCGTCTCGGCCAGCTATTGCATCGTCACCTTTGGCGCAGACTATATTTATGGCAACCTAGAGGCCGAGACCCGCGCTGCCCTCTTCAGTTTTCTGCCAGTGTTGTTGCTGCTGTCTTTCCCCAAAGGGTCCAACGCGATGTGCGGCCACACCCTGCGCGCAGCAGGTGACACGCTCTATGTGATGAACATCTTTGTTCTGTCACAGTGGTTGTTTCGGGTACCGCTAACGGCGCTGTTCATACTGTACTGGGACACGCCTGTCACTTGGGTCTTTGCCCTGTTTCTGGGCGAAGAATTGGTCAAATTCCCACCGTTTCACAAGCGTCTGTTCAAAGGGGAATGGAAGCGCGGGCTGGCCGAAACCTAACCCAAGCCCACCAGACCGAACACCTCGCCCAACAGCACAAAGTTCAAAACCAGCACAACGCCCGCGCCCAAAATCGCCAGCCCCCGCACCAGCGGGCCGGTTACAAACACGCCCATCACCTCACGTCGGCCGGTCAGGATTAACAGCGCAATCATCGGCACGGGCAGCGCAATACTTAGCACCACCTGCGACATCACCAGCGCCTCGGTTGCATTTACACCCATCCACACCACAACAAAGGCCGGGATCATTGTCACCGCACGCCGAAACCAGATTGGCAGGTTTATCCGCAAAAAACCCTGCATAATCAACTGCCCAGCCATGGTTCCCACCACGGAACTGGAAATCCCAGACGCCAAAAGCGAGACCAAAAATACGACCGCCGCAGCCCCGCCCAGCAAGGGCGTCAGCAAGTGATAAGCGGTTTCAATCTCGGCCACTTCAGGGTTGCCCGCATGAAACGCACTGGCGGCCATCATCACCATGGCCATATTCACCATGCCCGCCGCTGCCAAGGCCACAACCACCTCAATATTCGAAAACCGCACCACGCGGGCCCGCGTCGCATCATCCGGCGTCACCGCGCGCCCTTGGGTCAGGCCCGAATGCAAATAAATCGCGTGCGGCATCACCGTGGCGCCAATAATCCCTACGGCAATCGTCAGCGCGGTCATGTCGGGCAGGTTTGGCGTTATCAAACCCACAGCCGCCTCACCCCACGCAATCGGCGCGATCACCAGCTCGACCAGAAAACACAGCCCGATCACCGCGACAAACGCCCCAATCACAAGCTCCATCGGGCGAAAGCCCTTGGCATCAAACAACAAAATCCCGTAGGTCACGATGGCCGTTATCACCATCCCCCACATCAAGGGGATGCCAAACAACAGCGCCAAACCGATCGCGCCGCCCAAAAACTCGGCCAAATCGGTGGCCATTGCGGCAATCTCGCTGATCACCCACATCACAAAAACCACCGGCCAAGGAAAATGATCGCGGCTCAGCTCGGCCAAATTATGCCCCGTCACAATGCCCAACCGCGCCGAGAGCGCCTGAAACAGCATCGCAATCAGGTTCGCGGCCAGCACAACCCACAGCAAACTATAGCCATAGCCCGCGCCTGCCTGAATATTCGTCGCGTAATTGCCGGGGTCCATATAAGCGATCGACGCAATCACAGCAGGCCCTACGAACAACAGCGCCCGCCGAGGCCCCATTTGCCCACCGATCAAAACTTCGGCCATGCCCGCGCGCGCGCGCTCCGTCGTATTCAATGCCATAATCTGCCCAATCGTTTTGCGGACACCTAACGCCAAGCCGAAGCCAATGTCAAAACCCATGAAAAAAGGGACACGGCCACCGCAACACCCCCATCATTCTGTCTGAAACGACTACGCGCCCAAGCCTGATACCAAACCGTGGCCTGCCGCGCCCCCAATATTATCATAGGTCGTGGGCACGCCTGCCTTTTCGCGCAATGTATCGCCGTGACCAAAGCGATCGCCATCACGAACAAAAACGGCAACGCGCGCGCCAAAGCAGCGGCGGTAAGGACGAGGTAGGAAAACATTTTATATATTTATATCAAAATGATACCACATCACACGCACGCTCCTCACCCAAAATCAGATATCTTCACCCATCATCTGCTTGGCTGCCGCACGTCCCAGATCGCGCGAGATTTGCGAAAAGACCACATCAAAAGCACTGAACAGGGCATGATTTAATTTCTGGCCCGGTCCGGTCTTGGAAAACCCGATATATGACGCCAACTCATCATCCGAAAGCGGCCCATAAGCCAGCGCAAGGTAAGGCAGAACCCAAGCCTCTGTCTCGGCACGAATATCCGGTTCCTGCCCCCAAACATCGGCCAGCATATCCTCTTCAGGCATGCCACCAGTGCCCCCTTCCACCTCGGACAGCCCTTGAAAAAACGCCAGATTAGCGTTCATGGCACCCGCGATATTTAGCTCGATCAAATCATTCGCTTCCGAAAACGCTTGCAGCGCCTCAATCCGCGGGGCGGCCTCGGCCATCATCTCCTCGGCCCGCGCCTTCGCCGCATCTTCTGCCGCCTCATCCATCAAAGACCGACGGGCTTCAATTTCCAATGATAAAATCCGCTGCCCCAGTTCAGTTGCGAAAAATCCGTCCATTGCGGCCAGATCCGCGTCTGCGCCCTTAAGAGCCGCAGCAAACGCCTGATTGAAACGCGCCTGCATTGTTGGCCCATCATAGATAATCTCAACCGCACGCGCCCAACCTGCGCCCCCGTTGCCCGAGAACAGCTCGTCCTCCATGCTCGCCCCATAACGAAGCCCTTCCAAACGCATAACGTCAATCACTTCGGCAATTTTTAGGGTTTTCACCAAGTCGACAACCGTCGAAATACTACGCGTCTGCGCCTGCACCAAATAGGCGGGCTTTGCATCTGCGGCCCCCAAAGAGCTACCACAGCCCAAAACTGCGGACAGAAAAATCGCCAACAAATTCACACGAGCATTCATATTATGACACCTTGAATGAGCACACCAACACCTACATCGCCCCACAATACTTGCCAACCCGCCCACAACCCCCAACGGCAAAATCATGCCATATAAAAAAAACGTGCCCCTATTCAGAATTGATGCAAATCAGGCTTGCAACACATCACTCAGCAAGCTAAACGCCGCACTTGAAGATCCCCGACGCGGAGAGGTGCCGGAGTGGTCGAACGGGGCGGTCTCGAAAACCGTTGAGCCTTTACGGGTTCCCAGGGTTCGAATCCCTGTCTCTCCGCCACATACCATTGAAATCGTTGAGTAATTTTCAGTTCGCCAAAATTGGCCCCTAATCAGCCCCTAAATGCCCGCGCACTGCCTTTGCAGATTTTGTCAGCTAGTTCTGTGGCAGTGTGCCTAGGGCGCGACATTCTGACGCGGGCAAGGCGCGCTTGCGCTTGATGGCTCCGGCACGGGGCCATAGGTCACTGCCATCACAACCTTCACAGACCGCCGTCGCCGTAATACCAACAACCCGGCGGCAACTGCACCGCCGCGCCCGAGGTAATATTCCCCACCACAATGGACGCCGTGCGGGCCGGACAAGAACACGGGCGCAAGTCGTGGACACGGACGCCGTGCGGACAGGACGGGGCATGGTGCCGGACGTGGACAGGGACGCCAGACCGGACACAGGACGCCCCCGGACGCGAACCCACCCCCCGGCCTACCCCCGCGCTGCGGGGCTTTACTCTCTATGGCGCGCCGACAAAGCGGCCAATTTCTCCAACTTTTTTGACAAAGCAGACAATCAAAACAACGGGGCTGCGCAAAGATTGCCAATTCAGACACTTAACCTCTTGGCATAAATCACCTTCAAGTGCTTACATGCGGGCCAAGCAATCAGGGCCAGCACATGACACCTCAAGAATTTATCGACAAGTGGCGCAATGTTGACCTTAAAGAACGCACAGCCTCCCACAGCCATTTCCTAGACCTCTGCACCCTCTTGGAAATTCCCGACCCGGTGACAGCCGACCCCAAAGGCGAATGGTTCACCTTTGAAAAAGGCGCGTCCAAATCATCCGGCGGCGAAGGCTGGGCCGATGTTTGGCGCAAGGATTGCTTTGCATGGGAATACAAGGGCAAGCGCAAAGACCTAGACAAAGCCTTTGACCAATTGCGCCAATACGCAATCGCGTTGGAAAATCCGCCTTTGCTTATCGTGTCGGATATGGACCGCATCCGCATCCACACCAACTGGACCAACACCGTTCAAAAGGTCCACACCATCGAATTGGTTGACCTGACGGACGCCGCCAACCGCGACCTTCTACGCCACTGTTTTACCGACCCCGAACGCCTCAAACCCGCCAAAACCCGCCAAGTCCTGACCGAAGAAGCCGCCCAGCGCTTTGCCACCCTTGCCCAACGCCTACGCAGCCGGGGCCATAACCCCGAAGCCGTAGCGCATTTCATTAACCGGCTTGTCTTTTGCATGTTTGCCGAAGACGTGAACCTTCTCCCAAACAAGATGTTTGAGCGGATGATAAAAGCCGCGCGCCCCAAACCCGAAACCTTTGACGCCCACGCCAAAACCCTGTTTGCCGCCATGCGCACGGGCGGCATGGTCGGCTTTGAGGCGGTGGAGTATTTCAACGGCGGCTTGTTTGACAGTGACGCCACCCTGCCCCTGACGTGGGAAGACCTAGACGACCTTATCCGCGCCTCTACGCTGGATTGGTCCGATATTGACCCCTCTATCTTTGGCACCTTGTTTGAACGCGGGCTGGACCCGGACAAGCGCAGCCAATTGGGGGCGCATTACACCGACCGCGACAAAATCATGCAAATTGTTGGCCCGGTTATCGTGCATCCGCTGTTGGCGGAATGGGCCGAGGTGCGGGGTAAAATCACGGACCTGCTGGACAACGCCCCCAAGTCCACGAAAGACAAGCTGCTGCGAGGCAAAGACCTTGCCGCCAACACCAAGGCGCAGAAAGAGGCCGAGGCGTTGCACAAGGCCTTTATCGAACGGCTCAAGGCATTTCGCGTGCTGGACCCGGCCTGCGGTTCTGGCAACTTCCTCTATATCGCGCTGTTGGAACTGAAAAACATCGAACACCGCGCCAACCTAGAGGCCGAAGCGCTGGGCCTTCCCCGTGCCTTCCCCTCTATCGGGCCGGAATGTGTTTTGGGCATAGAGTTGAACCCTTACGCCGCCGAACTGGCCCGCGTGTCGGTTTGGATTGGGGAAATTCAATGGATGCGCCGCAACGGCTTTGAGGCGGCAAAGAACCCGATTTTGCGGACGCTGAACACGATTGAGAATAGGGATGCAGTACTAAACGCCGATGGCACGCGAGCAGTATGGCCCGAAGCCGATGTGGTGGTAGGCAACCCGCCGTTTTTAGGGGCAGGCAGACACTTGAGAGAGTTAGGAGAAGAATATACCGAACGACTGCGCTCCGCATTTAAAGGATTTGTGCCAGAGAGCGCCGATTTGGTTTCGTATTGGTTTGCGCAGTGTCAATTAGCCGATAGCGCACTCCAGCGAGTAGGCCTAGTTGCAACCAATTCAATTCGCTCTTCTGGCAGCAACGTACCTGTGAAAGCGTTCTCAGAAAAATTCACAATATTTAACGCATGGTCTGACTTACCTTGGGTCGTTGATGGCGCGGCAGTTCGCGTTTCGATTGTTTGTGGCAGCATCTTAGCGCCGTTACATCTAACTCTAGACGGGCAAGAGGTTTATGCCATTTCACACACGCTCTCAACTGATCTAAAAACGGCTTACCGCCTACCAAATCAAGCGCAGATAATTTTTCGCGGCCCGCCTAAGATTGGCCCTTTTGACATTTCTGGCGCGACCGCACGCGATTGGCTTCAATTGCCTACAAACCCAAATGGCAAGGCAAATTCTGAAGTATTGCGCCCACTTTGGATTGCAAATGACATTGTTAGAAGGCCAGATGAGCGTTGGATAATCGATTTTGCGGACATGCCTGAAGAAGAAGCTGCGCTTTTTGAACGCCCTTTCCTCCATACTGCGGTTCATGTGCAACCAGTACGCGCTTCAAACCGTCGAGTTGCCAGGCGGGACCGTTGGTGGTTGCATGGCGAAACTATTCCGGCACTTCGAAGGAAGATGGAACAATTTGACCGAATAATAGTTACTCCGATGGTCTCTAAACATCGGGTATTTGTTTGGATGCCAACGTCAGTTTTACCCGATCAACGGCTTATGGCGATTTGTCGGGATGATGACACAAGCTTTGGGGTGCTGGGTTCTTCATTTCATTCATTTTGGACGCTGCGGAATTGCTCTTGGCATGGGGCCGGGAACGACCCAGTTTACAACGCAGGCAACGTCTTCGAAACCTTCCCCTTCCCCGAAGGCCTCACGCCCAATATCCCCGCCGCCGATTACGTCGCCGACCCGCGCGCCCAGAAAATCGCCGCCGCCGCCGCGCGACTGAATGAGTTGCGGGAAAACTGGCTCAACCCCGCCGATCTAGTCAACCATGTGCCAGAGGTGGTTCCCGGCTACCCCGACCGCATCTTGCCCAAGGATGAAGCGGCGGCAAAGGAGCTGAAAAAACGCACCCTAACCAACCTCTACAACGCTCGCCCCGCATGGCTGGACCACGCCCACAAAGCACTGGATGAGGCCGTGGCCGAGGCCTATGGCTGGGGCGATGATTACCGCGCAGGCCTGTTGACCGAAGACGAAACCCTGTCGCGCCTGTTCCACCTCAACCAATCACGCGCGGCGGCAGAGGCCAAAGCCAGCAAGAAAGGCAAAGCCAATGGCAAATAACCCGACCGTCTGGGGCGTTCATATGGGCGTGCATGTTGGCGACCGCCCCATTGACGGCGGATATGTAGGGATTGGCTGGGACAAAATGGGCGATTTGACCCAAATAGCGCCCGACAGGGAAGCGTTCAAAGCCGCGCTTGCTGTAGCCTATCCCGACAAAAAAGCGGGCGCTATACCCGTCGATGCGGGATCAATGTTCAAATTTCTTCATGAAATCAAAGCCGGGGACATTGTCGTCTACCCCTCCAAAGCAGACCGTATGGTCAATATAGGGCGATTTAAAGGGTCCGCTGAATATGTAGCAAAAGACCCTGACGATTATCTAACGCACCAACATGTGGAATGGCTAGGGCATTTCCCCCGCAACGAATTCAGTCAAAGCGCGTTAAATGAAATAGGCTCTTTTCTAACAATGTTTCGAATAAAACGGCATAAGACCGAATTTCTTAGCAAAATTGACCCAAGCATACCGGCGACTGCACCCGGCATCGCAGCGGACCCTTACGAAGCCGAGGATGCAACTGACGACGATGCAGCAACGGTGGCGGCGTCCTTGCAGGCCGAAGCAAACACAAGCGATTTTGTCATCAAGCGGTTAACAACAGAACTGACAGGCTATCAATTTGAAGACTTTATGGCACACCTCTTGGAATGCATGGGATACACTGCTCGTGTGACACCAAAAAGCAGCGACGGCGGCGTGGATGTGATTGCCCATATGGATGCGTTGGGACTGCAACCGCCTATAATTAAGGTGCAGTGCAAGCGCGTGACAAACCCGATTGGCATAGCAGAGGTGAACCAGCTTCTAGGGACTTTGGGAGAAGGGGAGTTTGGGCTTTTCGTTTGCCTTGGGTCGTACACGCGTCCCGCGATAGAGTTGGAGCGGAATAGGTCTAAATTGCGCCTGATAGATGGAGAGCAATTCGTTGAAATGGTCTTGGAAAATTACGGCAAACTTTCGCCGCGCTATCGCACGCTTTTGCCATTGAAGCAAATATATGTCCCTGATTTGCCGAAGCTTTAAGACCGAAAACCAGCCACGACCCATCGGATAACTCTGTAAGATAAAACAACAAAAGCTAATGCCGCGAACGGGACGCCTAATGCGGCAACAGAGTACCATACGTTTTCGAGTGACTTGCTTGCCCCGAAGCGCAGGCTTTCAGTTTGGGCAGTCACCATACAAAAACCCTCCGGGAGTGGAGGGGCATCTTCGGGCAAGGAATTGTTTGCTGCGATACAAGCATCTTTTAGATGAAGGTTAAAATCCCAATAGTTAAGTATCTCAACCACCCCGACGATGACGCAACCGGACGCCCAAAGCGCGGCCATGACAATCCACAACCTAAAGGAGCCAGTGTGAAGGTTAAGGTTTGCGAACAAGTGCGGCCTTTTTTCTATTGATTGGTGTCCGTTTTAGGTTCGGTACAGCAGGCAAATTATTTAGCATAGAAACGCAAACCTTGGCTTTTCGCAATCTATATAGTTCCGGGCTGACTGCGCCCTTTTTATGTTATACTATAACACATGCCTGATTTGTCATTCACCAGAAAGCCGACCCATGCAAAGACCGCCCGGATTTAAGTCCGAAACACAGCGCGAAAACTTCCTGACGGCGGCGAAAACCTATCGGCGCGGTGGGCCAATGTCCGGCAGATGCGGAGTGCGGACGCGGACAGGGCAGGTTTGCACCCAAATCCCAATCAACGAAGGCAAAGGCCGTTGCCTGCGTCATTGCGGGCCGGTTGCTGCGCAGGCGCATAGAGAAGCCCAACTCCGGCAGATGCAGACCGGAAAGACCTCCCCGGAGGCTTTTGCACAGGCAGAAACGCGACGGGCGCGAAACAGGCTTACAAATGGCTGGAAGAAAAACCCCTCCCTGCCGGGTCGGACGATTGATCTGGGCGTGGCAGAAGGGGCGTTTAGGGACGCCGCGCGGACGCTGGGCGCGAACATGGACGCGCTTTTGCCTGCCGTCCGTGATTGGTTGGCGTGGCGATACCAGCGGACGCAATTGGACCGAAGGGCGGACGCGGTGTGGACGCGGGCCGTCCGGGTTGACCTGCCCAAACGGATCGCGGACGCTGACGCCGCTATGGTTTGGGTCCGGCTAGGTAATCTGGACAAGCGTACGAAGGAAGGCCGCGCGGTGAAAGCCGCTTTGCGTGTTGGGGGCGAGGCATATGCGGCGTCTTTGGGTAATGCCCCCCCGAAGCAGATACCGGGTGCGTCTGGCGAGCAATTTCGGCCCGGTGTAGCGGTCTGGACGGCCCCGGCCTCTAAGGCGTCGTCAAAGCGGGGTTTGCCGGACCGGATTAAGCAAGCGAACCCGGCTCGGGGAACCCCGCCTAAGCCTTTGGGTAGGCCAAGGAAGCGGCCAGACACGTCTAACGAGTTGGCGGCGCTTATGGCGGTCTATTGGGCGGCTGACAGCACCATACAGGGCATGTTTCAGTCAATTGTGGGGGAAGCAGATAGGTTGGCCTTCCTGCGGGCCTTGAAGGGCGTTGCGGACGCGCCGGGTGATCCCAACGCCCGGAGGCGCTGGGAAGGTTGGGCTAGGCCGGACCTGCAGGCTTAGTGCGCCCGTCTCGGGCGGCTATCCCGCTGCAAGCGCCGCTTGACCGGATCGGCAGCAACCGACGGGCAACAACATAAGACGGAAGATCACTTCCGCCGCACCGCCGACACGTTTTGCATCACGCCAAAGAATACTTTGGATCGCTGCATCTTCGTTTTCGTGGATTGGGTCTGCCTGCCACGCCGTAAAGGCAGGGTTGGCCCCGTGTCCGCGCTTTTCGCCAAGATTAGCCGTGTCCGCGAGATAATGCGCGACAAACCAGCCATCGGGGGCATCGGGGTCCGCCACCCTTACTGCCAGTAACAGGCTTTTTTCGCGTGTCCCGCCGTGCTTGAGGACGCGGACACGCCCGACGCGTTCCGGGTGCTTGCGCAACCATTCAGCGTCCGTGCCGAGTGCAAGACCCGGATAGCTTGAAGGCTCAAACCGTTGGGTTATGCCGTAGACGTGCGCATCATTGCGCTTGTACTCTGGGCCAGCATTCGCTTTGTGCCAAATTGGTTTGGCCATTGCGGGTGCCTGTCTGCGGCGACGGGGTGCAGACTGTTCGCTTTTACGGCGCTTACGTTTGAGAGGCATTGGCCTGAATTGCGCCTGCCAGTGTTCCGAAAGTTCGGACGTGTCCGGCACCACCAGAAACCGCAAAGTTGCGAATGGGAGACGGCCCTCTGCTTCTGCATCGGCTGCAAACACCGACATTGCCAGATCATTTGCATTTTGGATCGTGGGCAGTTCTTTCCACGCCCTAAACTCGTTAGACGCAAGATGGATGGAATTGGCCTCAAAATATACCATTTGAAGCCCGTCTGGCTGCAAAAGGTCGTATAGGCGAATTACGAGCTGTAAGACGCGCCCGCCAAGTCGGGTTTCGTCTTTTGTGAGCCGAAGGCGGGCAACGGCTTCGGGGTTGTCCCACAACCATTCTGCATCCGAGTGCGGTGCATTGTCGTCGGGATTGATTTGAGTGACTTCGGGGAGGCGACCGTAATAACGGTTCAGTGTCAACTTAGGCATCTTAGACCCCTGTATTCTTGGGGGTTGGGTTTGTGAAACGAGAAGCCTCGCAACACGGCTTGTGCGCTGGACGAAGCGCGGGGATCGGGACGTCCGGTGCGCTGGACGAGGCGCGTTTTTGTGCGTCCGGGGACAGCCTGCGAGTTCTGTCTGAGGTTCGAGGGGCTTGCCCTCCGCAAGAGTTTTGTTCAGAGGCGCAAGCGGCGTCTGAAAAGAACATAGCAAATCTGATTGGTTCTGCCGGACGCGGACGTGGCGTCCGCGCGGCTGAAAATACGCCGCCGGAACCTGTCGGGTGACAAGGTGACAAAGGTGACGAGGAAATCGGGAAACTTTCTTTGTTTGTGCATTTCCCAATATCCGCCGTGCGTTTTTGGGCGTTTCCCCTTCTTTTCTCTCTATTTTGATATTTTTAAGAGAACGGCTTGTCACCTTTGTCACCTATCAAAATTATCTATTTCAAAACATTATCTTACGGGTGACAAAAGGGGGTGACAAACGGGTGACAAAGGGTGACAAACCACCCTCCGGGTGCGCGCGGGGGCTGCCTTGGCGCGTCCGCTCAAAATACACCCCCCGGCTCTCTGGGGGCTTTGTCACCCTCACTGTCACCCGTTTGTCACCCCTTTTGTCATCGCCGCCACTTTGTTATTCGCCGCCCGCCGCGTCCGGCACGATCCTAAACTCATATTTTCGGGCGTGTTTTGTGCGTCCGGCGTCCGTTTGAGCCACCCCCCATAAATCACGCAACGGCCCCTTTATCCGTGAAAGACCGTTTTTCAGCGGGATTTTGTTTCTGTCCCAAACAGGACCGTCTTCACAAGCGAGCGCCCGGTCCAAGTCGTCGTAACCGCCGACCCAGACACCACCGGGCTGCTTACGCAGGAAGGCGCGCAGACGGTAGCCAATTGGATCGTCCGACAGTTGCCCCTCTGCGGCCTCTGCGCGCATGGCGTTAAGGGCGTTGGTCAACAATCCGGCAGGCCAACCCACCCCATGCCAAGCGGCGGCTTCTGCCACTTGGGCCGTATCGGCAAAGCGCGGCGGCGGCGACAAGGCACCACACGCCTGCGCCGCCGCGACGATGCTCGCGTTTTTCAAACCGACCACCAAAAGGTCAAAGAGGTCGGCAAGAAGATGCGGCAGGTCCGCCGCCCAAGCCGCGTCTAGTTGGGTTTCCGCTTTGCGTTGGTTTTTCGCCAAGGGCTGGGTCACTACGGTTAGCAAGCGGTCCTGTAAGTCGGGACGTTTTGTAATTCCACCGTCTAAAACACTTGTGAAGATGATCGAACAAAGCGCGCTGGAAATGGAGCGGTCGCCGTCTGTGTAGAGTTTGCGGGCCACTTGCGACCCGCCCGACGCCAAACTACAAATTACATCTGCATGTTCAGAACGGACACCGGACGTGTTATCCAAAACAAAGTTGGATTGTTGACCTACCATTGAAATAATCGCTGCCCCATCCGACGGCAGGCGAGACACAACCGCACCTGCGTCCGGGTCGGTCAAACCATTCAAACGTTTTGCCGCCGTGGTTTTGCCGCCCGCCTGTTCCCCGGCAAACAGAAGGTGCGGCACGGCACCCGTGCGGACAAACTGTGCAAAAGAGAAGGTCACAAGTGCAGCGCGTTGCTGGACGCCCATGTCTTTTGGATCGTTTTTCCGAATGACAGGCGCAATCGGGATATGTCGGCCAAGCCTGTCCAAGAATGAAACACCGTCAATTGCCGCAACTGGTTCCGGCAAAGGAAGCCCGCCCGTCCGGTGGGCCAAAGGCAGTGGCAAGTCCGAAACTTGAACAATCTGCCAGCCATTGCCGTCAATTTGGACGGCGCGGTTCTCTGCATCCATTAGATTGACAAAGATTTTAGGGGAGGCAGCGGTCCCGCCGTTTGCAACACGGCAGAACACGTCTTGTGTTGGGCGCGAAGCCGCGCGCCCTTCCAAGGTTTCCACCAGATTGTTTCGTGCGGCCCCTGTCACGTCTAATCCCTGCTGAGACAGCCAACCTGCCAAGCGGAGAAACCCCGCCATAGTTTTGAGGTTGCACAAGCGCCCGCTAACCCAAAGCCAAAGACCGCCCTTCGGGTCGAGAAAGGGGATCATTTTTTGCCCCTCTACCAAATCTGCGGCGGCAACATGCGCAGCCCGCTTGGCTTTTGAATTGCCCCCGTCAGCGCCCTCGCTTTCAACCCGCGCCTCCGCCCGCGCCGCCATCGGCTCGATCACGTCCTCGACCGAAGCACCCTGACCACCAACCCCTGCACCCGCAAACGCCTCACGGGCCAAAAACTGCGAAGCCGTCGCGCACCCTTCCAGACCACCCAAACCCAACCCCACGGCCACCGCCGCCCGACGGTCAAATTCTTCTTCCATCATGGACCGGAAGTCCCGCGTCGATAACTCCTGACAAGACGCGTGGTTACAGTGCATCAGCCCGTCACCCAGAAAAGCAAACCCCGTGTCCGCCCGGTCGCCGTGGGCTGCATGGTTAGGACAAAGCGCCTCGACCACCCCCGGCCTGATCTGGACCAAATTCATCCCCAAGACCTGACCCATCTTCATCAACGGGTCCGGCTTACCCAAGTCCGCCGACCGGACCAAAGCCCCGGCCCCCATCATCCCACCAAGCGCCGCCGAAGACGCCTGCGACCGCCCCGAAGCCGTCTGCGGAAACTCCCGCAAGCCCCAATCCGCCCCGGCAGAACCGAGCAACACCGAGCCAACCTTTTCCAAGTCCACCCGTGCGCCACCAAACCCTGCCCCGGACCGGCACTCGTTCCACTCGACCAAACCAACTTCCACCGGCTGACCGCCGTTCTTGTCCCGATACTTCTTCTTCGAGTTCCAACCCCCCGGAAGCCTGATATACCGCGCCGGGTCCATCACGTCGTCGGTCAGACCCAACTCCACCAGCCAAGCCCGGACACACGCCAAGTCCACCCACCGGGCCGGGTCCGCCGCGTCCCCCTCAAGCGCCCAAATCCAAGTCTGGTTTCCCGGCGACGTTTCGATCTTGGCCGTCGGCAAGGGAAAGCCTGCCTTAAACTGCGCGTCCCACTTCGCCGGGTCGATCTTCGTCCCAATGTCGTCCACAATCAAAAGCGGTTGCGCTACCACGTTCCGGTTGCCACGGGCTTTCGCGTTCGGGTCCATGACCCCAATCGCCATGTACAAATCGGCTTCCATCTTCGGGAACGCCCGCTCCAAGTGACCCAACCCGGCTGCGCCGAACCACTCGCGGTTCTCGCCTTCGACCGTGGGCATCCCGGCAGTCCAGACCAGCCCCTTTGCCACCCACTTCCCGAACAACGCCGAAACATATTCGGCCTGTCCAGCCCAAGTCTTTGTATCGAAGGGGTGGGGGTTAGTTGCTTGATTTATCGTTCTATTGACGACGATAACTGACGGGTTGCCAAGGCTGACAACTTGCCCTGACAGGGCATTTGTGTTAGAAATATTCATCTGGTTTTCCTCCTGACGGGAAGATTAAAATTTGAGGTCGTTCGCATGTGGTGGTGCGGGCGACCTTGTTCTTTTGTGGGTGTTTAGGCTGCTGTGCGCTCGGCTTTGCGGGCTTCCACCCACGCCAAAACTTCACTTTCCGGCCATGCAGAAGCGCGACCAAGTTTGACTTGGCGGGGAAAGCCGCTGTCAGATGCAGGGCGCTTCATTCTGCGGTAAAGTTCTGGCCGAGACAGGCCGATAAGGGCTAAAACCTCCGGCAGACGCAACAGGCGGTCAGGCGCTACGGTCATGGCCACCCCCTTCCACGACACGGCGGCTTTCAAGCCACGCATCCAAGTCTGCTTTGCGCCAGCGAAGGTTTCTACTGGTCAGCGTTATGGGGGACGGGAAACCGCCAGCCTTACGCCAGCGCCAAAGGGTGGCAGGGTTTACGTCAAGCAAGCGAAGAACGTCGGTTCTCCGCAGAAATACATCATCAATTCCAGCCACAATCAGTCTCCTTTGATGTGGTTTCAGTGACGGGTTACATGCTCGACGCTCCTTTGGGTTCGGGTGTTGGAAATTACACAATCCGTAGCACGTGCTGCGCTGTAATGCAATCACATTTCCTCACGGAAACCCACTCAACATATTGACAAGTCAGGCAAATCGCGGACGTGACTGGACGTGGACCGCGTCCGGGACTTGTTCCTACTGGGTCCGGCGCGGACGTGGAACTGGACACGAATAAAAGGGCAGGCCCGGACGCGCGTGTCCGCGCCCAGAAGGGGTTATTGTGCCTCCCCAGCCTTTCGCAGCGGCACAACATTGTCCTCGCACGCTGCTGGGTTCTCTCCGGCACAGACGTCCGCCCAAACTTCCATCATGGCCCTACGGCGCTCGTGGGCCGATTGGCGCATGTATGCCCGTTCTACCGCCCCTAATTGGTGCGCCAACTGCTCTTCGATCAACTCTCGCGGAAACTCGGTCTTTGTCCCAGCCCATCCTTTGAACGTGGCGCGAAAGCCGTGAACAGTGAACCCCTTATAGGCTTCCATACCCCGCATGAGCATCAGCGCGGCCATTTCGGACAAGGCCTTGCCAGTTCCCCCAACAAAAACAATATCGGAGGGAAGGGCATCCTGAGTACGACGCCGCTTTGCCTCTGTGAGAATTTCCGCCATTCGGTCCGTGATTGGTACGACATGGCCCCGGCGCATCTTCATTCTTTCTGCTGGGATTGTCCAAACCCGTTCTGCCAAATCTATTTCACTCCAAACCGCGAAACGGGCTTCCCCTGTCCGGCAAGCTGCCAAAATTATCCATTCGATCATCAGCGCCGCCATACTGTCGGACTGTTTGGCGCGGATCGCGCTAACAAACTCCGCTATCTGGGAGAGTGGCATTGCTGGGTGGTGCCGTGGCGTCTTGCGCGGCGTTGGCAACGTGGCGTTGAATTGTTGCCACGATGCGGGGTTGTCGCCCTTGTAGTGTCCGTTCTGGATCGCGTGGGAGAAAAGCCTTTCTATCCGTTCCCGGCTCCGCGAAGCGGTGACAACCTTGTCAGCCCAGATTGGCTTGAGAACCGCCAATACATCTTCGCGGGTGATTTCAGACAAAGGCTTGTTGCGCATTCGTTTAGCGTGGGTTTTAAAAGTGGCCTGCCATTGTTGGATATGTGCCTTGTTAGTGAACCCCGGCAGCGCAAAGGGCAGAAAATGCTCGTCCGCATAGCGCCCGAATGTCATGGCCTTTGCGTTGGCTGCTTCTGTCAACTGCGCCGCGCGGTGCTGGGTTTCTTCGTCGGCTCGGCGTTCTTCTTCAATCGGGTCCAGTTTCTTCGCAATTTGGTCGCGCGCCGCCGCCGCCTTCGCCCGTGCCGCTGCAAGAGTTGTGGCGGGGTAAGCCCCCAACCCCATTTCGCGTTGAATGGATTTGCTTCCCTTGGCAGCTTGCGCCGCGCGATAATCCAAGTCTGGGCTGGTGAATTTGAAAACGAACTTGCCTGTGGATTTGCCCGTTTTGCGGTTCTTGCCCGTGGCACGGTATAGCAACCCGCCCCCATCATTTAGGGTGGTGCCGGGTTCTGCGGCGTTGATCTGGACAGGGGTGAGGCGATTAAGTGCTTTCGACATGGCTTTGCCCCCAATCAGTGTAAGCGGCGCGGGTCCACCGGGCGCGCGGCAATGTCCATCTGCAAGGTGCAGTTTGCTTCGTCCATGCGAATTGCTGCAATCCGGTCGGGGTCGTCCATGTTTGCGGACACAGTTGCGGCCAAGTCCACAAGCGCATCCAAATCGTCGGCGGACAAGGTGATGGTCAAAACGGTTGCGGGAGCAGAATTAGGCTGGTTGTTGGCGGACATGGTTCGATTTCCTTTAGGGAGAAGCTACATCAGCCCCTAATCAGCCCCTAAAAATTATGAGCTGTCAAGAGTCTCCCAGAGACATCAAGAGACGCCGTCTTTAAGTTAATTGTTGTTATACAGTTACTTAAATAAAAGTCCGAGACATGCAAATACACCGTGATACATGATTTATGCGGACTGTCTCTCCGCCATCCTTCCCATTTGACAAAAATTCCCCAATAAACTAGTAATTACAGGGTATTCAGGCACCCACGGCACTAGATCGGGAACTAATTTGGGAACTAACTTCCACCCACCAAAGCTCATTCAAATCCCTTCCAAAGGGAACAAATGGTATGTGGTGATTACCAAGCCTGTGGAACTACAAGGATCATCAACGAACATCCAGGTGCGACGTTCCACCAAGACCACCGACCGCCGCAAGGCAGAGTCCGCCATGCCGAGTATCGCAACGGCGATCTACGCCGAATTCGATACGGCCCTGACTATTCAGCAACAAAACTCAAAGACGATGACATTTCACTATCTGTCGGATGATGAGGTTCAAGCCAACCTCAGCCTGCGTGACCCATTCTTCGCCCGCAGGATGTTAATTGTCACTGAGAACTGACCCGGCGGGGGTGCGGACGAAAACTTGGACTATCTTGGAGATAGTTCATGTATAGCTACGAAGAACGAAT